>JAZNGE010000008.1:0-15037 GCA_045576315.1 Eubacteriales bacterium | reverse complement strand
CCCTGCTTTGCCTCGTGGTATATCTGTGAGAGGCAGGTAGCCATCTTGCCGGAGCCGGGACCGGGGGCGGTAACGACGACGAGAGAGCGGCTTGTTTCGGCATACTCGTTTTTGCCAAAGCCGTCATCGGATACTATGAGGGGGATATTGTGGGGGTAGCCGTCGATCTCGTAATGCTTGTATACCTTTATACCGAGGTTTTCGAGCTTGGTCTTAAAGGCATCGGCAACCGGGTGGGGCTTGTAGCGTGACATTACCACGCTGCCGACGTAGAGGCCGTAGCCGCGGAATGCGTCGATAAGACGAAGCACGTCGAGGTCGTAGGTAATGCCGATATCTCCTCTGACCTTATTTTTCTCAATATCAGCGGTATTGATGGATATGATTATCTCGGCGACGTCCTTAAGCTCGATAAGCATTTTTATCTTACTGTCGGGGGCAAATCCGGGAAGGACACGCGAAGCGTGAAAATCGTCGAAGAGCTTGCCGCCGAATTCAAGATAGAGCTTGCCGCCGAAAAGCGAAATGCGCTCTTTTATCTTTTCGGATTGCAATTTCAGATATTTTTCGTTATCAAATCCCTCTTTAAACATACCATCACCTCGAAGTTTTTAAATCAATGGATATATTTTAACACAAAAGGCGCGCGTTTTCAAGTGTGCATCAATAATTACGCATATATATTATGGAGAATTTCGACACGTTTTTTGTTGCATATTTCATAAAAATGCAACACTTCACAAAAAAGTGTTGTAATGTTCAAATTTTAGTGGTAAAATTATATTTACCCTATAATTATGCACTCACACGAAAGGTATAACTATGAACAACGACTTCAACTACAACAGTCAGGAGTACCGCGATCCTTTTACCAACAGGCCGCAGTACGATTTTTACGACGAGCTGGTGGTCAAGGACGCGAAGAAGGCGACCTCGCGCTCTATGCTCTCGCTCGTGTTTTTAACACTCGTGACATACACGCTGGTATATACCGCGTTATTTGCACTTAAATTCATTCTTATAGACATCATGGGCAACACCGATCTTTATCTTCAGATAACCGGATCGGTATACTTCAATATGCTTATGAACACGCTGCCGATGTACGCGGTGGGCGTGCCCGTGATGTTTTTTATAGTACGCAAGGTGCCGAAGAAGCCGCTGCCGCTCGAAAAGCCTAAAATGAGCTTTCCGATGCTGCTTGCGATGATACCGATCGCGGAGCTGGCGATGCTCGCGGGAAGCTATATCGGCAATTTTATCAACGCTGTTTATTCCGCGCTGCTCGGAATTGAAAATTACGATCCCGTAGGCAATCTTCTTGACAGCACTCCCCTGCCTATACTTCTTTTGCTTACCGTGGTGCTTGCACCGATAATGGAGGAGCTTATATTCAGAAAGCTGCTGCTTGACCGTCTTTCAGTATACGGCGGAAAGTTTGCTATCATCGTAAGCGCGGTCGCGTTCGGTCTGTTCCACGGAAATCTCGACCAGCTCTTCTATGCTGTGCTCGTCGGTATCGTGCTTGGATTTGTTGCCCTTAAGAGCGGTAACTGGCTTTACTCGGTTTTGATACACGCGGTAATGAACTTTATCGGTGGTGCGCTTCCTATGCTTGTAGGAGATAGTGTTGAAAGATTTATGACTTGGTTCGAGAATATCAGCAGCGAAACGGATCTCTCCAATATTCCCTCAGATCTGTTCCTTGATTACAGCGTAACCATGCTCTATCTCAGTCTTATAGGCGCGCTCTTTGCCAGCGGCATCGTTATGCTTATACTTGGTATCCGCAAGAGATGGTTTGGCGTTGACGAGCGTATGTCGGTGAGAATTCCGAGAGGTCGCGTTGCGGGTGTTGTACTCGGCAACGTGGGAAGCATACTTTTCCTTGTAATATCCGGAATACTTATCACTCTCGATCTGTTTTTGCCGCTTATTGAGCAGGCGATGCAGCAGGTATCCGGTGGCGGAATGGGAGTTTAAGCCATGGCACTCAGAACTCCGCACTATGAGGCGGCAAAATGCGACGTGCCGTGGAACGTATATCCGCGTCCGCAGCTCAAGCGCGACTCGTTTTTATGCCTGAACGGCTATTGGGATTTCGCGATCACGGGCGAGGACGGAGTACCGCTCAAATTTAATGAGAAAATACTCGTTCCCTTTCCGCCCGAGAGCGAGCTTTCGGGCATTGGGAGCACTCCCGGAAAATACGAATATTTGCATTACAGAAGAACCTTTATGCTCCCCGAGGGCTTTAACAAGGGCCGTATGCTTTTGCGCTTTGGCGCGGTGGACAGACTTGCTACGATAAGCGTGAACGGCACGGTCGTCGGCACGCACAACGACGGATATCTGCCCTTTTATGCTGACGTTACAGAGCAGCTTAAAGAGGGAGAAAACGAGATATATTTAAGGGTAAAGGACAATCTTTCCCCTCTGTTTCCGTACGGAAAGCAGAAGAAAAAGAGGGGCGGAATGTGGTACACTCCCGTCAGCGGAATATGGCAGACGGTATGGCTTGAAAGCGTGCCCGAGGGCTATATTGAGCAGGTACGTATCGCACAAAGCATGACCGAGGCCGTCATAAACGTGGTTGGCGGTGTTGGCAAAAAGGTGCTTACCTTAAAGGACAGCGGCGAGGTATATGAATTCGAGGGAAGCAGCGTTACCGTGCGTCCCGAGAATGCAAGGCTCTGGTCGCCTGAGGATCCTTACCTTTATTACTTCACCATTAAGACGGAAAACGATGAGATCGAGAGCTATTTTGCTCTCCGAGAGGTCGGAATTTGTGACACGGGTGGGGTGAAACGCCTTACCTTGAACAAAAAGCCGTATCTTTTCAACGGTCTTCTCGACCAGGGATATTACTCCGACGGAATCTTTTTGCCGCCCTCGCCCGAGTGCTATGAGGACGACATTTTGCTCACAAAAAAGCTCGGCTTTAACACCTTGAGAAAGCACATAAAGCTCGAGCCTGCGATATTCTATCACCTTTGTGACAAGCACGGTATTGCGGTATTCCAGGATATGATAAACAACTCAAAGTATTCATTCCTGCGCGACACTGCCTTGCCGACCCTATTTTTCAAGAGCAAGCCCGACAAGCACAGCCATAAAAACGCGCTTTCGAGAAAGGCGTTCGTGCACTGCATGAAGGGCGTTATGAACACGCTGTACAACTATCCGAGCGTGGTGTACTTCACTATTTTCAACGAGGGTTGGGGACAGTTCTGTGCCGATGAGATGTACGATATGGCAAAGGCTGCCGACCCGTCGAGAATAATCGATGCGACGTCCGGTTGGTTCCACCGCAAGAGAAGCGACGTAAATTCACTTCATATATACTTCAAGCCGTTAAAGGCGAAGAACGACGGCCGTCCGCTTGTTATAAGCGAGTTCGGCGGCTATTCACACCGCGTTGACGGTCATCTTTTCGGAAACAAGAATTACGGCTACACCACCTACCCCAGCGCAGGCGAATTTGAGATGGCGGTGTGCAAGCTGTACGACACCGAGGTGCGCGAGCTTGTAAAGAGCGGCGCATCGGCGTTTATCTACACGCAGGTATCCGACGTTGAGGATGAGACAAACGGCTTTATCACCTATGACAGACAGGTAGTCAAGGTTGACGAGGAAAAGATAAGTCGCGTGATGAGATCGCTTGCCGAGGAAGCGGAAAATTTCGGAAAGGAAAAGGCAGAATGAAGCTCTTGATATGCTCCGACATACACGGAGATCTCGACAGCTGCAAGAGGACGCTTGCGGCATTTGAAAAAGAGGGTGCAGACAAGATCGTTCTGCTTGGTGATATTCTCTATCACGGTCCAAGAAACGATCTGCCCGCGACCTATGCTCCAAAAGAGGTTATTTCCCTCTTGAATCCCATAAGATCAAAGATAATCGCGGTGCGCGGAAACTGTGATGCCGAGGTCGATCAGATGGTGCTTGATTTTCCCATTATGGCTGACTATGCAAGGCTTGAGCTTGACGGACTTCCGGTATTTGTAACACACGGTCATCACCACAATACCGCTACCCCTCCGCCGCTTGAAAAGGGCGAAATAATGTTACACGGGCATACACATGTGCTGAAAATCGAGGAATTCGGTGACGAAAACTTTTACATCAATCCCGGCTCGGTCGCGCTGCCCAAGGAGAACAATCCGCGCTCGTATGCGGTGTATGAAAGCCGCCGCTTTACGATCAAGGATTTTGACGGCAACGTGATACTCGAAAAGCAATTTTAAAACTTAAAATCAACACCTCACGGCGTTCTTCATATAATGGTGAAGAAATCGTTTTGTGAGGTGTTTTTTTATGAGTATTGCATACTATAACGGCAGAGTTTGCGCGCCCGACGAGGTAAGGCTGCCACTGTCCGACAGGGCGGTATTTTTCGGTGACGGGATATACGATGCGGCGATGGGAAGAGGGGGCCAAATATACCTTGAGAATGAGCATATCGAGAGGTTTGTGTCCAACGCGAAAAGAATGGATATTCCCCTGCCCTTTAACGATGTACAGCTTCGCGACTTGCTGCACGGTCTTGTAAAGCGGTCGGGCGAGGACTGCTTTTTTCTCTACTTTCAGCTGACCAGATACGGCGAGGTGCGCAAGCACGCTTACGAAAGGTGCGGTCGGTCAAATATGTTAATAACGGTCACTCCGCTCGCGCTGCCCGACCCGAAAAGAAGGCTTGCGCTTGTGTCCTACCCCGACCGCAGATACGGATACTGTCACATCAAGACACTCAACCTATTGCCCGCGGTGCTGGCATCGAGCTATGCCGAGGGTATGGGGGCTGACGAGGCGGTATTCCACAGAGGTAACACGGTGACGGAGTGCGCACATTCAAACATATCCATATTGAAGAATAACAAGCTGATAACTCATCCGACGGATAGGCATATTCTACCCGGAATAACGAGGGCGAGGCTGATAAAGATATGCAAGGAGATGAGTATTGAGGTTGAAGAAAGAGCGTTTACAAAAGGAGAGCTTTTGCGCTCGGATGCGGCACTTGTGACAAGCTCGTCGAAGCTGTGCCTTATTGCGAAAAGCGTGGACGGAGTGGCTTTGCGCTTGCGTGCAAAAGCGGCGGCGGTGGGGATATGCGAGCGGTTCTTTGCCGATTTTATGGCGGAAACGGGCGGAAAATGAATTTTAAAGACGGAAAGTTGTGAAATTTTTATCATTTTTGTGCTTGTTTTATCAAAATTTGTGACCTTTTTATATTGATTTTTTAAATATATTATGATATAATATGTCTTAACTGTAAGTTATCGGTTTACCGTTACCTACAAGTAAAAGGAGGATAAAATATGCTCAAAAAGCTTTCCACCGTTCCCTTCAAGGGCACGGCAGAACAGAACGCGCGTCTTCAGGCAGTAATTGACGCGAACAAGCACGACAAGAGCCGTCTTATGGCAGTTATGCAGGAAGCACAGGGAATCTACGATTACCTTCCCATCGAAGTGCAGAAGATGATTGCCGAGGGTATGGGCGTTTCGCTCGAAAAGGTTTACGGCGTTGCTACATTCTACGCACAGTTCTCTCTTACTCCCAAGGGAGAAAACCACATTTCAGTATGTCTTGGTACCGCTTGCTACGTACGTGGCTCGGGCGATATCTATGACAAGCTTCAGGAGATACTCGGTATCGGCGGCGACGAATGCACCCCCGACAGAAAGTTCTCTCTTACCGCTTGCCGTTGCATCGGTGCGTGCGGACTTGCTCCCGTACTTACTGTAAACGAAGAGGTTTACGGCAGACTCGGTGTTGACGACGTTCCCGGCATTATTGACAAGTACAACAACTAATCGAATACAAGACTCAACAGTTGTTTTGTCAGGAAAGGAAGCTGTATGAAAATTTCTACTATCAAAGAGCTGCTTGACGCACAGACACTGTGCTGTGAAGAAAACCTCGGCAAGCACGTATATTCTGCTTGCGGTTGCGATCTGATGAGCGACGTTCTCGCGTTCGTTAAGGATCAGGCAGTTTTGCTGACCGGTCTTGTCAATCCGCAGGTAATACGCACCGCGGTTATGATGGATATGGTATGTATCGTATTCGTGCGCTCAAAGGTTCCGAGCGAGGAAATGCTTGCACTCGCGAAGGATGCCGGTATAGTTGTGATGAATACAGACAAAACACTTTACAATGCGTGCGGTCTTCTCTTTGAGAACGGCCTTCGCGGAAGTCACAAATGAGCGACGAGCTCGTTTTCAGATTCGTTGTAGAGGGAGATGACTTCACTACTGCGGGTCAGGCCTCGGTACAGGTAAAGAAAAACCTGCGCCAGCTCGGTATTGACAGCGAAACCGTGCGCAGAGTTTCTATCGCTATGTACGAGGGCGAGATCAATATGGTAATCCACGCGGGAGGCGGCATCGCTGAGGTGCGCGTATGCGAGGAATACATAGAGATCGTGCTTGAGGACCACGGCCCCGGCATTAAAGACATCGAACAAGCTATGCAAGCCGGCTACTCTACTGCATCGGACAATATCCGTTCGCTCGGATTCGGTGCCGGAATGGGACTTCCCAATATGAAAAAATACACAGACTCAATGACTATTGACTCAACGGTGGGTGTTGGAACACGCATCGTTATGAGAGTAAACTGTTGAGGTTTTTACCAATGAATACTTATGAACACTCCGTTCTCCTCGACGAGAGCAAATGCACGGGCTGTACTACCTGCCTGCGCTACTGCCCCACCGAAGCGATACGCATAAGAAACGGGCGTGCGGTGATAAACTCCGCGCGCTGCATCGACTGCGGTGAGTGCATAAGACATTGCCCCCATCAAGCAAAAAAAGCAGTCTGCTCAAAGATGTCGGATATGGACCGCTTCAAGTGGAAGATCGCGCTGCCTGCGCCTTCCCTGTACGGTCAGTTTGACAACCTTACGGACGTTGATTACGTTCTGAACGGTCTTTTGAAGATCGGATTTGACGAGGTTTATGAGGTTGCGAAGGCGGCTGAGCTGGTTTCTGCCTACACGCGACTCTACATAAACACCGAGGGCACGCAAAAACCGGTTATAAGCTCGGCATGCCCGGTTATCGTGAGACTTATTGCTCTCAGATTTCCGTCGCTTAACGAGAATATAATCCATATGCTGCCGCCCATGGAGGTTGCCGCAAGGCTGGCAAAGGAAAAAGCAATCAAGGATCACCCCGAGCTTAAGCCCGAAGAGATCGGCGTATGCTTTATTTCTCCCTGCCCTGCAAAAGCAAGCTACGTTAAAAACGGTTTTTCGGATTACAAGAGCGCTGTTGACGTAGTCGTTTCGATAACGGACGCCTACTTCATGCTGATAGGCAAGATGAACCCCGATGAATCACCGAAGCCGATGTCGGAATCGGGACGTATCGGAATCGGCTGGGCGCGTTCGGGCGGTGAAGCCACCGCGATACTGAACGACAGCTATCTTGCCGCTGACGGAATCGAAAACGCAATACACGTTCTCGACCAGGTAGAAAACGGAAACATTCCACCCGTGGATTTCATCGAGCTTTGCGCCTGTACGGGAGGCTGCGTCGGCGGTGTTTTGACTATGCAGAATCCGTTTATTGCAAAGACGAGGCTGCAAACGCTCAGAAGATACCTTCCCGTTTCGCAAAACGTGCTGACGAAGGAAGAATCGGAATATATCCCGGACGGATATTTATTTGAAAACTTACCCGAATATCAGCCTATATCGAGGCTTGGCTCAACTCTTGCCGAGTCGATGAGAATGATGGCGAATATTCAAAGCCTTAAGGCACAGCTGCCCGGAATAGACTGCGGCTCGTGTGGCGCACCTAATTGCAGGGCGTTTGCCGAGGATGTGACGAAGGGACTTGCGTGCGTTGAGGATTGCCCTATAAAAGCACTTAAGGACAAGCAAATCGGAGGTGAGGAAGAATGACGGTAAAGGAGCTGGCTCAGACTTGCGGATTTGACACCGTTAACCTTTCCGACCCCGACAAAATAACTGACGGCGTATACGTCGGCGATCTTCTCAGCTGGGTCATGGGAAGAGCCGTATCGGGAAACGTATGGATAACCATTATGTCTAACGTAAACGTTATAGCCGTTGCTTCTCTTGCCGACGTGAGCTGCGTTGTTTTAGCCGAGGGGGTAACTCTCGAGGATGACGTGGTGGCGGCGGCGAAAGCACGTGGGATCAACGTATTGGCATCCAGCGCGCCGATATATGAGACCGCAATAAAGATCGGCGGTATCCTTTGATGAGGAAATACTATTACGATCTGCACACACACTCCTGTCTATCTCCCTGCGGAGACACGGAAAGTACCCCTGCAAGCGTAGCCGGTATGGCGAAGCTCGCGGGACTTGACATAATCGCACTTACGGATCACAATACGGCAAGGAACTGCCCTGCTTTCTTTGAAGCGGCGCGCGCCTACGGTATAGTGCCTGTGGCGGGTATGGAGCTGACGACCTCTGAGGATATTCACGCGGTATGTCTGTTTGAGGATCTTGACGATGCGATGCGCTTTGACGAGTACGTATCGGAGCATAGATTCAAGGTACAGAACCGACCGGATATTTTCGGCGAGCAGCTGATAGTTGACAGCGATGACAACGTTATCGGCAGAATCGACGAGCTGTTGACGGTTGCGACCGATATATCGATCGACGACGCGTACACGGTCGTAAAGGAGTTTAACGGTGTGTGCTACCCTGCGCACATTGACAGATCGTCAAACGGTCTGATCGCAGTTCTCGGTGATATACCGCCGGATGCGAAATTCGAGTACTACGAGCTTCACGACGATGCGCGTATAGACGAATTTGCATCAAAGTACGGGATAAGCCGCGAGCGCTTCATCATCAGCTCTGATGCGCATTATCTTGACGGCATCAAGGATAAGAACAATTTTCTTGTTCTCGAATGCGATGATGACGAAGAGGAATCGGTCAGGCACGCTCTTTTTAAGCTGCTCAGGAGGTAACTATGAAAGAGCTTTCACTCAACATTCTTGACATTACCGAAAATTCGGTCAAGGCCGGTGCGAGCCTTATCAAGATCGCTATTTGCGAGGCGGGATCCAAGCTGACTATTACGGTGACGGATAACGGCTGCGGAATGAGCGACGAGATACTCAGATCGGTAACAGACCCATTTTACACAACACGCACGACCAGACGAGTCGGGCTTGGAATTCCGCTGTTTAAGGCGGCAGCCGAGCAGACGGGCGGCGGCATCAGTATATCCTCACGCGAGGCGGCGCGATACCCTGACAGTCACGGGACTGTGATAAGCGCAACCTTTTACAAGGATCACATTGATTTCACTCCGCTCGGCGACGTGATCTCGACGGTCGTTACCCTTATACAAGGGCACCCTAACGTAGACTTTGTTTACACGCATGAAACGGCGGGCGGTACGGTGGAGCTTGACACGCGCGAGCTGCGAGCCGTGCTTGACGACACGCCGCTGGATGCGTTCGAGATTCTGTGCTGGATAAAAGAGAATCTCACCGAGCAATACGACGAAATTTTTAAAAATTAAATAAAGGGTTATTTAGAAAGGAAGGAAAAATGAAATCTTTGGCTGAACTCAAAGCAATCAAAGACAGAATGAAGGACAAGGTCATTCTGAGAGAAGGCACTAACGACGTTCGCGTTGTCGTAGGTATGGCTACCTGCGGTATCGCAGCGGGCGCGCGCCCCGTCCTTAACGCGTTCGTTGAGGAGATCAACAATGGAGGTCTTGCCTCCAAGGTAACGGTTACGCAGACCGGCTGTATCGGCTTCTGCCAGCTTGAGCCCATCGTTGAGATCTACGAGCCCGGCAAGGAAAAGATCACCTATGTAAAAATGACGGCTGAAAAGGCTAAGACCGTCGTTGAAAAGCACTTAAAGGGAGGCAACGTAGTAAAGGAATTTACCGTTGCTGATCTCAAGTAATCAGAGGAGGTATTTAAAATGATTCGTGCACACATTCTTATCTGTGGCGGTACAGGCTGTTCCTCCTCCGGAAGCCAGACCCTTCAGGCAGAATTTAACAAGCAGATAGAGGCATTTGGTCTTAGCGAAGAGGTTAAGCTCGTTCAGACCGGTTGTTTCGGTCTTTGCGCACTCGGCCCTGTCGTTATCGTACATCCCGAGGGAACTTTCTACAGCCGAGTAACCGCTGATGACGTTAAGGAGATCGTTGAAGAGCATCTTCTTAAGGGTAGAGTTGTAGAGCGCCTTGTTTACAATGACGTTGCAGGCAAGGAAAAGGCAGAGGAGATCGTAAACGTATCTCTTAACGATACTGCATTCTACAAGACCCAGAAGCGTATAGTTCTCCGTAACTGCGGTGTTATCAACCCCGATGACATCGAGGAGTACATCGCTATGGACGGTTATGCTGCACTCGGTAAGGTCCTCACCGAGATGACTCCCGAGGACGTTATCAAGGTAGTTTCCGACTCCGGTCTTCGCGGAAGAGGAGGCGGAGGATTCCCCACCGGTCGTAAGTGGGCTCTCACCGCACCTAACAAGGCTGACCAGAAGTACGTTGTTTGTAACGCGGACGAGGGTGACCCCGGAGCGTTCATGGACCGTTCTATCCTTGAGGGCGACCCCCACTCCGTAATCGAGGCTATGGCTATCTGCGGATACGCTATCGGCGCGACCAAGGGTTACGTTTACGTTCGTGCTGAGTATCCTATCGCGGTTACCAGACTTCAGAACGCTATTGATCAGGCTAAGGAATACGGACTCCTTGGCAAAGATATCTTCGGTTCCGGATTTGACTTTGATCTTGAGATCAGACTTGGCGCAGGCGCATTCGTTTGCGGCGAGGAGACCGCGCTTATGACCTCTATCGAGGGTAACAGAGGCGAGCCCAGACCCCGTCCTCCGTATCCTGCAGTTAAGGGTCTTTACGGCAAGCCCACCGTTGAGAACAACGTTGAGACCTTTGCTAACATTCCTCAGATCATCCTTAACGGCGTTGACTGGTTCAGAGCTATGGGTACTGAAAGATCCAAGGGTACTAAGGTATTCGCGCTCGGCGGTAAGATCGAGCATACCGGTCTTGTTGAGATCCCCATGGGTACTACCCTCCGTGAGAACAGCTACGACAGCGGCGGCGGTATCCCCAACGGTAAGAAGTTCAAGGCGGCACAGACCGGTGGTCCTTCCGGCGGTTGTATCCCCGCATCTCTTATCGACACCGAGGTTGATTACGACAACCTTACTGCTATCGGCTGTATGATGGGTTCAGGCGGTCTTATCGTTATGGACGAGGACACCTGTATGGTTGATATGGCTAAGTTCTTCCTTGACTTCACCGTTGAGGAGTCCTGCGGTAAGTGTACTCCCTGCCGCGTTGGTACAAGAAGACTTCTCGAGATGCTCGACAAGATCACTTCCGGCAAGGGCACTCTTGAGGATATTGACAAGCTTGAGGAGCTTTGTAACTACATAAAGGCTAACTCCCTTTGCGGTCTTGGTCAGACAGCTCCCAACCCTGTTCTTGCTACCCTTAAGTTCTTCAGAGAGGAATACATCGCTCACGTTGTTGACAAGAAGTGTCCCGCAGGCGTATGTAAGAACCTTCTCTCCTTCGTTATCGATCAGGATAAGTGTATCGGTTGCGGTAAGTGCGCTAAGAACTGCCCTGTTGATACTATCGTTAAGACCGACTACGTAGCACCCGGCCACAAGCTTCCCTCTTACTCGATCAACACTGACAAGTGTATCAAGTGCGGCGCTTGTATTGCAGGCTGTAAGTTCGGTGCTATATCCAAGCACTAATGAAAGGAGTACGCGAAATGGAAATGTTAAATGTTAAAGTTAACGGTATTGCTGTAAGCGTACCCAAGGGCTCGACCATTCTTGAGGCAGCCCGCGCAGCAGGTGTGGAGATCCCCACCCTCTGCTATATGAAAGAAAAGAACGAGATCGGCGCTTGCCGTATCTGCGTTGTTGAGGCTACCGGCGCTCGCGGTCTTGTTACCGCTTGCGTATACCCCGTAACCGAGGGTATGGAGATCAACACCAACTCTCCCAAGGTAAGATCGGCGCGCAAGACTACTCTTGAGCTTATCCTCTCCACCCACGATATGAGCTGCCTTTCCTGCTCTCGCTCCACCAACTGCGAGCTTCAGAAGCTCTGCCTTGAGTACGGCGTTGATCAGAAGGCATTTGAGGGATTCAAGCCCACCTACGAGCTTGACTACTCTACCCCTCACCTTGTAAGAGATAACAACAAATGTATCCTTTGCCGCAGATGCGTTGCAGTTTGTGACGAGCAGATAGTTTCTGTAATCGGTGCAAACAACCGCGGTATTGACACCTGCATCGGACAGGCATTCAATATGCCTCTCGGTGACACTCCCTGTATCTCCTGCGGTCAGTGTACTGCAGTATGTCCCACCGGCGCACTCGTTGAGCGCGACGATACCGATAAGGTTTGGGAGGCTCTTGCATCTGACAAGCACGTTGTAGTTCAGACCGCTCCCTCCATCAGAGCAACTCTCGGCGAGTGCTTCGATATGCCTATCGGCACTAACGTTGAAGGCAAGATGGTTGCAGCTCTTCGCCGTCTCGGCTTTGAGAAGGTATTTGACACCAACACCGCTGCTGACTTCACCATCGTTGAGGAGGCTACTGAGCTTCTTGAGCGTGTAAAGAATGGAGGCACTCTTCCTATGATCACCTCCTGCTCACCCGGATGGGTTAAGTTCTGCGAGTTCTACTATCCCGAGCTTATTTCTCACCTTTCCTCCTGCAAGTCTCCTCAGCAGATGGGCGGCGCACTTATCAAGACCTACTGGGCTGATAAGATGGGCTACGACCCCAAGGACATTTTCGTAGTTTCGATCATGCCTTGTACCGCTAAGAAGTTTGAGGTACAGAGAGATGATATGAGCGCGGCAGGCGAGGGCATCTGTGACGTTGACGTTGCACTCACTACCCGTGAGCTTGCAAAGATGATCCAGCGTGCAGGTATCAAGTTCACTTCTCTTCCCGACGAGGATTTCGATCCTGCATTCGGTGTTGACACCGGTGCGGCTGTTATCTTCGGTGCTACCGGCGGCGTTATGGAGGCTGCACTCCGTACTGCTAACGACGTTATCACCGGCAAGGACAACAAGGATATCGTATTCTCTGAGGTTCGTGGCACTGAGGGCCTTAAGGAAGCTACCTACAACATCGCAGGCACTGAGATCAAGGTTGCTGTTGCATCCGGCGCGGCAAATGCGAAGATCGTTATGGACAAGATCGCAAAGGGCGAGGCAGACTGGACCTTCGTTGAGATCATGGGATGCCCCGGCGGTTGTGTAAACGGCGGCGGTCAGCCCATTCAGCCCCAGTACGTACGCGACACCGTTGACCTCAAGGCTGTAAGAGCTAAGGCTCTTTACGATCAGGATGAGGCTATGGAGATGAGAAAGTCTCACCTCAACCCCATCATCAAAGAGGTTTACGACAACTACTTCAAGGGTGGTTACGGCTGCCATGCAGCTCACCACACTCTCCACACCTCTTACGTTGCTCGTGAGAGATACGAGAAGGTTGGTAAGTAATATAAAACAGCATCAGGGTATCTGCCGATTGGCAGATACCCTGATTTTTATTTGCGTAAAGTGCGGACGGTTTTTCACCACGGATATCCGGTGTATGGATATGCGGGAAGTCCTGATGGGTTTTCTCCAGAAAAGAAGAGAATCGAGTTTGCGCCGTCTACATAAAAGCTAACACTTATTAAAAGGCCCGAATCATCCAAAATCCATTCATAATAAATCACTCCGCTGCCTCGACACTGATCCGGCTCCTTACCGAACATCTCAACTAAGTGTTCCATAGTCATTCCGAGATAAATATCCAGCTTGGGTATGTCTATAATCTCCGTAATGTATCCTTCACCTCGGCGTACGTACAAATCCGTATCCGCCATAGTTACCCAACGATCTCTGATAGGAGAGGATGGACCCCAAATGTAAATCACATCATCGATTGCCATTCCTACTTTAACCTCAACGTCATCATCCTTGGCGTAGCAGAATTGCGTCGCAACCATATCCGAATCAAACCATACGTAAAGATTTTCTTCAAGCTCGGTTTCCCATTTATATGCCTTGGTGGTGACAAGTCCCACGTCCTCGCCGACGGTGCCAATGCTCTCGTTTATCTCGGCAAGAGTCATTCCGACGGCAATTTCTCCCACGCTCGCATCAAACTGCGAGAGCTTAAGAGTGCCGTTATCGTCCTCGAACTTAAAGATGCCGATGCTATCCTCTGACGTTTGCCAAGTGTAGATATTATCCCATCTGCCGACCTTCGTGCCTTCGCAGTTGTATATATCAGCCAATCTTTCGTAGGTCATTCCGGCTTTTATGGATATTTCCGAATCCATAAACACAGCCGTCGCTACGCCGTCCAAAAATCGAACGTATGCTATTTCTCCGGGGAAGAAATCAGGCCAAGAATACAGACCACTCACATTGGCGACAGGTGTTCCCTCGCAACCGAAGAAGTCTGATACTTGTTCGTAAGTCATACCAACCTTTGCATTGGGAAATTGAGATATTAGATATTTAACCACCTTGTCGTTAGAATCCAGCCACACATAAAGAGCATTTTCACTTGCAGATGGCCACGTGTGTATATTTGAATTAGTGCCGTATGTAGTTCCGGCCGATCCCAAAAGAGCTTTGACCTCATCAAGACTCATCCCAACGGCAGGTACAAGATCGTCGCGGCGCTCGACACGAGTAACGGTTGCCGTCGAATCATCAATATGCCTCGTAAACCACACGTAAAGGTCTTTTTCATCGCCTGTATCCCAAATACATATATTAGGAGATATTTCAAGCACTTCTCCATCATCACCAACTAGCTCGGCGATCTCCAAATAACTCATACCAACCGTTATCTGCTCGTCGATTGTTAGCTCTTCCGGTGGGGTATCGCCGCATCCGGCAAAAAGCAACGTACATAAAGCCAGTAACAACAAAACGCAAAATGTTAGTTTCTTCATATTACCCTCCTCCTAAAAAATTCAAAAAGCGCACAAAGAG
>JAZNGE010000007.1:0-40335 GCA_045576315.1 Eubacteriales bacterium | reverse complement strand
AAAGGGAGGTGGCATTTTTGCAAGAAAATGACGGAGGGATTGTTGCTCACTTCTCTTTCCTCTTTTTGTTCTCTCCGTAGCATTTCACAATCCCTCAGTCTCGCATTCGCTCGACAGCTCCCTTTACACAAGGGAGCCTTTGACACTATAAAGTTCTGCCCTTGCTTTTTATTTGCTTTCTCTTCATCGGCAGAGCCTCTTTTGAACCACGCGACTATCGCGTGGTTTTCGTTATACAAAAAAAGCCCGTGTGTCGAAAAACACACGGGCTTGAAAACTTTTTAATTGTTTATCAGAAGCCGGCAAGTACGTCAACGTAAGAAAGTATCTCAGCGTTGGTGTTGCCTACAAGACCTGCGAAGGTATTGTAACGAGCTTCGTAGTCAAGGTACTCCTCGTAGGACTCAAGAAGTGCCTCTTCGTCAGCGGAGAAGCTATCCTCATCGATGTAGAACGCCTTAAGAACGTACTTAACGTCAGCAAGAAGGATGTAGAAGTCTTCAAGGTAAGAAGTGAATGCAACGCCGTCATCCATGTAAACGGATGCGTCGGTGGTCTTGGTGGAGATGTCACTCTTAACCGCGATACCACGTCTTACAACGTCGTCAACCTCTTCCTCTTCTGCGAACGCCTCAGTGTTCCACTTGCTGAGGTCGATCCACTCGTAGCCTGCCTCAACGTCGTCACCTACGTATCCGATCTCCTCGAATACAACAGCGAACTGAACGGTAAGAGCGTTCTTAGCCTCGATAACGAGTCTGGAAACACCGGTCATAGGACGGGTTGCAGAGTTTACATCGTATCTGTTCTTAAGAAGCTTATCTTCCTTGTAGTTAGAAACTCTAAACTCAAGAGAGGTGCTGGTAGTAACGAGAGTTGCGCGAAGGAATACGTCGGTCACGCCGTCCTCAGCCTTAGCGGTGAGGTAAGCAACCTTACCCTCGGCACTTACTACAGTAGCCTCGGTGTGAGCAACCCATGCAAGGTCGCCTGCTGCGGTGAGAGCGATCTCATCCTGGATTACAACGGTCTTTCTATCGTTGGTAACAAGCATACCGCGGTATGCAGCCTGAGAGTAAGAGCCGTAAACGTTAGAGTTGTTGATGATAGCGTAGCTGCCCTTGCCGTTAGGATCGACGTAGGTCTCGTACATATCGCCGGAGCCGTTCTCGTCCTGACCGTTAGGAATAGCACCGGGAGCGGAAGTAAGGATAACTACATTGTTACCTTCACCGCTGTTTCTGTAGTAGCGATATCTGTATGCGCCGAAGTAAGAATCTGCGTTGTAGTAATCACTACCAAGATCGGTGAACCAGTTAACACCGTGGCTCTGGTAAATGAAGTTACCGGAGTCGATCTGACCGAAGGTTTCTTCACCCTTGCCGTCGCCGTAAGGAGTATAACCGTTAGTGCCACCCATAATACCTACGTAGAGAGCACCGTTTTCCCAGCTGTCTCTGGATACGAAAGCATCAATGCCTTCCATATAGTAGTCAAGCTTGAGCTCGGGAGCTGCGCCTATTTCAGTAGTGGGGTAGAAGAGAATGTCAAAGAGGGTTGCCTTCTTGCCCTTTGCGATCTGTGCCTGACGGATAGCCGCGAGGTCAGCATCACCAAGAAGCTGTGCTGCGAAGTTGAACATCTGAGTATCAACGCCAAGAACATCACCGTTGATGATGCTGCCTACGCCGTCCTCGTGATAGTTCCAAGCGTCGCCGTCGGAGTTCTCGATGTAGCATGCGAAGTAGAAGGTCTTTTCAATGCCCCAAGTATCCTTGAAGCCGAAGTCGTCACCGGATGCAGACTGAAGAGCCATGATAAGCTTCATGAATGCGTTGGTGCCCTTCGCCCAATAGGTAGTGGACTCGATGTAAGCGCCGTCGGGAGCATACTGGTCAAGACCGTAATCTGCAAGGTTCATCATGCAGTTACCAACAAGGTAGGAAACCTTGTCTGCGCAGTTAAGAGCGTCTGCGCCGGTGAATTCCATGATTGCCATGGAAGCGATGATAAGACCGGAGGAGCAGATTGCGTTCCAGCTATCAGTACGGGTGCTCCAGCTGTCACCGTAGCCTGCAGTTCTCGGGAACTTACAGAACTCGCCGATAATGGAGTTGTAACCGTGAACGATAGCCTGGTTGTAAAGGATAGAAGCAAGAGCCTGAACGGACTCTTCGCCAAGAAGCTTAACGTATGCGTTGTAGAGCCAGTCGTAAGAAACTGCGAAATCAGAAGCTGCGTTAGCACAGTTAACGAAGTAACCGGGTGCCCAGTGTACCCACTCGCCAAGCTTCATGGAAATTGCGTATGCAAGGTATACGTAATCGTTGTTGCCGGTTACCTGGTATGCAAATGCGAGCTTAACGAGCTTGTCGGTGATTTCCTCAATCTCGTAAAGAGCCTTGGTATCAGGGTTGTAACCGTCATCGGAGTCTGCGATAGTAGTGTCGTCGGGGTTGAGCGCGTAGTCAGGATATACACCGTCCTGATATTCGTTAACGGGCTCGTAACCTGCATTAAAGGTAACCTCACCGGTAGCGGAAATGGTAGCTGCCTTGGAAGCATAATCTGCTATTTCAGCAACGATGCTCTCGATGTAAGCCTTTACTGCGGTGGTGTTTGCAGTATCACTGTAGATAGCCTTGAGGCCATCGAAGGTCTTCTGATCTGCAAAGATGTAAGGATGCTTGAAGCCGTTGGTGTTAGCGGAAACTGCGGTGTAAACGCTCTCACCGGTAGCGGTGTAAGCTGCATCCTTGTTGGTATCGGTGGAAACATCAAATACGAACTTCTTCATGATGGAAAGGAGGTCGTCAAGGTTATCTCTGGTGATAAGAGAGTTAGCGTCAACGCCTTCCTTCTCGATCTTCTCATAAACTATGATAAGACCCATGTCGTCGTAAGTAACACACCAATCGGGGAAGATGCTGGGAATATCGTTCATTGCGATAACGATAACGTTTTCGCCGTCAGCGTTCTTAGCAATGCCGGGAATAACCTTGAGGTCAACAAGCTCGCCGTTTACGGTAGCGGTGTTAAGACCTACGGTTACGAATGCGTTTTTACCTGCGCCGATGGTGATGTCGTAGGACGAACCACCTGCGTGGATGTACTTGGGATAACCCATGTAGTCGATAACAAGGTCAAGCGCAACCATAACCTCGCCGTCAACGATGGTGGGAATGAAATACTTGGAGATGTCGATCTTCTCGTTTCTTGCAAGAGCGGAAGAAACGCCAAGCTTCATTGCAAGGGACTCTGCGAGGATCTGCTCAACGTTCTTATCGTTAGCATCCTTGTAGATCGGAACGGTCTTGTCAGCGTTGGTCTCAACGAATACGCCGTAGCCGTACTGTGCAATGTCCTGAAGGGGCATCGAAGCATCCTGGTAGATACGAAGGTTATCTACGCAGTAGCTCATACCTTCCTTGGTGCCGCCGTTGGAAGCGCTCATACCGAGGTAGAGCTTCTGAACACCGGAGTCACCGGCTTCGGTTCCGTAAGAAACAGTGTAGTCAATTATGAGCTGCTTGTTCTGATATACCTGAGCCTTGAAGACGGAACGGTCGTTCCAGTCCATAACGATATCAACGTCGCACCAGTCGCCGTCTGCAAGAGAGCCAACATAGTGCTCTGCTGCGGTGTCGAAAGCGTAAAGCTTAGAATCCTGAACTATAAGAAGGTTCTGCTTAGTCTTACTACCAAGCTCTGCGTAGAGAATGGTACCAACCTCGCACGCGTCGTCAGCCTTGATGGACATACCGATAACGGTATAACCGCCGCTGAGCTTTACACGGCTACCGAAGTTGTAGTAGAAGTAAGGAGCGGTAGTACCGCTGTAGTTCTGGTACTCGAAACGGGTGAAGTAGTTGTAGGATCCGTTAGCGGATTCCTCGTAATCGATGTAAGCCTTGTGGTTACCGTTGATGTTATCGGTGGTAACGCCGTTAGCTGCATTCCAGCCCTCTTCGAACGTTCTGTAATAGAGCCAGTCTTCGTTTACGTTAAAGTCGGGGGTGAGACCGGGATCGCCGAGGTCTTCTTCGCCCTCATAATCATCCTCAAACTCGTCCGCCCACGCGAATACGGTGAGCATGGACACGAGAGAGGCAACAGTCAGAAGCAGCGCGATAATCTTTGAGAGTTTTTTCTTCATATTAATATACCTCCCTTATCAGTTTGCGAATATCTTGCTTACGATAGCAAGAACGATGGTGGAAATAGAGCCGGTTCTTACCGCACAGGTGATCTTTGCGGTCTCGCTGATGTCGCCGTTTACGATATCAAGCTCTGCGTTGTATGCTGCAAGAGCTGCCTCGTATTTTGCAACAGCTGCTGCAACGCCGGGAACGCTCTCGTCGATGAGATCTGCGTATGCGGTGCAGTTAACGAGTGCTGCGTAGATCATATCCTCACGCTCAACGCCGGTGTAGTATTCAGCCTCTGCAAGACCGTCAACAAAACCGATGAATATTGCGCCGTTGGTCTCCCAAGCCTCGAGCTGTTCGCGATATGCTATATACTTGTCTGCAGCAGCTGCAGCCTCGTCGCTATCAACGTCGATGCTGTAGTAGTAGCCGGTAGCCTTTTCGAACATAGGCTTAAGCTCTGCGTAGGTAAGTACGGTGGTCATGTGGTTTACAGCATTAATGAAGTACTGAGTGTTCTGTGCGAGAACTGCCTTGTAGTCCTCTTCCTGAGCTACAAGCTCGTCGTTGTATACGTTGTATACGATGATAAGCTCTTCAAGAGCTGCGATCTCGTCTGCAACAGCTGCTGCAACCTCATCGGTCATAGCGGTGTTGTAAACTGCAAGATCGTTTTCAGCAAGGTACTGCTTAACAACGGTGCAAACACCAACCTTATCAATGTAAGCCTCGGTAGCAACGTACTTATCAAGCTGAGCCTTGATGAATGCTACGTGCTCCTGCTGGAGAAGCTCGTAGAAGAATACGTCCATAACGCGAAATCTTTCGATCGCAAGTTCAAGACCTGCTACATCAGGATCGTAGTTGCCGGTGGTGATGATCTCACGAGCGATAGCAACGTAACCGCTGATGGTATCTGCGTTTTCAGTCCAGAACTCTACTTTGTTGGAGTAACCGGGCATACTAATAATGAAGTTCATGCACGCGATGACACGCTTGGAGTTCTCGTAGAGAGAACGGTTAGCGATCTTCTCGGCAACAGTCTCATAATATTCAAAAAGAGTTATATAGCCTTCATCAGCGGGTTTTACATCGCCGTTGATGGTAGCCTCGAAGGAGAGAACAACAGGGTCGTTTTTAACGAAGTTAACGTTTTCAGCAACGTCGTATGCACCAAGTGCGTAAACTGCCTGAGCAGTCTCGGCATACTTAGTCATGGAAGCGATCGTAGTAGCTCTTTCAAACTTGGTGAGCGCGCTTACGAACGCGATAATGTTTTCGATCTTAACAAGGTCTGCCTTAGCGGTGTTGACCTTCATCATAAGAGCCTGGTAACCTGTTTCGGAGGTATCGCCCTTGTTGATGAGCTCGCCGTTTACGGATACGAAGTTGTTGATCGCGTTAATAGCGCTATTAACGTCAGAGGTAGTAGCGGAGTTTACGGACATTGCAAGAAGCTCGTCAACCATGCCGGAGAGAATCGCAAGGTTCTCTGCCATAGCGGGCTTCTTGATCGTCTCGTTGTAATCACATGCATCGTATGCAGCAAGAGAAGCCGCACATGCTTCGGGATACTTTTCCTTAATGGTAGTATAAAGGAGCTTTGCCTTGTTGTAAGCTGCGTTACGGGTAAGGCTGGAGTTCTCTTCGTTGGTCATGTATCCAACGTAATAATCGAACTTCTCGCTCTCGGTCATCTTGTCGAACTTATCCCAGATACGGTACTGAGAACCGTTCATTGCGGTGAAGTTATCGTAACCGTGATTCTGTTTGGTAACGCTCCTACCCATACGGAAGCCTACGAACTGGAAGGTAGGAGTATCGCTGTACTCGATATCGCAGATGTAATCGTAGTTTACGTAGAGCTTACCGGTTCTGGTCTCGTGATCGTAGGTAAGAGTGAAGTGCTCCCAAACGTTAGTAGCGATAACATTTGTGCGAGTAACCTTCTCAACCTTGTTTCCGGTAGCGGCAGACAAAATGTTCGTGATTTCGATACCGTTAGAGGTCTTTTCGATCTTGAACGCAGTAGTCATTGCTACGGAAGGATGACGGCAAACGTATTCGATGCCGGTGAAGCCATCGTCGAACATCTGATCCCACTCAATTACCATGCCGAGCTGATATGCGTTCTTGTTACCGACCTGAGGCTCGGTGTAAAGGTGAACCGCATTATCGCCGTAATGGAAGTTGTGATACTTGTTACCGAAAATATCAACAGCTGCGGATGCGTAGCACTCTGCGTTAGCATTGTAGTTGTTGAGCATGGTGTTTTCACAGTCGTAAGTCATATAAGGCTTACCGTAATCGTACTCGTCGAAGGAAGCCTTAGCGTCAAGAGCGTACTGCTTTGCAGTCTTCTCTGCGTCCATAACCTTGCAGCCTGCTACGATGTTGTTTGCTACAACCTGTGCTTCTGCGGGAGCACTGGTGGGCACGGATCCGTTAACGAACAGACCTATGCTTGCAATATAGTACTTTGCAGTGTAAATGCCGTTGTATCTGCCGTGGTAGTGAGCAGAGGTAGCAGAGGTCATTGTACCGCCGCAGTAGTCACACTTGTCATCAGGACCGCCTGCTACGTCAACGTGATCGGTAGGGATTGCGTTCCAATCAGCGTACAGCTGAGCTGCGATCTCAACTGCGAAAGCATCGACGGTTGCCTTAAGATCAGAAGCGGTAGCATCAAGAGGATGCTTGTTGATGTGGTTGTAAAGTGTAACCACGCTCTTCTGTGCCGTGGAAACAACCTGAGCGGAAATAATGGTGTACTGCTCCCTAACCGCATCAATATTCTTTGCCTTTGCAGTAGCAATCAGTTCAGCCGCGCCTGCAGTTCCCTCAGTGGGAGGGCAAGCCGCAAGGTGATCAAGAAGTTCTCCGGTTACGGTGAATCTTGTAGCAGCATCATTTGCAGCAGCAAGATTGGAGAGGTAGAGCTGACCTATTGCCACGCTGCGCTCGCTCATCATAGCTACGATGTCGTCGTAGGTAAGAGCGGTAGGCTCGGTGTCGGTTCCAAGCTTAACCTCATACGTTGCGGACGGGTCAAAGGTGTTGCCCTGGAGGTAGTTGTACGCATCCGCAAGGGCAGAAGCCTGCTTGTTCGCGTTGGCGTTAGCGTCAACAGCTGCATAGTTGTTGTACAGCTTCTTAAGTTCGCCGCTGAACTCACCCTCTGCACTTACGATAAATGCAAGAGAGGAAACAAGCAAGGCGACAACTGCCAGCGCAATGAGAATTTTTTTCAAGTTTTTCATTGTGTTCTCCTTTGAATTTTCTCCTCAAAAATTTTATATTTTAAGTGATTCAATTATAGCACTCCATATTATGATTTTCAATTACTTTTATGAGATTTGGATATTTTGACTACTTTTTTCTCACTTTTATACAAATAAATAAAGGAGGAGCGTAGAAAACACTCCTCCGTTTTTGTGTATTTTATCCATTATATTATCTGCGCCAGTACTTTCTGTCTAAAGAACGGTACATTATCGCCTCGGCTATATGGTCCGCGCTGATGGTTTCCTCACCGTCAAGATCGGCTATCGTTCTTGCCACTCTCAGCACTCTGTCGTGTCCTCTTGCGGACAGTCCGAGGGCGTTGAAGGCATCGCGCATAAGCTCCTCGGCTTCTTTGTCAAGGGCACAGTATCTGTGAAGCATATCGGGTGTCATTTTCGCGTTGGGAACTCCGGGCTTATCACCGCCGCGTTTTAGTCTTTCATTAGAAAATTCACGCGCCGCGTTGACCCTTTTTCTTATTTCGGAAGAGGGCTCGCCGGGGGTCGTATGACCGGATATCTCATCGTAGGAAACGGCAGGCAGCTCTATTTCGATATCGATTCGGTCAAGCAGAGGGCCGCTGACCTTTTCGAGATATTTCTGCCGTGCGATCGGTGTGCAGGTGCAGTTTCTCGTCGAGTCGCCGAAGTATCCGCATTTACACGGGTTCATAGCGCAGACGAGCATAAACGACGCGGGGTAAGTAACCTTTGCTATCGCTCTCGTAACGGTGACCGTGCCGTCCTCAAGAGGCTGTCGCATAGCCTCGGTTGCCGCCTTTGAAAACTCGGGCAGCTCGTCAAGGAAAAGAACGCCGTTGTGAGCAAGAGAGATCTCGCCGGGGCGCGGGCTCGTTCCGCCGCCCACAAGGCCTACCGCGCTTACCGTGTGATGCGGAGAGCGGAAGGGGCGCGAGGTGACAAGGTTGCCCTTGAGGTTTCCCGTCACGGAATGTATCTTTGTGGTTTCAAGTGCTTCCTCAAACGAAAGGTCTGGAAGGATCGTAGGCAGTCGCTTTGCAAGCATCGACTTGCCCGCGCCGGGAGGGCCTATCATCAGTACGTTATGTCCGCCTGCCGCCGCGATCTCCAAGGCGCGCTTCGCTTTGAGCTGTCCGCGCACGTCAGCAAAGTCAATTCCGAGCGATTGGCCCGAAAAATCAAAGGACGTTACCGATTTTTTGGTGCTTTCAAGCTTTCTCTTGCCTTTAAGGAAGTCGACGAGAGAGCGCAGGTCACTTACTCCGTAGACGGTAATTCCGTCAACAACGGCAGCCTCCTCGGCATTAGCCTTGGGGACGTATATTTCCTTGCGGCCGCTATCTCGCGCGGAGATCGTCATAGGCAATATTCCGCCTACCGCTCTCACCTCTCCGGAAAGCGAAAGCTCACCGATAAAGCATTTGTCCGACAGATCGAGCGAGTGGGGGATCTTGCCGTCGCTTTGAAGTATGGCGACGATTATCGCAAGGTCGTACGCGCTTCCCTCTTTCTTTACGTCGGCGGGAGCGAGATTTATCATTATTTCGAGCGGCGGAAACGGGATTCCCGAATTTTCGCAAGCCGATTGAACTCTGTTTTTCGCCTCTTTTACCGCGGTATCGGGCAGTCCTACCAGGTCAAAGCGAGGTATTCTGTCCCATGAAGAGCACTCTACGGTGACCTCGTATCCGTCAATACCGAATACGCCGGAGGTGTACACTTTGGAAAGCATAATCTGAATGTCCTTTCTTTTAGTAATGCTATTTTAACACAAACAGCTCTCAATTTCAATAGCTTTATTGACTTTTTGGGCGGTTTGGGATATAATGATTTTAACGAAACCGAAAAACCAAGGAGCGTACTTATGAAAATCATAAAAAACGTAAATTTGTACGGCAAAATATGCGATATAGGAGTTGAGGACGGCAAGATAGCCGCTATCGGCAATCTCGACGGCGACGGTGTGGACTTTGGCGGCTCAAGGATCTATCCCGGACTCATCGACATACACAGCCACGGCTGTATCGGACTTGACACAATGGATGCGGAAAAGCTTGGCGATATGGCAGACTGGGAGCTTGCGCAGGGCGTAACCACCTGGTACCCCACCACAATGACGATGGGACTCGATGCTGTTGCGGCAGCTACGTCCGTCAATATAGATCTCGGACACGGCGCGAACATCCCCGGCTTCCACATGGAAGGCCCGTTCATCAACCTGAAATACAAGGGCGCGCAGAATCCCGAATATATCATTGCGCCGACTATGGAATTTTTCAATTCCTGCAAGAACATAAAGAGAGTTACGCTTGCTCCCGAGGCGGAAGGAGCGATAGAATTCATCAAGGAATGTCCCGCACAGGTATCGATCGGCCACACCGATGCCGACTATGACACCTGCATCAAGGCGATGGCGGCGGGCGCGACAAGCCTTACCCACACCTACAATGCCATGCCCGGCATTCACCACCGCGCACCCGGCCCTATCGGTGCGGCGTCCGACTCCGAGGGCGTTTACTGCGAGCTTATCTGCGACGGTGTACATATCCATCAGGCATCGGTGCGCCTGCTTATCAAGGTGATGGGCAAGGAGAGAATAATTCTCGTCAGCGACTCGATAAGAGGCACGGCACTTGAGGACGGAAGCTATATGTTCGGCGGTCAGCTTATGATCGTTAAGGACGGTACGGCAAGAATCGAAAACGGCGCGCTTGCCGGATCTACGACTTCCCTTTTCGGCTGCGTTAAGAAGGCTATCTCGTTTGGCATCAGCCCCGAGGATGCGGTAATGATGGCATCCGAGAATCCCGCAAAGCTTATGGGACTCAACAAAGGCAAAATAGAGATCGGCTACGATGCCGATTTCATAATCGTTGACGGAGAGTTCAACCTCATCAAAGCTATCGCAAGAGGCGAATTTTAATATGAATGTAAATAATAGTGGTCATTTCAGCCGTACCGAGCTGATGCTCGGCGAGGATGCGATGAATAGATTAGCCACCACCCGTGTAGCGATTTTCGGTGTTGGCGGCGTTGGCGGATACGCCCTTGAGGCTCTGGTACGCTCGGGAGTCGGAGAGATAGACGTTATCGATTTCGACACCGTATCAGAGTCAAACATCAACCGCCAGATAATCGCAACCGAGGAAACGGTGGGAAAATACAAGGTGGACGTATGCCGTGAAAGAGCCCTTTCTATCAACAGTATGGTCAAAATAAACGCTATACGTTCATTCTTTTCCCCGGACAACGCGGATAATTTTGACCTTTCGGGATACGACTATATTATCGATGCGATAGACACCGTATCAGCCAAGATCGAGCTTATCGTACGGGCGCAAAACGCCGGCACGCCGATAATATCCTCAATGGGCGCAGGCAATAAGCTCGACCCGACGATGTTCGAGGTGTCCGACATATACAAGACCTCGGTCTGCCCGCTTGCGCGCGTTATGCGAAGTGAGCTTAAAAAGCGCGGTGTCAAGAAGCTGAAGGTCGTCTATTCCAAGGAAGAGCCGATCAAACGCACGGTGGACGGGGACGGCCGTCACGCGCCTGGCAGCATATCGTTTGTGCCGTCTGTTGTCGGTCTTATAATCGCCGGCGAGGTCATAAAGGATATTGCGTTTGCAAGGGTTGGCAATACTTAAACAAGAACGGATTTAAAATATGAAATTATCGATCGTTATTTGCGTGTACAACACGGATAAGGATTACTTTGACACCTGCCTCAAAAGTCTGACGAGCAGTACTCTTTGCGACACGGCGATATGCGGTCGCAGAGATATTACGTACGAAATCGTCGTAGTGGACGACGGCTCGGAGATAGATTACACCGACGTTCTCTCAAAATATCAGAACGTGACCTACACAAAAACCGAAAACCGCGGCATTTTCAAGGCGCGCGCACTCGGTGTCGAGCTGGCAAGCGGTGATTTTATCGCCTTTTGTGACAGCGACGATACCGTATCGTACAACTATCACCTTCCCATGCTGCTCGCAGCCGAGCGAAAAGGCGCGGATATAGTTATAAACGACTGGGCGTTTCATTCACAGAGGGTGCGCTTCTTTTGCAGAGGCGACAGCACCGTCTCGACAGATATTGAAAAGGTCGGTGAGGACGTTTTGCTCGCCTTTACCGCGCAAAGAGGACGCGAGCATTCCTATTACGTGCTTTGGAACAAGATCTATTCGGCAAAGGTTTTAAAAGAGGCAACGAGCCTCGCCACCGAGGTAGCCGAGAAAAAATATCCGAACGCAAGATACAACTATTCAGAGGATGCGCTTATCAACTTTTTTGCTTTCAGAGGCGCAAAAAAGCTTGTAAATATTCACACGGGGTACTACTTCTACCGAATTCACGACTCACAAACGGTCAATGTGACCTCAAAAGAAAAGCTGCTTTCGCACATTGATCTGACCTCTCTCACCCTCTCGATAATGAGCGAATGGGCAGACGGATTTAAAAACGCCGAGGATATAAGAGAGAATATAAAGGAGTGGGAGCTGCTCATGTCAAGGACCCACTACTCCTACGCAAAGAAAAACGCTTACACCGATCTTTATGACGTTATCAAGGAAAAATACGGTGCGGACAAGCTTCAAAAATCTACATTTAACGACGGGTCGGCATATTCAAAAAATAAGCTCATCGCCGAAAATATAGTCGAGATAGACGAGGCTTTGATGAAAATCTGGCACGACGGCAAAAAGACCGTACGCGTAGGCAAGCTTTCCGATTACGCAAAGCGCTCTCTCAATTTCACGGAATCCGAGCAAAACGTGAAGATCTCATTCACCAAGGACGAAGGCGCACACATTATTCCTCGCGAGAGGATCTCTGTCAAGAAAAAGATCATCTTTACACCGATAGTCTACAAGCTCGGAATGGTGCTTTTCAAAAAGGGCGGAAAAATGCGCGCATTTTTGAAAAGAAAGCTATAAAAACGCAACAAAGCGTTGGCAATCAAACGATTGTCAACGCTTTTTAATTTCACACGGGTGCTATGAAAGTGTTTTTAACCTTTCAAGCACAGCATCTCCAAACTCACGGCACTTCACCCCACCAGCTCGCCCGGTGACCGTCAATTTATCCTCGCCAAAGGAGCACATATCAAGAGCTTTTTCAAGCCTTGCGGCCCGCTCACGAAGTCCGATATGCGACAAGAGCATCGCGGATGCGCGCAGCATGGACGACGGGTCGGCATACTCTGCCCTGCCCTCTGCCACCATTCTCGGTGCTGAGCCGTGTACAGCCTCAAACATCGCGTATCTTTTGCCGATATTGGCGCATCCTGCCGTACCGACACCCCCTTGAAGCTCTGCCGCCTCGTCCGAAATTATATCGCCGTAAAGATTCGGCAAAAGAAGCACTCCAAAGTCGCGGCGGCGCTTTTTATCCAGGAGCTTTGCTGTCATTATATCGGCATACCACTCGTCAGTAACGATATCCGGGTAAAGTGCCGCTACTTTGTGACAGTCGGCAAGAAAATTGCCGTCGGTCGTCTTGATTACGTTAGCCTTGGTGACAAGCGACACTCGCTTAAACCCGTTTTTGCGTGCGTAGTCGTATGCAAGGCGAGCTATTCTCTCCGTGCCACCTTTCGTTGTGATGGTAAAATCCACCGCAAGCTCCTCCGTGACGTTAAATCCCGACGAGCCGACGGCATAACCGCCCTCGGTGTTTTCACGGAATATCACCCAGCTTATCTCCTCATCTGGAATTTTGATCGGGCGCACGTTGGCAAAAAGGTCGAGAGCCTTGCGCATAAAAACGTTTGCGGACTCGATATTCGGCATCCCGTCATTCTTTTGCGGTGTTGTCGTAGGCCCTTTCAAGATAACGTGACAAGACTTCAATTCTTGCATGACGTCATCGGGAATGGCCGCATTTTTCGCTATACGGTTCTCAATTGTGAGGCCCTCTATCCATCGAAGCTCCACTCTGCCCGACTCAATAAGATCGGAAAGAACAAAGGTAAGCACCCGCTTTGCCTCGCTTGTAATTATCGGGCCTATGCCGTCACCGCCGCAAACACCGATAATTATCTTGTCAAGGGCGGCGTAGTCAACGAAATCCCCCTGCTCTTTGATATTTTCAACCCTCAAAAGCTGCTCTTCGAGTATTTTTCTGAACTTATCGCAAGCTATATCAAGCTGTGCCTTGTATTTTTCCATATATCAACCTCTCCCCTTGGTGTAATTAAGCAGACCGCCTGCCAGAATTATCGCGCGCTGACGAGGGGTAAAATCAAGCTTGACCCACACCCGTGCGTTATTTTCGCGGTTTATAACGGCTATTTTGTCTGCCGACTCTATACCCTTTTTAAAGCCCTCGATATATATTTCATCCCCCTCGGCGAGCTTATCGTAATCCCCATCGTCCACGATGGTCAGGGGCGCGATGCCGAAATTGATAAGATTCGCCGCGTGTATACGCGCAAAGCTCTTGGCTATTACCGCGCGCACACCGAGATACAGCGGCACGAGCGCCGCATGCTCGCGCGACGAGCCCTGACCGTAGTTAGAGCCGCCAAGTATCACACCGCCCCCATACTTCATCGCGCGAGCCGGAAATTCGGGGTCACAAGCAGCAAAGCAAAACTCAGCAAGCTTCGGCACGTTTGAGCGATAGGGCAAGATCTTTGCGCCGGCAGGCATTATATGGTCGGTGGTTATATTATCCCCGACTTTAAGTATTATCCTTGAATTCAGGTCGTCCAATGGCGGCACACCGACAGGTATCGGCTTGATATTAGGCCCACGCACCACTTCCATCGCGGCGGCTTTATCCTTTGGCGCGGGCATATCTATCATATTGTCATTTATATTAAATTTATCCGGAATATTTAACACGGGTGCAGACTTAACGGTAGTCGGGTCGGTTATTACACCGTGAAGAGCCGACACCGCGGCACACTCGGGCGACACAAGATACACCTCGGCATCGCGAGTGCCGCTGCGCCCTAGGAAGTTACGGTTAAAGGTGCGCAGACTGACCCCCTTTGACCTTGGTGAAAATCCCATACCTATACAAGGGCCGCAGGCAGATTCAAGAATTCTCGCCCCTGCGTTTATAAGGTCGGCAAGCGCACCGCACTCGGCAAGCATAGAATAGACCTGCTTTGAGCCGGGAGATATAGATAGCGACACGTTAGGATGCACGGTGTGCCCTTTTAGGATAGAGGCGACGGTGAGCATATCGTGCATCGAGGAATTCGTGCACGATCCTATACACACCTGATCTATAGTTTTGCCCGAAATATTTGACACGGGTACGACGTTATCAGGGCTGTGAGGGCAAGCAGCAAGCGGCGAGAGCGAAGAAAGATCCACCACGTGCACCTCGTCATAAACGGCATCGGCATCGGCAAAAACGGGTACAAAATCCCCCTCTCTACCCTCTTTGTAAAGAAACTCGCGTGTCATTTCGTCAGACGGGAACACCGAGCTTGTAGCACCAAGCTCCGCCCCCATATTAGCAATCGTAGCGCGCTGCGGCACGCTCAACGTTTTTACACCGTCACCGCCGTATTCGATTATCCCGCCTACACCGCCCTTAACGCCCATTCTGCGCAAGATCTCAAGGATAACGTCCTTTGCGCTGACGTAGTCGCGAAGCCGCCCAACAAGCTCGATCTTTATGATCTTCGGCATCGTAATATAATACGTTCCGCCGCCCATTGCAACCGCAACGTCAAGACCGCCCGCACCAAAGCCGAGCATTCCCAAGCCGCCTGCGGTAGGGGTATGGCTGTCTGAGCCAAGCAGCGTTTTTCCGGGTTTACCGAAGCGTTCAAGATGCACCTGATGGCATATTCCGTTGCCGGGGCGCGAAAAAAGAATGCCATGTTTTTTCGCTACCGTTTGTATATATTTGTGGTCATCAGCGTTCTCAAACCCGGTCTGCAGCGTGTTGTGATCGATATACGCAACGGACAGCTCTGTCCGCACGCGATCAATCCCCATCGCCTCAAGCTGCAAATAAGCCATCGTTCCCGTGGCGTCCTGCGTGAGCGTCTGATCGATCCTAAGACCGATCTCGCGCCCCTTTATAAGCTCGCCTGTTACAAGATGCTCCTTGATGATTTTTTGTGCTACGGTGTATCCCATATTTTTGCCTTTCGAAAATTATTTTTCCTCCGGAAGAGTCGAAAGAACATTTTCGAGCGCTCGTTCTATGTGCAATGAGGTCAACATATCCGCTTTTTCAGCATCGCGCATAGCTATCGCCTGATATATCTCCCGATGCTCAAGCACGCTTCTCTCGAGTCTTCCCGGCACCGTAAGAGAAAGCTTACGGTATGATTTTATCTTACGGTGCAACTCGGAAAGCGTTTTGGAAAGCAGTCTGTTGCCCGTAGATTTGTATATAGTTTCGTGGAACTCAGAGTCCAGCTCCTTTAATTTTTCAGTATCGTTTTTGCTGATATAAAACTCCGCAAGCTCAACCGATTCGCGCAGGGTATTAAGCCCCTCCTCGGTAATCCTCGTAGCCGCTATAGCAGAGGCAAGGCCCTCGAGCCTGACGCGTATCTTGTAAATATCAACAAGGTCTGCATTGGTTATTCCTATAACTACGCACCCCTTATTTGCGACCGCCTCTACCAGACCCTCCTCTGCCAGTCTGTGAAGCGCGCTGCGCACGGGAGTACGGCTCACGCCGAGCCTCTCCGAGAGCGAAATTTCGGTAAGGGCGGTACCCCGTGTAAGCTTTCCGGACAGTATTTCGTCCTCGAGCTTAATAAAAACCTTGTTTTCAAGAGATAAAAGCTTGCTGTCAACTATCATTGTTATTCCTCTACATTCTTAATAAATTCCGGATCTATATTGCGGATGATTGAAACGAGCTCATCGTCACCCATAAGCGTAGTTCTTCCATTAGAATACTCTAGGTCAACCGCTTCCTTTACATTTATAACAAGTTTGGAGCTTTTTGTCAAGGTTTTATCTCCCTTCAGACCGAAATAATTATTTATCCAATACGCAACTCCCGCAGTGCCCGATGTGTTGGATATGGCAACCACGGCAGATTTGTTGAGTATTTTTTCGGTATCGAAGATGTTATATATCTCGGCATCCTTTATAAGACCGTCTGCGTGTATTCCCGCGCGTGTCACGTTAAAATTGTCGCCGACAAACGGAGTCATAGGCGGAATATTGTAGCCCATTTCACGCTTGAAGTAGTCCGCGATCTCCGTTATCACCGTAGGATCCATGCCATCAAGTGTTCCTCTGAGAGAGGCGTATTCGATCATCATAGCCTCAAGCGGTATGTTACCCGTCCTCTCGCCTATGCCGAGCAGCGAGCAGTTGACCGCAGATGCACCGTACAGCCACGCGGCTACCGCATTGGTAACGCCGTGATAAAAGTCATTGTGACCGTGCCACTCGAGCAGCGCGGAGTCAACGCTTGCGTAGTGGTGCAAGCCGTAAACGATGCCGGGTACGCTTCTCGGAAGTGCTACGCCCGAATACGCAACGCCGTATCCCATCGTGTCGCACATGCGTATTTTTACAGGGATTCCCGCCTCGTGAGAAAGCTCGGTCAGCTCGTTTACAAACGGAACTACAAAGCCGTAAAAATCCGCACGGGTTATGTCTTCAAGGTGACATCTCGGTCTTATGCCGGCATCAAAGGCGCGCTTTACAACACCAAGATAATGGTCGAGCGCCTCGCCGCGCGAAAGCCCAAGCTTTTTGAAAATATGATAATCCGAGCAGGAAACGAGAATGCCGGTTTCCTTGATTCCGAGGCTTCGAACAAGCTCGAAGTCCTCCTTTTTCGCCCTTATCCACGTGGTTATCTCGGGAAACTCATACCCGAGATCCATACATCTGAGCATCGCCTCCTTGTCCTTATCCGTATATACGAAAAACTCGCTTTGTCTGACAAGGCCGCGCGGTCCGCCAAGGCGATGAAGCATTTTATAAAGATCAACTATCTGTTTTACCGTGTAAGGCGCACGGGACTGCTGACCGTCGCGAAACGTAGTGTCGGTCACCCAAATCTCTTCGGGCATTGCCATCGGCACGCGTCTGTGGTTAAAGGCGATCTTCGGGATCTCGTCGTAAGGATATATGTCGCGGTAAAGATTAGGATCGTCAACATCTTGAAGAGAATACTTGTACTGCGATTGCTCAAGTAGATTGCTATATGGATTTTTTGAGATCATTTTTTATTCTCCTCCGTAAAAAACTCAATTGTATACAAGCATACAATTTGTGAAATCAATTATACAACACAAATATAGGCGTTGTCAATACCCTTTTGAAAATTACCGTAAAAATCACAAAAGGGACAAAAATCCCAAAATCATAAAAAGCAAATATTATTGAGATCATAAGTGCAAATATTATAAACGCCCAAACGGCTTAATTAAAGAAGACATAAATAAAAATGGCAGAGAGTTTAAAGCTCTCTACCATTATTATATCGCATAATTGAAAATTAAATCACCTTATATCCCTGCACCGTGATCGTATCGGCAAGCACCTTATCGTCAACGGGTGCGCTAAGGGTTACGGTGACCTTAGACTCCTTGAAGCTCGCAACGGCAGACTCAACGCCCTCAATAGCCTCGAGTGCCGACTTAACGTGTGCCTCACAGTGAGGGCACATCATACCCTCAACCTTAATGATTTTTTCCATATTTTCTTGCTCCTTTATGGTATAAATGTTTGTTTTGTCACATTTTTCGGGGTTTTTGCAAACTTTTGCGCCGTCATTTTTAAATATGCGCTTGAGGTTAAGGCGGAGCGCGTTTGTAACCACGCAAAAGCTTGAAAGGCTCATTGCCGCAGCACCGAACATGGGTGTCAGCTCCCAGCCGAAGAGAGCTATGAACGCACCTGCCGCGAGGGGTATACCGAGGGTGTTGTATATAAACGCCCAGAAAAGATTTTCGTGAATTATAGAAAGAGTTGCACGACTAAGACGGATAGCTCCCGGCAGCTGTGAGAGTGTCGGGCGCATCAGGACGACGTCGGCGGAATCGATCGCAATATCCGTGCCGTTACCGATTGCGATGCCGACGTCCGCCCTTACAAGTGCCGGGGCATCGTTTATACCGTCGCCAACCATAGCGACACGGCCGTCCTTTTGAATAGAGCGGACGACCTCTTCCTTGCCGTCGGGCAAGACCTCGGCAACAAACTCGATGCCGCCAAGCCTGTTGGCTATTGCGCGGGCGGTCACAGCGTTGTCACCCGTGAGCATGATCGGGCGCACGCCAAGTGCGCGAAGCTCATTGACAGCATCAAGCGCGTCAGGCTTCAAGGTATCGGCTACCGCTATTATGCCGACGACTGTGTTTTCCTTCATGAATATAAGAGGCGTTTTTCCATCGCTTGCCAATCTCTCATACATCTCGGTTACAGCAGAGGACATCTCCGTCCTTTCACTCGCATATCGGTAGCTGACTCCCAAGAGTCGCTCGCCCGTATCGACCGCCACGCACTCAACACCACTACCTACGATCGCGGCAAAATCTTTCACCTCGAACGCGCAAGCTCCTCGCGCCTCGGCGTATCTGACTATCGCGCTCGCCAACGGATGCTCGCTCTTTTTCTCGATAGAGTAAGCGATGCTTATAAGATCACCCTCGGATATGGATATCGGTATAACGTCGGTCACCTCGGGCTTGCCGTTTGTGAGAGTGCCGGTCTTGTCAAGCACGACCGTCTTGCAGCTGTCAAGCACCTCGAGTGCCGTTGCGCTTTTGAAAAGCGCGCCGCCGCGCGCGCCGACACCGCTGCCGACCATTATCGCAACGGGAGTAGCAAGGCCAAGCGCACAGGGGCAGCTTATAACCAGAACGGATATGCCGCGCGCCAGCGCATAACCCAAATTATTGTTTACAAAAATCCAAATTACAGTCGTGATAAAAGCTATCAAAAGAACCGCCGGAACAAAGATTCCCGCGACACGGTCTGCCACCTTTGCTATCGGAGCCTTGCTTGCGGCGGCATCCGACACAAGCTTGACCACTCTGGCCATTGCGGTATCCTCACCGACGCTCGTCGCCTCGCATCTGATATAACCGGACGTGTTGACAGTTCCTGCATAAACCTTTGCGCCTACCCCTTTTTCGACAGGTAGACTCTCTCCCGTAAGTGCCGACTCGTCAACCGCGCTGCCGCCGTCGACCACCACACCGTCAACCGGTATGCTTTCACCGGGTTTCACTATAAAAGTATCACCCCGTGTAACTTCTTTTGATAAAATTTCGATTTCCTTGCCATCTCTTACGACCGTTGCGGTCTTGGGAGTCAGCTTTATCAAGCTCTTTATTGCGCTTGTGGTTTTACCCTTTGCCACGGTTTCAAGCAGCTTGCCGACCGTGATAAGCGTGAGTATCATAGCCGCGGATTCAAAATACATATCGTGCAAATAGTGATGATGACCGACAAAATCACCGTTTGTCACCGAAATTTGCATAACGTATATAAGATATACGCTCCACACGTACGATGCGCCCGCCCCGAGAGCGACAAGCGTATCCATATTCGGCGCCCCCTTTATAGCACCGCGAAATCCATTTATAAAGAACTTTTGATTTATAACAAGAACGGCCGTCGTCAGCAAAAGCTCGCTCAGAGCGATCGTGAGCGGATACTCACCCATAGAAAACGGCAACGGCCAGCCCCACATCACGTGCCCCATAGACACGTACATAAGCGGCAAAAGGAATGCAAGCGACGCCACAAGGCGCGTTATCATTTTTCTTTTTTCTTCCCTTGCGGCACGGTCAAGCTCGTCATCATTCGCCGTGACCTTCGCGCCCTTGGGGCTCGCGCCGTAGCCAGCGGCGCGCACCGCGGCAATTATCGCGCCCTCGTCGCCGCCCTCAACGCTCATCGAATTTGTCAGCAGATTAACCGCGCAGGAGCTGACCCCATCGACACCGCGCACCGCCCTTTCGACCCTGGCAGAGCAGGCGGCACAGCTCATACCGGTAACGTTAAACTCTTTCATTTTTATCCTCTTTTTACTTTATCAGCTTCGTCAGAGTTGCAAGCAGCTCGTCCACCGCCTCGTCGTTGCCCGCCTTGATGTCGTCGGACACACAGGTGCGAATATGGCTCGCAAGCAGCTCCTTGTTGAATGCGCCAAGCGCCGCGCTCACGGCAGCCGCCTGCGTGATTATATCAATGCAGTAGGCATCGTTTTCAAGCATTCCGCGAATGCCGCGCACCTGCCCCTCGATCCTCGAAAGGCGGTTCATAAGGCTTTTGTATTCCGCCTCATCTCTCTTTTTAGTCTTGCACATCGGACATTCACTCATTCCTTCGCCCTCTCTCATTTCTTCATTTCTTCATTTTTCATTTTTCATTTTTCATTTATATTATATACCCCCGAGGGGTATATGTCAAGAGAAAAATCGGGAACAAAGATTCGAGGCGGACAGTCGAGGACGCCTGTCCCTACAAAAACGGCAAAAAACAGAGGCACCGACCTTGGTGCCTCTGTGACGATTTTAATTGTGGGTTATATTTTCTCTACGGAAATGGTAACCTTCTCACCGTTGATGTTCCACTCCTTCGAGAACTCGAGAGTTCCCTCGGAAACGGACTCAGCAAGCGTTTCGTCAGCGATCTCGGCGGCGTTGCGCTCGGCTATTGCCCAAACGGTTTCGTTGCCGGTGAATGCTACCTTGATCTTGTCCATGACCTCAAAGCCGGAGTCCTTACGCATCGTCTGGATCTTGGAGATGATCTCACGAACGTTACCCTCCTCGATAAGCTCGGGGGTGAGGTTGGTATCGATAACTACGGTCACGCCCTTGTCGCCAAGCGACTCGAAGCCCTCTTTCTTGGTCATTTCGATAAGAAGATCGTCCTTGGTAAGCTCGATCGTCTCGCCCGCGTTTTCAAGCTTGATCATACCGTTTGCCTCAAGCTCATCCATTGCGGCGTTGCCGTCAAGAGTGGTGAGTGCGTTTCTGATAAAGCCGAGGTGCTTGCCGTACTTCGGACCAACTGTACGAAGCTGGGGCTTGAAGGAATAGGTGGTGAACTCGCGCACGTTGTCGGTAAACTCAACGCTCTTGAGGTTAAGCTCCTCTGCGATTATCGCGCGGAAGCTCTCGTCAAGCGCCTTTTCTGCCTTTACGTACATCTTTGCGATGGGCTGACGGTTCTTGATGTTTGCTGCGTTACGGCAAGCTCTGCCGAGAACGACAACAGACACTACCTCGTCCATATTTTCTTCAAGCTCCTTGTCGATAAGCGACTCGTCAGCTACGGGGAAATCGCACAAATGAATTGACACGGGTGCGGACTTATCAACCGAGCATACGAGATTTCTGTAAATATCCTCGGTCATAAAGGGGATCATGGGAGCGGCTACCTTTGCGATGGTAACCAGAGAGGTGTAGAGGGTGAGATATGCGTTTACCTTGTCGGTGGGCATATCCTTTACCCAGAATCTTTCGCGGCTGCGGCGAACGTACCAGTTGGAAAGATCGTCAACGAACTGCTCAAGCACTCTCGATGCCTCGGTGATCTTGTACGCGCCAAGGTACTCGTCAACGCTCTTAACAGCGGAATTGAGCTTGGAAAGAATCCACTTGTCCATCGCGGTAAGTGTGGACTTGTCAAGGGTGTACTTGGTGGGGTCAAAGCCGTCGATATTAGCGTAAAGAACGTAGAACGCATAGGTGTTCCAAAGCGTGCCCATAAACTTGCGCTGTCCCTCGACTACCGCGTCACCGTAGAAGCGGTTAGGAAGCCAGGGTGCAGAGTTGGAATAGAAGTACCAGCGGATCGCGTCAGCGCCGTATGCTTCAAGTGCCTCAAAGGGATCGACCGCGTTGCCCTTGGACTTGGACATCTTCTGTCCGTCCTTGTCAAGCACGTGACCAAGCACGAGAACGTTCTTATAGGGTGAGCAATCGAAGATAAGAGTGGAGATCGCCATAAGCGAATAGAACCAACCGCGAGTCTGGTCAACGCCCTCGCTGATGAAGTCTGCGGGGAACTGCGACTCAAAAAGCTCCTTATTTTCAAAGGGATAGTGCCACTGTGCAAAGGGCATCGAGCCGGAGTCAAACCAGCAGTCGATAACCTCGCTTACGCGCTTCATTTCGCCGCCGCACTCGGGGCACTTGATGGTTACCGCATCGATAAAGGGGCGGTGAAGCTCGATGTTCTCGGGACAGTTGTCGGACATCGACTTAAGCTCGGCGATAGAGCCGATGGAGTGGCGGTGTCCGCAGGAGCATTCCCAGATGTTAAGGGGTGTGCCCCAATATCTGTTTCTCGAGATGCCCCAGTCCTGCACGTTCTGCAGCCAATCACCAAATCTACCCTTACCAATTCCCTCGGGCAGCCAGTTAACAGTATTGTTGTTGCGTATCAAATTTTCGCGTACGTCGGTCATTTTTATGAACCAAGTGTCACGAGCGTAGTAGATAAGAGGAGTGTTGCATCTCCAGCAATGAGGATAGTCGTGCTCGAACTTCGGAGCGGAGAAAAGCTTGCCATCGCGCTCAAGATCCGCAAGGATCATCGGGTCAGCCTTCTTTACGAACACGCCCGCATACTCGGTCTCGGCGGTCATCTCGCCCTTGCCGTCAACGAACTGAACGAAGGGCAGATCGTACTTTCTGCCGACCTTGCTGTCGTCCTCACCAAATGCGGGTGCGATATGAACGATACCCGTACCGTCGGACATAGTAACGTAGCTGTCACAGGTGACAAAGTGTGCGTTCTTCTTTTGACGCGCTGCCTCCTTGGCGGTGCAAGCGAACAGAGCCTCGTACTTGCGGCCCTCGAGGTCCTTACCGGTCATCTCCTCGATGATCTCGTATGCTGCCTCGCCCTCCTTTGCAAGAGGAGAAAGCACCTTGTCAAGAAGCTCCTTTGCCATGTAGTAGGTGTAGCCGTCTGCCGCCTTTACCTTGCAGTAGGTGTCCTCGGGGTTCACGCAAAGCGCGGTGTTTGAGGGCAGAGTCCAGGGGGTAGTCGTCCAAGCGAGGAAATATGCATCCTCGTCAGCGCACTTGAATCGCACTACCGCACTCTTTTCCTTTACGGTCTTATATCCCTGCGCAACCTCGTGCGAGGAAAGAGGAGTACCGCAACGGGGGCAGTAAGGAACGATCTTGAAGCCCTTGTAGAGCAGACCCTTGTCCCAGATCTTTTTAAGCGCCCACCACTCCGACTCGATAAAGTCGTTGGTGTAGGTAACGTATGGGTTATCCATATCAGCCCAAAAGCCAACGGTCGCGGAGAAATCCTCCCACATGCCCTTATACTTCCACACCGACTCCTTGCAGTGCGCGATAAAGGGCTCAAGTCCGTAGCTCTCTATCTGATCCTTGCCGTCGATGCCGAGCTTCTTCTCGACCTCAAGCTCAACGGGCAGACCGTGAGTATCCCAGCCCGCCTTACGAAGAACTCTCTTGCCCTTCATAGTCTGGTATCTCGGTACCATATCCTTGATTACACGGGTAAGCACGTGACCGATGTGGGGCTTACCGTTTGCGGTAGGGGGGCCGTCAAAGAAGGTGAAGTTATCGCAGCCCTCGCGTGCGTCGATGCTCTTCTCAAAAACGCCCTCTTCACGCCAGAATTTTACGGTCTGTCTTTCCCTCTCAACAAAATTGAGGTTAGTAGAGACCTTTGTGTAAAGCTCTTTCATTTTTAAAATCCTTTCTCTAAAAAAAGAAAATCCCACCATGGATAAGGTGGGAAAATAATATAATATCTGCTTAATTAATCCACATATCCATCAATATGCGCCCCTTAACGCGGGAGCAAACGTCCATACCCTACACCGCAAAAAATGCGCGGCTCGGGCGGCAACTCGGGAGTGATCTTCACGCTTGGCTCCTTGCATCGGCTCACACCATACCCGACTCGCTTTGCATATCTGCCAAGGCTACTCTTTCCGTCAAAGTCTTTTAACGTAATGATTATACACCAAACGCGCCAACTTGTCAACAGTTTTTAAAATTTTAATCTCGCGCGCGTGGGGAGAAAGAAAATAAGAGCCCGGCAGTGCCGGGCTCTCTACGCTTCGTTCTAAACGTAATTAATATTCCACGTAGTATATTCTTTCGAATTCTTCGTCTGTTGGAATATTAAATCTCCTAAAGTATTTGGGTACGTAAGCTTCTTCGAAATATTCAAAAGAACCTACTGCGGAGCTTTGGATGACGGTTAACTCTTCTAAAGAATAACTAATAACGCCATAATTACACCTATATAAAGTATAATTTGGTTTAAACTCAATCGAATAGCCGGTAACGTCTCCGTCCTTGTCAAATGTAACATAATCCAAACAGAACAAGTCTACATACTTATCGTTGTATGGATTATCGACCTCTAAAAGCCACTCTCCATCAACCGTCTGCACCGGGTAATCTAATAACGATGATTTCACGTGATTCTTTACAGAAAATAGATGTTCTTCTAATTCTTGCACTGTAGAAAAGCGCAGTTCCAAATAAACATCACTAGACTCGTTCCAATATTCATAGTACGAAAAAGAGACTACCGTTGCATTCTCGGGAATTGAATCTAGATAAAATGATTTTCTAACTGAATATTTTTCTGTATTATAATCCTCAATAGATTCGGTATAAAGAACACCATAATCGTCGCACGAAATGAGTTGAAAGAGCAAAGTTAAAATAAAGAACGCAGCTGTTAACCGCTTTATCCTGTTAGCAATAATATTCAATCCGGAAGAACCCATATGTCACCCTCCCAAGCGTTTATTTTGTTCTCCACCGCCTTAAAAGCGCGTCCGGCTATGGAAAATATGGTTTCTTCTACATTCAAGTTGGTCTCTTTTGACGATTCAAAAATGCCGTATCCCAACAAGTGTATTTCACTTTCCCACTGTATATGCCACTTTGACATTAATTGAGATTCATCTATACCATGTTTTTTTGCCTCAATTAAACTTCTCTCATACAATCTGTCGTAGAACACATCTCTTGTATTTTTAGAAACTGATGTCTTAAAATCATAGGTGTCAAAGTCTATATCTATGGATGTTTTGCTATCGTTGAGGCGTGGTTTGGCACGATCAGCTGCAGCAGTGGCTGCTTGAACCTCTTCCTCGGTCGGAACCTGCTGTTCAGAAGATGTCAAATTTACAAGGAGAAACGCGGCAAGTGCGAGAAGACCCACCCAAGAATCTCCAGTTGAATCAACCCTATTAACCGGATTATTACCACAATACGCAAACATATTGTATCCGGTTAAGCCTTGACCTGTGGAAACGTAACCGTCCGCGCTTATAAACCTACACGTATTCGCATCATAATATCTGCTTATGAGGTAATAGAGTCCGAGGTCTTTATCGTAGTAGTAACCTCTATACATAAGGCTGTTCTTTGCTGCAGAGGTAGATGCGCCGCCGCTGCTGTAGCTGATATATACCTTGCCCCACGGGTCGTAGCTATAGGACACAAGTTGGATTCCGGTGGAGTTATAGACACCCACAACGTCACCTTGGAGATTCTTGTCAAACCAATAGATATCCCATACGTCCTTCGCGTACGTATCGTTGCGGTAGCGCATACCGATCGGTGAGCCGGTGGCATCGTAGAGGTAGACAACTATTTCATTGCCTGTAACCTCGGCTACGAGCTTGTTGCCGTCATAGTAATAAGTGGTAACTACGCCGTTTTTGGTCTTACTTTGCCTTACGCCGTTATCGTCGTAGGTAAAGGCGTAGGTGCTGCCGTTGTACGCTGCGCTTGTAAGTCTTCTACCGGTCCAACCGAACGTTGCTCCATTGTAGTACGACAAAGGATTGCCTATTTCGTCATAGGTTATGGCGTTGCCGTTAAAGGCTACCAGCAGGTCGCCCCAATCCGACGTTGAATAGGTGTAATTCTTTACAAATGCGCTGTAACCAAAGTCATAGTACTCGGTGCCGCTGTAATTGTACATCGATGCTCGGATAATATTACCCGCATCATCGTACGTATAGCTGTATGACTCAAACACGCCCTCTTGCGTTTCATATATCGCACCGATAAGCTGACCGAGGTCGTCGTAGATATACTCTATATCCGGCTCGGGTGTGTTGCTGTTTGTGCGATAATTGACCGTCGATATATTTCCGTTTGAATCGTAGGTATACGTGTACGTAGTCGAGCCACCGTTGACTGTATGCGTATGGCTGCCTATAAGCGCATCGGTAGAGTCGGTGCCAAAAGAGCGGTAGGTGTACGTATCGTTATATGAGAACGCATCCGTGCTATTGAGGGAAGAATTTGCGAACTGAACACCGACAAGACGTCCAAAATCGTCGTAGGTATAGCTTATAGTCTTATTACTTACATATTCCTTGCTAAGCTTTCCGTCAAAGTCATAGGAATATGATTTGCCGAAATTAGCACTGTACTTAACACCCGATGAGGTGTAATCTAAGTAATAATACGCCGTATGAAGCTCGCCCTTGTTGTTGTAGGACAGCTTTTTATGGTATTTTACCTCGTACTCGCTGTCTGCAATCGTAGCATCTCCGTTGTCGGCATACTCTATGGCGGTTATCAGCTTACCGTTATTGTCATACTGATATACCGTAGTTTCACCGTTTATAAGGTCTCTGAACTTATAGAGTGCGCCGTTCGAGGTATATTCATACTCGTATGCGATGACGGTCGTTTCGTCTTCCGTTCCGCTATTATAAGTATAGCACACCTTTTCGAGATTTTCAAGATTATTGTAAAAATATTCAACAACCAAGCCATTGCCGTAGATAATTTTGTTTATTTTGCCGTTATAATCGTTGTACTCATAAGTAGCAAGCGTATTATCTCCGGCGGTTACGGACTCCTGATTACCAAAGCTGTCGTAGGTGAACACATATTCGGTGCTGGCGGTCGTAGCTTTATAAAGGCGGTCGAAGCTTGTGTACGAATACCTTACTCTTTCCGCGTTGCTTACGGAAGTATACGTACCTGTGCTTGTTGAGTAGGTGGCGGGGATCACGCTGGCAAGACGACCGTATCTGTACGTATAGCAAATGCCCTTGTTGGTGTACATATCCACGCTTGCCATAAGAAGACCGTTATTACTGTCGTAGAGATAGCGAGTGCCGCTGTCTACACCGTTGCTTTCGGTAAGCATCGCGCCGAAAATATACGAGCCGGGGGTCGTATCGTAGGTACAATAGGTTGCTATTGCATCGGTGCCTGCGGTTTGGGTGCTTCCGTCAGAGGTTTGATACGTTTTAGTTTGCGTTAACAGACCGTAGGAGTTGTATGTGTACTCGGTAGCGGTCTTTGGTGTTGGAGTTATCCAATCGTCAGGGGATTCCTCGCGATAAGGATAATAAACTCCACCGAGATCATCAACAAAATCGCAGTTGACCGTTTTTATCAATCTGTCACTCGAGTCGTAGTAATAATCGGTAAGCTCGCCCCTATTGTTGGCTACTCTTGTAAGATTTTTGTTATCATCGTATTCGTAGTATTCCTCGAATTGGTTATCCCTTACAACGCTAAGATATCCGGTAGCACTATGATATTCATAGCTCTTAAGGTCATTTCCCGTCGCATTCGTAACGCAGATGTTATCAAAAAACGCATATCCCGTTGTCTGATTCGAATATTCGCAATAGACGTCGATAGAGGCAACGCAGTCGTATGAATATATTACCTCCTGACCTGTCGAAGCATCAATGTACCTCTCTGAATCAAAATACGTACTGAACACACCGGAAACAAACTGCTTGTTGTCACAAGCGGCATTGAAGTCAAAGTAGAACTCTTTTGTTGTATAATTGTCAGTTGAGTCCGGACCATCTTGACTGCCCTGATAGTACGTAACAATAACTTTTATCCGGAAAGTTCCCGACGGCATTGCCCCGCTTGCGCTTGCAAATCCCGAAACTATATATGTTTCGTTAGCATTGGTAACATATTCCTGTGCGGGTCCATCGTATTTTGATTTGCCGTACGAAGATAACTCGTATATACGTTGATATACATAGCTATCGCCGTTATTGGCGGCAACCTTGACTGCACCGTTATACGTTGTTGTAATCGTTCCGCCGGTTTCTGTGCTCCACACGCTTGAGGGTGCGCAAATTACATCTCCGTAGTTGTCCAACACGGAGCCGTCAAAGCCGCCGAATTTTACCATATTGTACTCGGAAGCACCAATGCCGCTCTCAAGCATTACATTATCTACTATGAGATATGGAGTTGTCGAATCCGAGTTTGCGGCATTTTGAGAAATCTTTATGCAAACGGACAAATAGTCGCCCGAGTCTATAACAGACTCTACGCTAAACGTAGTTGAGAAGAAGGAGTCATTTGCTAAGTAATCACTTGTTACGTTTAGCGGAATCTCAGCCTGCTTTATTACGTCACGCGAATAGGTAGACCTTATAATAACCTCAGCCGTACAATTTCCACCGTATGCCGACGTCACGGGCATAGAGAGCGTATAATCTCCGGACTGAAGATATACGTACTGAAGCATTGAGGCAGCTGTTGTGGTGGTTGGGCGCAGTTTTACCGACGTGAATCCTTTTTCGCTGAACTGGGTATTTTCGTACTCTGTCACGCTTCCAAAGGTAGTCCAATAATTCTCAAAATTCGAGATATCCTCAAAATCACCGTTCATAAGGAAGTTAACGTCCGAGCCGTCGGTGATCGCCTCGTGCTTTAGACTGTTGCGTCTGTTTGCCTCGGTTTCATATTCACCGGAAACGGCACCGTATATGATTTCTCCAGTTATGTCGGTCGAATATACGCTGATAGCTCTGCCATACTGATCCAAGCAATATTTAGTCAATACGTCGTCGGCGTTGCCGTGTATTTCGTCATTACCGCTTGATCTGACGGTGGCTAAGCTACCGTATGAGAAAGATATTTTTTGACCCTGATCTAAGTTCTCTCCATACTCGGTAATGCTTTCGATATAGGGAACGTATAGCATATGGTCAACCTCAACGTTGTACTCAACCATATACCCGGAGTTGAAATCGCTCGCCGAGCTCATATATCCGTAAGTATCGTACGTATAGCGAGCGCCATCGTACATCATCGTAACATAACCGTCGTGGTATTCGTTGCTTATATCGATAGTCCAATCAAGCCAATCGTCGATAGTACCCTCTACGTCGCCCTCGCCTTGACCGCGGTCTACCTCTGTTAAGAGATCACCGTCATAACGCAAAGCAACACCCTTGTCAGCCGTTGGGTCGTATATAAGAATCAGCTTGCCTGAGCTATTGTAATGAAGCTGTATATAGTCTATTGCAGTAAGTCCGTTGGGCTTAACGGAAACGAGCGTGGGCCTATACTGACTATCAAAGGTAAATATAAGCGAATTACCGCTGATGTCGGTTATGCTGGTAAGATACCATTTGCCGGTACTCTTTTCGGCGAATGAATATACACTTTTTGACGAGGTCGTAATTTTCATAGTGCTTGTATCAAGCTCCATTTTGAGTCCGTCTTCATCGGTATAGAGGTTTTCGTTTTCTTCCGTAGCAAAGAAAGCGTGCTCCGTTCCGTCTGCATCGGTATAAACGTAGTACGTTACAGTTTCACGACTTGCTCCGTCAATGTAACTAAACCTCTCCAGACTCTGACAGATATTCAATCTAAAGCCCCTAGGCATAAAGGGGTCGGTGTGACTATAATACATTGCTGCATCCTTGAGGTTATACACCAAGGTTACAGTAGATGCAAACAAGCTATCCCCCGTGGAGAGAGTAGGGATAGAAAGCGTTAAATTTGCGTTAGCAAGATTTACCGTTCCCGTACCTGCATTGCCTATACTGTGCGAGGACATCGGCCAATAATCTTCAACGCCCATCATATTTGTATATTGCGTTAAGAGGTACGGCATTCCATCTGTGGCATCTGCGCTTGCAAACTTAATTTCGTTTTCGCCTTCCATGTTCATAAGGAATATAGATCCGGGAGCAAATACCGTCGTTATTTCTAGCGCTAAAGACGTGACATCCCACGTGTACCAAGCGCCAACAGTGTCTATGTATTGATAATCCATAGGACTAGAATCCTGACAAGCGGAATTATTTCCGTTCACAAGATCATTCCACGTGGTGTTTTCATCTACACAATACGATGCGTATGCCCCTACGTAATTTCCTGTACCGGACACATTTTTAAGGCATAGCTTCACAGAGTGAATATAACTGCGAATAAATATATCGGTATCTATACTGCCAAGAGACATATAAACCTTTGATGTCGGCGAGACAGTCAACGTAGCAGAGGTCTTGTCTACCGTGTCGGGAGATGTACTTGTAATCGTGCTATCACTCAGAGAGTGTCTTGCGGTTGCAATCGTCGGATCGACCGTCACGGGAAATACTCTTTCTGCGGCGTTCATCCACGCGGAGTCGGCGGTTACCGTCAACAAATATTTACCGTTGCCGTTCGAGCTTTCGAGCGAATAACGCGACACGGGTGCGGGGGCGTAAACACCTGCGGCGTCGTAGACGACGGGTGCGGGGATAGTGTATTTCACCGCGCCATCGGAGTCAGCGAGGACTACGTCGCCGTTTTCGGCGATGGCGGCGGTGAGGTTATTGAGCGCAAGCTCAAAGGTATAGGAGTAGGACTCTGCCCTTTCCTTGACGATTATATTTTCCTTTACGTTAAGCGACTGCGCTATATACTCAAGGTCAACGCCGTCGAGGATATCTGCATAAAGAACACGGCTTGAAAGCTTTTCAAGGTTCATCATCTTCTGCAGCTCGGTATCGCTCTCTGCATCGGCGTAGTTCGTTGCTTCGCCGACAGTGCCCTTTTGCGCACCAACGAGCGACATTGTGAGCTTTGTATTTCCGTCGTGAAGCTCAAATAGCTCGGAGTTGCCCGTGATCTTCTTGGCGAATTTAATTCGCGCGGTAGAGTTGGCAAGCATACCGCCAGACTCGGCAAGCGAGTTATCTATATCCTGCCACTCACCGCTATCGTCAAGGTAATGCACGGGGTAGGCGTACTGAGCGGCTACGTACGAGCCGTCCTCAAGGTGAAAGTGCTTTACACCCTCTTCGCGCAGGTCTGCGACCTCGTACAATACGGGCGTATAGTCGAGCGCATTCGCGCCGCTATTTTCGGTGACGGCGTCTTCGGTTACGGTTTCGGCCGTTTCTTCATTGGAGAAGGCACTCGCGACCTCGGCGTACACCGTCGCCGGTATCACATAGAAAATGAGAAGCACCGTTAAAAACAGCGAGAGGGCGCGTGCGCCGACTCTGTGGCGTGAAAAACAACTAAAGATTTTTTGAAGGTTTCTTTTCATATCCCTTCTCCTTTCCGCCGATTACGGCATTTTGTGTATTAAAAAAGCGCACAGAGAGGACTATACACCCCTTTGTGCGCTTATTTTGCTGAATTTTAACCACAAGGGGTAAAACGTCTGCTTTTTGATTTAATTATACCACAGCTTTAAATGGGTGTCAATAATTTTTCTGCTCTCGGGGTGCCGGAGGGGTGATATGTAACACATTTATTAATTAAATCATTTTCGGTTGACAATGCTCGGCGATTTGTGGTATTATTTATAATAATAGAACCCAGCAAACAAAGGATTTTTCAATGGAAAGCTACGAAGAGATACACGGCATTCCGGAGGGCCTGTCGTCTGCGGACGTCAAGCGCCTTATCGCCGAAGGAAAATCGAATATTAGCAAGGAAAAAACGGGAAAAAGCTACCTTAAGATCATCGCGGACAACGTTTTCACCTTTTTCAATCTGATCTGGGCGATCATCACGGCCGTCTTGATACTGTGCAAGAGCTACGAGAACCTGACGTTTTTGGTGGTCGTGGTGCTGAACACGCTTATCGCGGTGGTGCAGGAGATCAAGGCGAAGATCACGGTTGAGAGGCTGTCGGTGACTACCGACCCACGCGCAAGCGTGATCCGTGACGGCGAGCTTAAGACCGTTAATTCCACCGAGATCGTGCTTGGCGACGTTATGCTTATCGAGCTTGGAAAGCAGGTGCTTTCCGACGCGGTGGTAATTTCGGGCGTGGCAGAGGCAAACGAAAGTATGCTTACCGGTGAGTCCGACGCTATCAAGAAGCAGACGGGCGACAAGCTCCTGGCGGGAAGCTTTCTCGTAAGCGGAAGCGTGTACGCCAAGGTCATAAGAGTCGGCAAGGACAACTACATCCACAAGATAGAAAAAGAGGCAAAGGCGTACAAAGCCCCCTCGTCAAACCTTTTCCGCGACCTTAACAGTCTTATCAAGGCGATCAGCTACGTTATGGTACCTCTGGCTTTGCTCGTCCTTTTGTGCAACTACATCACCTACCGCAACTTTATTGAGGCGGTGATAAAGACCTGCGGCTCGCTGACCTCGATGATACCCGCAGGCGTATATCTGCTCGTTACGATGACGCTTACGATGAGCGTTTTAAAGCTGTCGCAGAAGAAAACGCTCGTGCAGGATATGTACTCTATCGAGATGCTGGCATCGGCGGACGTGGTGTGCCTTGACAAGACGGGCACTATCACCGACGGCACGATGCAGGTAGCGAGCTTTGATATACTTGACGGCACTGCGGAAGAGGACTTCCGCAACATTATGGCGAATATCGAGGGATGTGAGCAGTCGCTCAACAACACCTCGCAGGCGCTTGTGGATTTCTTCGGCAAGGACGTGTCGGACAAGACGATAATCAACCAGATACCCTTCTCCTCGGCGAGAAAATACTCCGCCGTTGCGATCGAGGGGCTTGGCGGCTTTTCGATAGGTGCGCCGCACTTTGTCCCCTGCCCCGTGTCACAGGAAATGGACGAAAGCATAGCAAAATATGCTGCCGAGGGCAAGCGCGTGATACTCGTCGCAAGGCACGAAAACATTGAATGTGAGGGCACACCCCTCGCGCTTATCGCGATAAACGACCGCATACGCGCCTCCGCGGCTGAAACGATACAAAAGTTTCAGGATCAGGGTGTGCGCATCAAGGTCATATCCGGCGACCACGCGGAAACGGTGTCCACCATCGCACGCAAGGTCGGCATCGCCGATGCGGACAAATACATCTCATGCGAGAGCATTTCGGACACCGAGCTTATCGAGGCGGCGGAAAGCTACGCAGTCTTTGGCCGCGTAACACCCGAGCAAAAGGTACTGCTCATCAAGACCTTAAAGGCTAACGGTCACACCGTGGCAATGACGGGTGACGGTGTAAACGACACCCTCGCACTCAAAGAAAGTAACTGCGCCATAGCTATGGCAGACGGCTCTGAGGTAGCGTGCAAGGTTGCGCAGATCGTACTGCTCGACTCCAACTTCTCTACCCTGCCCGACGTAGTGCGCGAGGGTAGGCGCTGTATAAACAACGTGCGTCAGTCCGCCGTGCTTTTCCTTATGAAGACGGTGTTCACCATTCTCGTTTCGCTCTTTGCGGTGGCGACCTTCTCGGGCTACCCATTCGAGCCAAATCAGACATTCTTACTTGAATTGTTTATAATCGGCTTTGCATCCTTTGCGCTCGCATTCGAGCCAAACAACAAGCGCATAGTCGGCTCGTTTCTTGAAACGGTCATCACGCGAAGCCTGCCAAATGCTTTAGCGATGTTCATACCCGTCCTCGCGCTTATGGTGCTTGAGAAGATCTCGGGCATTCAATTATCCCTCGAGGCGAGAAACTCCATCGCCATGGCGGTCATTATTGCCGTCGGCTTTATCAACCTTGTGGCACTCTGCCGTCCCTTTACCAAATGGCGTGCCGCGGTGGTAAGCATTGTAGCGCTTGGAATAGGTATAGTCATACCCGTGTCAATTTTATACTTCAACGATATGTTCAAATTCAAGCCTGTGATCGATCACCCCGTAGTATTCACGGTAATGCTGTCGGTCGGCGCGGTGTGGGCGGTGATCCTGCAGATATTCAGAAGCCGCATTGAGCGAGCGCTTGAACGCAGATTCAAGAAAAAGCCCTTGAACTTTGACAATATCGGTCAGAAGCATTACTTCAGAAAAAAGTAAAAAAACGATCGCCCGGTGCATATAGCATCGGGCGATTTTTGTATGTATGGGCGATTCACGAATCGCCCGCGGTTTGATTATATCGTCAATATTTCGTCAAGCTCAAGCAGATCAAGCTTTTCTCTGCCGCCGACGACACATACCGCGCCGTTGCCGACGGTTTCTTCTATGAGGTCCGCAAGGCGCAAAAGCTCGTCGTTATCGATGGAAAGAAGCTCTTGTCTTATGCGCATGGAGTCCTCGTGATCTCTGCCGCGCAGAAAGCGGAGAGTGCAAGCCGCGCCCTTCATACGCGGAGTTCTTATCGGGTCGGCATCTCCCGCAGCACCGATAACGTACTTGGTGACGTCGCCGCCCTCGCGCACGAAATCTCTTATAAAGTCGGCAACTCTGCCGTAGCACTCAAGCGAGGATGCGGGCGAGGGGTCGCGGTAGGAGTAGAACACGACGTTACCGTTAAGCGCTGCACTCATTCCGGCACCGTACGCGCCGCCGCGCACTCTGATATTTGTCCACAAAAACTCAAAGCCGACAAGCGTGCGCACAACGTCGAGCGATCCGCACGGCTCTGCACCTATGTAATAAAGATTGCCCGCGGCGCTTGCAAATGCCACCTGTGCGGGTATCGCAATGCCCTCACAGCGCTTTTTAAGAGTCGGAATATTGCACACGGGTGCCACCCTATCGCTATTTTCGGCAGCATTTACGAGCTTTTCAAGGTACTCGCTGTCCGCCTGTCCTGTGACACTTGCGGTAAGACGGCCGCGCTTGATGTATTTTTCGGAAATTTTGCGCAAATTGGCCTTAATTTCTTCAATACGTCCATCAAAATCGCACTCCAAAGCCTTAAGGCGCACGTACGCCTCGTAGCCGCCGTAATACTCACGCACCGCAGACTCAACGCTGACGGTAGCGGTAGCGCGAGCCATGGCAAGCTGGTGTCCCGAAGCGGTAAAGCTCTCTTCAAGAGAGATGAGCGTCTGACGGAGAATGCTGCGTATGGCGTTATCGTCCTCGAACACGGTATGACCGAGAATCTCCGCTATAAGCTCGGGTATCTTATCCTTCTGCTTTGAAAGCGCGCTCGCGCTAATCTGCAGATAAATTTTAGGTGTAGTGCCCTCTGTGAGCGCGGTGATCCTTGCATCAAACGAGCCAAGGCGCGCCTTTATCTCCCTTTGCACCGAGAGTGCATCGCGCTTGTCGGTCGGAAGATTAGAGAGAAGAAGATTGTAAAGGGAGAAGAATACCAATTCATCGGCGGCAGCATCGCTGACGTCAAAAAACAGGTCGGTATAAACTATGCCGGACGTGGCAATATCGTGCTTTATGACACGCGCGCCAAGCACCTCTGTGACCTCGATGGGAGTGGGCTTGACGGTGTCGGGAATATCCTTGATCGAGAGCATCGGCAGACTTGCGACAGCCTCGGGAGTATCCTCGGCATCCTGCCATCTTGCAAGCTCGGCATTCATAGCCTTAAGCGAGGCGACGGCATCTTCGTCAAGCGAAGCCTTGTACTCGGCAAGCTGCGCTTTTTCCTTTGCGAGTCTTTCCTCGGCAAGAGTGAGCGAGGGGTGCATGATCACGGTTGCGCGCTTTTGGTTGTCGGTGATAAATTCACCGAGCAGCCTCTCGTAATATCCCGTGCCGTCGTATATGCGCTCACGCAAGGTGGCAAGCATATCCTCATAGCGCAAATGACCTACGGGGTCGTCGGAATAAAGCAGAGTTTCAAGGGATACCATCGCGTTCAAAACGCCTATCGGAAGTGAGCCGTAGTCGCGCTCGCGCACCTTGAATTCCATGGCGTTAAGGGTTGCGGAAAGCTCCTCTTTATCAATGCCGTTTTTGACTATGGTGGATACCGTGTCACCAAAAAGGGCTATAAGCTCCTCTTCTCTGCCGTCCCTTACGTTGATAAAATCAAAGACGAGCGCAGGCTCAAGCACACCGTCACGCACGCATGCATCCACGTCCTCGCAAAGACCGCTGTCGAGTATCGCCTTCTTGGCGACCGACTCGTTATTTGCAAAAAGCGCACCGATCAGAAGATTTGCGGCAACGACACGCTCGTAGGTGTCGAAGCGCGAGATTATCATACCGATGCTGATACGTCCTTTGTCGGCGGTATCCTCACCGGGCTTTGCCTCATATTCGGTAACGCACGTTTTCGGCTCGGTTATCGCAGATGCTGGAATATCACCCGAGCGCTCTGCGCGGGTATAATCCTTAAGGAAGGAATCTATCTTGGGAAGCACCTCGTCGAGCTTTACGTTACCGTCGAGGAATATCTCGGCGTTTGAGGGATGGTAAAAGCGCGCGTGCGCAAGGCAGTAATCCTCGTATGTAAGCTTGGTTATTTCGTCGGGGTCGCCGCCCGAATCCTCGGCATACGGCGTGCCCTCATAGAGCATAAGATTGATCTTTCTCTCGGAGATTGCATCGGGGGATGAGAAAACGCCGCGCATCTCGTTGAGCACTACGCCCTTGTAGGTTATCTCACCCGTTTGCTCATCAAGCTCGTGATGCCAGCCCTCTTGATAAAAGGCGTTTGGCGAGCGCAGGGAAAGCGGATGCAGCACCGCATCCATATACACGTCGACCATATTGAGAAAATCCTTATCGTTTCTCGAAGATACGGGATACATTGTCTTATCATCAAAGGTCATCGCGTTGAGGAAGGTGTTGAGCGAGCCCTTAAGCAGCTCAACAAAGGGGTCCTTTACGGGATATTTGTCAGAGCCGCAAAGCACCGAGTGCTCGAGTATATGAAAGACTCCCGTCGAGTCCTCGGGAAGTGTCTTAAAGGAGATCGAGAAGGTCTTGTTATCGTCGTCACGAGCGATAAAAGTCAGTCTTGCACCGCACCTCTCGTGCTCAAGAGTATATACCTCTGCATCAAGCTCTTTGACAAAGGTTTTAGCCTTTATCTCGAACCCGTGTAGCTTTTTTCCTATTTCCATATCGTATTTTACTCCTCATCAAGTGCTCTTTTGACAAAGTCCTTGACTATTTTTGTATACCGCTCCGTCTCGGCAAGATAGCTCTTTGCATGAGGGCGGCATCTGAACTTTTCAAACTGTATTTCGGGGTTTGCTGCGGCTATCTTCTCACTCATATAGCAGGGAACGAAGTCGTCCTCGTCACCGTGCAAAAGCAGTATCGGCACTTCGGCGCGCTTCACCGCCTCGACGGGCGAATTTGACGTAAGCTTAAAGCCGTGCATTCTTGCTGACATACGTGCAAGAGCACCCGCAAACGATGAGCCGGGACCCATACCGCTGGAAACCAGCTTTATTATTTCGAGCGCCGAGGACATCGGGCAGTCGGCAATAACGCCCTTCACGTTTTTCGGCAGCTTCTCGCCCGATGCCATAAGCACGGTTGCCGCGCCCATGGAAACACCGTAAAGAAGGATCGGCACGTCACCGAAACGGCCGCGGATATACTCTATCCACAAGAGCGCATCGCCCGACTCCTTTATACCGAAGGTTATGGTCTTTCCCTCGCTTTCGCCGTGGGCGCGCTGATCTACCATAAGAATGTTATGTCCGAGGGAGATGGCTATCTCGTGGATACCGCCGAAGTCGCGCTGGTGCATGCTTCTGTATCCGTGAAAGAATATCTCGGTCGGCGCACCGTCGGCGGCGTGGTAGTAACGCGCGGAAAGCTTAAGTCCGTCAGAAGAGGTTATATATACCCTCTCGGCAGGCAGATTGTTTATATCGGTAACGAGAGCGCGACGGCGGATTATGTCGGGATCGTCCGAATCCTCCGGCAGCGCGGCATACAGCTTTGCTCTCTTTTTAGGGTTTGAATAAAACGCGGTCTTATACGTGTACATCAATCCGAAAATGAATCCGAGCACGTTTATCAAAACCACGACTGCTACTATTATCCAAGGTAACATTTTTTCACCTCATCATTTTTCTTTCTATCATTAATATTATATCACCCGCGCACGCGACTGTCAAGGACGGCGGGATATTTAACATATTAGCCATTACTGCAAAAACATAATCGAACGATCATATTTAATCACAAAAATAATCAAATAATGATCATTTTTTCAATACTTGATGATAATATTGACTGCCAAGACACTTTGTGATATATTTAGAATGAAATAATTTTTAGGCAAGCGCAACCTAATTTGAACACGCCTAAAGCTACATAAATCCACGCTATTTCCCGTAATCTCGCTCGCAAAGTCGTACTTTGCTTCGTTTGATTTCAAAAAATATCAAGAATTTCTGTTAGCTTTAGGTAAGAATTATTTCAATCTATCAGATTTTTTACAAGAAAAGTCGAAAATTTGAAGCAATATACGATATTGCAAGAATTTTTGGTGCATTATTGTGAAAAATCTGCAGATTAAAACGTATTCGAATTTGGTTGCGCTTGCCTCTGGAGGACTATATGATCAAACTTATCGCATTTGACCTGGACGGAACTCTCACGCAGCACAAAACTCCCCTTGACGAAAAGAACAAGGCTGTCCTTGACAGACTTGCAAAGAAGTATAAGCTTCTTATGGTCGGCGCGGGACAGTGCATGCGCATCTGGAATCAGCTCGGCCGCTTTCCCATCGACATTATCGGAAACTACGGTCTTCAGTACTGCCGCTACGATAACGGTGAGCTTGTAGTTATGCGCGACGAGGTACTTCCCTGCGACAGAGATACCGTATCGAAAAAGGTTACCGCGCTTCGCGAGAAGTACGGATTTACCGAATTCGCGGGCGAGAACGTTGAATTTCACCCCTCGGGCTGCGTTACCTTCCCTATTCTCGGCACTGCCGCTGTGGCAGAGGATAAGCTTGCCTTTGACCCCGACAGAAAGAAGCGCAGAAAGATCTACGACGAGGTTTGCGAAACCTTCTCCGACTACGTAGTATTCGTTGGCGGCTCGTCATCCTTTGATATGGCGCCCCGTCCCTACAACAAGTACTATGCGCTTGACCTTTACTGCCGCGAGCACGGCTTCACTCACGATGAGGTCGTATTTGTAGGCGACGACTACGGACTTGGCGGAAACGACGAGTCGGTATATCTCTCCGATATTCGCTTTGTTTGCGTAGACGACTACCGCAAGCTTGACGAGTGTCTTGCGGATCTTTAAGGAGGGGCTGTAATGGATATTAAAGAGCTTCTTTCGGGTGTTGTAAACTGCGAGTGCGGTATGTCGCACCTGTGCCCCATCGATCAGGTGATCATAAAGAAAAACGCCTGCGAGGATCTTGCAGCACTCACCGAGAGCTACAAAAGCATTCTCGTTGTTGCCGACACCAACACCTACGCCGTATGCGGCGACAAGGTAAAGACGGCAATAGGCGAAAAGATCAAGGACACCCTTATCTTCGAGCGCTCCGGCGTGCTTGTACCCGATGAGGTAGCGATAAACGAGCTTTCTTCTAAAGTGACCGACGCTACCGACCTTATCGTAGGTATCGGCTCGGGCGTTATCAACGATCTTTGCAAGATCGTAAGCTTCAATCACAAGATCCCCTATTACATAGTTGCAACCGCTCCCTCAATGGACGGCTACGCTTCCAAGGGCTCTGCACTCATTCTTGACGGAATGAAGGTCACCCTTAACGCCGACGTACCGAAGGCTATCATCGCTGACACAGAGGTGCTTGCAAACGCACCCGTAGATATGATACGCGCAGGCTACGGCGATATAATCGGTAAGTACTCCTGCCTTAACGACTGGAAGCTTTCCACCCTCGTTAACGGAGAATATATGTGCGAGCGCGTATGGAACGCTACCTATGACGTTGTTGAAAGAACCGTCCGCCTTGCTGACGGCATAAACGAGCGCACCGCTGATGCGATAGGGGCGCTTATGGAGGCGCTTGTAGCCGTCGGTATACTGATGGCATACGTTGGCAACTCCCGTCCCGCATCGGGAAGCGAGCATCACCTGTCCCACTATTTCGAGATCGTCGGCATTGTCAGA
>JAZNGE010000006.1:0-40129 GCA_045576315.1 Eubacteriales bacterium | reverse complement strand
TTTACGATTATGTTAGTACCTGTAACGTCTGCGGGCATAAGGTCGGGGGTGAACTGAATTCTGGAGAAGGGAAGATCAAATACACGACCGAGAGAACGTACAAGACGGGTCTTACCAACTCCGGGCACACCCTCAAGAAGTACGTTACCGCCTGCGATCATAGCGATTACCGCGCCCTCGATTACCTCCTTCTGTCCTATAACGTCACGTCCGATCTGTTCGAAGATGTTCTTGCACTGCGTGCTGAACTTCTGAATGCTCTGTTCTGTAACCATTTTTGTTTTTTACCTTTCTGTCTTTTGAAAATTTATTTTTATTTTTAATAAAATACTGAAAAAATAATGGGAAATAAAGCTATCTATATTTATTGCGCGGTAAAACAGCGCAAATTGCTTTCGAATTTAAATTTTTCTAAACGCTAAAGACTCCTATACTGCCAAAAAATGCGATATGCGGCAGTATAGGAACATCTTTATAACGTTTTTCATGTCGCCACCGTCCTTTTAGACGATGCCAAGGTACTTCTTGATAAGATCGATCTCTTCATCAGTCAGACTGTCGCTCTCATCAAGCATTTCCTCTATCTGTTTCAGATATTCTTCATCAAGCTCCTCTTTGTAGAAGGTCTCGCCGTTGATGATCTGGTTGCTGGGCTCTCTCTGACCGCCACCTGCGGTAGCGTTGGGGTTGAATTCACCCTCCGGTGCTGATTGACCGTTCTCGTCACCCTCTTCGCTAGATTGACCGCCCTGTTCACCTTGAGAGTCCTTGTCACCCTCGCCGTCACCCTCGCTCTCTTCACCTTCCTCGTCCTCAAGTTCTATGAATATAGCGGTGTAGGTGATGCTTTCGTTGACCTGCTGTTCAAATCTTGTAGGCTGGGTGTAACCGTCACTCCACTCCTTGAACATAAAGCCCTCGTCTGCAACCGCAGTTACCATGGTCGTGTCCGTGCCTTTTTCGATGTCCTGCACGTCATCGCCATCGATAGTACCACCGTCGTCAACCTCGTACGTTACGGTGACGTATTCGGTGAATTCGTCCTCAAAGATGTCGGGAGCATATCCCCAGATGCCGTTTGCAGCAAGTACGTTCACTGTTATAGCGGCTACACCAAGGACGAACAGAGAAGTAGCAACGATAATGATTTTTTTGGGAACGGTAAGCTTGACCAGTCTTTTATCAAGCTCCCTCAGGGATTTTTTAGCATCTTCTCTCTGAATATTTGCTATGTATGAGTCCGTTCCCTCAAGCTCTACCATCGTTACAAGACGCTCTTCAAGACCAAGTCGGTCGAGTCGTCTTGCGTTCGATACGTCTGTAGGACGGAAGCGCAGGAAATAGAGAACTACGCCCGCTATCGTGGTAACGCCGATCGCTGCCGCGATTATTATCCAGTACAGCTTTATGCCTATGATCCAGAATATCAGACCAAGCAGGAAAGCCGTGCTGAAGCCTATTCCGATTCCGAACAGTACGGAGGTAAGTATAGCCTCAAGTGTAAGCTTGGGTTTGTACTCGTTGAAGTGTTGATTCGTCATTTTTGCCTCGTTTAGTGGAATGTTTATGGCAAGATCTGCCAAAATGCGATTTCTCCAAAACAGCGTTAGTCGAGGGAACTCGCAAAAGCACCCTCGGCATAACTTTGTTTTTTCATTGGTGTAGTCGGGCGACGGTTGCCGCCCGACTACTTAAGCTTTGTGCGTTAAGTTGATAGGCACGTGCCTATCGGATGGGGTATCGCTTACTCGGTTACCTCAGGAGCAGGCTCTTCGGGAGCGGGCTCTTCGGGAGTAGGCTCTACGTAATCGGTCCAAGAACCGATGATCTCACCGGAGTCAGCGTACTTGAGGTAAACGGTGCCGTCAGCATCGGTTACAAGCACGAAGACGGTGTGAGCGGGATCGATCTCGATCTTATCCTTGTCGATACCCTCGTAAATGTTGCCGCCGATGTCGGCAAGCTGTGCGGGGATGTATGCCACCTCAAGACCGTGGCAGTTAGCAAACGCCTTATCGCCAATGTACTCGATGTCATCGCCGAAGGTTACAGAGGTAAGTGCGGAGCATCCGGAGAATGCTTCCTCACCGATCTCGGTAACAAGGTAGAGATAGTTGTGAACTATCATATCCTCGGGGCTGTCGGGATTCTCAACGTATACAAGGTCAGTAAGTCTTGTACAACCTGCGAACGCCTTGTCGCCGATGTAGTTAAGCGAAGACTCAGCAGTGGGATCAGTCATCATAAGCTTCTGAATACCACTGTTTTCGAAGGTGGAAACACCGATCGAGGTAAGCGCGTTGGGAACGGTAACAGTCTCAAGGCTGGTAGTACCCTTGAAGAGCTGAGCATCGGTCTCAACAGGGGGGAACTCAGACCACTCGGACCAGATGCCTTCGCCGTCAAGCTCGGTGATAGCGCTGCCCTCAGCGAATACAACGGTCTTAAGTCTTGTAGCATTCTCAAATACGCCAAGACCGAAAGCAGTAACGCTTGCGGGGATCTCAATGCTCAGAATACCGGAGTTGTAGAATGCACGGTCACCGATGGTGGTAAGACCCTCGGGAAGCTTGATTTCCTCAAGTGATGTGGTATCGCTGAAGGTGTAATCCCAGAACTCGGTAATCGCAGTTCCGGAGAAGTCAAGGCTCTTAAGAGAGGTACAACCGTCGAATGCACCTTCCATAACAACAGCAAGAGTCTTGGGAATGTTGTTGATGCTTACAAGGGAAGTACAACCTCTGAACGACTGGGTATCGAACGTCTCGATCTTCGAGCCCTCTGCAAAGGTTATCTCTTCAACGCCGTCAAGGTCGTAGAATGCATAATAACCAATGTAGTTAATAGAGGAGGGAAGCGTGATAGTCTTGAGCTGATATCCGTCAATAGGAGTCTGGTAGCTGTCGCCTACAAGTGTGTCTATGGCCTCAAGACCCATCTGGATGTTAAGCTCCTCGAGTGCAACAGAGCCGCGGATGAAGTACCAGGGGTGAGCAGTCATGTTTGCACCGGTGGTAAGGCTCTTGAGGTTGGGGCAGAATGCGAAGGTATAATCACCAAGCGTGGTGGTGCTGTCGGGAATCACGAACGAGGTGATCTTAGATCCAGCAAACGCATATGCACCGATGGAGTCAAGGTAGCTGGGTGCGTCAAGAGTATCGTTGATAACTATATTGGTGGTGTTTGCGTTTAAGAACGCGTTGTCGCCGATGGTCTCAACAGTGCGGGGGATAATGATAGTCTTGATGTTGCTTCCTACAAATGCGTTCTTGCCTATCGTTCTGACGGTATCGGGAATCTCGTATGTGTCAAGAGTGATGGAGGCAGGAGCCCAGTAAAGAGTCTTTCCGTCTGCGCTGTAGTAAACGCCGTACTCGTCAGCAGTGTAGCTGGAGTTAAGAGTAGTGGGAACTATGATCTCAATACCGGGGCAGTTGTTGGTAACGTACTCAAAGAGATATACGGGAAGCTCGGTTCCGTTAGCAGTAGCTGCGATCATCGTGGTGGGGTTGAACTTGGAGTTAAGCGTCATCTTCTTGAGTGCGGGAAGATTATCAAAGGGATATCCGTATGCAGCATATCCGTTGTAGTCGCCTGCAGGAGTAACAGAAGAGGGAAGCTTCGACCAGTTAGGCGAGAATACGATTTCCTCAAGCTTAGGCATGTTGTTAAAAGCAGAGGTAAGCGTTGCATTGAGCGCGGTAAGCTTTGTGAGGTCGACCTTGGTGATGCTGGTATGGCTGAACGCACCGTTACCAATAGTTTTACATGTAGAGGTAAGTTTCTCGAACGGGAAAGAGGTCAATTTCTCACATCCGCAAAGCGCGTAAGCGCCAATGGTCGCAATGCTGGAGTAGGTGGTGATGTTGAGAGTAGAGAGGTTAGAGCATCCAAAGAACATTTCCTGTGCAATAGATGTGATCTTACCCTCGATCGTTACGCTGGCGAGCGACTTGCAGTTCTTAAACATAGCATTGCTCATAGTGGTCACCTTCGAAGGAATGGTGATCGAGGTAAGACCTGAGTTCGCGAATGCAGTCGCGCCGATCGTTGTAACGTTAGCGGGAATGGTAATTGTCTGAAGAGAAGCACAACCACTGAACGCGCTCTGGTTGATTGTGGTCAGTGCGGAAGGAAGCTCAACAGATGTGAGCGACGTACAATTTTCAAATGCATATGTACCGATCGTCTTTATGGATGCGGGAACGCTGAAGCTTGTAAGAGACTTCGCATTCTGGAAAATGTAATTGGGAAGTGTGGTTACGGTTGAGGGGATGCTGATGGAAACACTCTGAAGAAGGGGAGTATCTGCAAACGCATAGGTGGTAGTGAAGGACTTAACTGCGGGAACAGTAAGAGTCGTTGCTGCACTGAATCTGAATGCGTTGTTCTTAAGAGTGATATCACTTGCGCCGGCGTTAAAGTTGATCGCCATAGCCGTGGGGTTCTCGCCGGTAACCGCAAATGCATAACCGGAGATAGTGCTGAGGTGAGAGGGAAGGTTGACCTCGGTGATAGAAGTAGTAATACCACCGAATACAGCCTCGGTCTTCGAAGCACTGGACTCGTGACCTACCATAAGGATCTGAGTGCCGTATTTTTCATCAGCCTTATCAAATTCCTCAAATGTTACGGTCGTGATCTTAGTATTGTCAAGGAACGCCATATTCATGACGAGCGTAACAGTGTTGGGAACGGTGATCTTGTAGGTAGGAGTATCGCCGTTAAGTGCGCCTACGTTTGCGGCAGGACAGTAGATAAGAACAGTCTTGTCAGCGGTGTAGATCACGCCGTCTATTGCGGTGTAATATACGGTTGCGTCTACGTCTTCCTCATTTGCGATAGTGATGTTCTCAAGAGAGGAGCATCCAAGGAAGAGCGCTGCCATACCGTTGCTGGTAGTCTTAGAGCTAAAGTTGGCGTAGGTTACGGGCTTTGCGATCTTGTTGCCGTTGGAATCGTTGGTTGTGCCGTTTGCACCGGTGTAAAGGCTTACTCTCTCAGGGAAGGTAATGCTCTTGAGAGCTGCCTGATACTGGAATGCCTTCTGATAGATGTGAAGGGTGCTGGTTCCACCAAGCTCGAACTCAAGCTTAGTGAGGCTACCGCGAGCATCTGCGGTTGCAGCAAATGCGGAATCACCAATTGCCGTAACGGTCTTGGGAATAGTGATCTCCTCAAGAGCAGGGCAGTTGAAGAATGCCTTGTTTGCGATCTTGGTAAGCTTGGAACCTTCGGTCTCGATCTTTACAGTCTTAAGTGCGGTACAACCCTCGAACGCGCTCTTGCCGATGGCGCTTACGTTTGCACCAAGGTCAACAGTGGTAAGTGCGGTACAGCCGGTAAAGAGGCTATCGGTGATAGCAAGAGAACCGGTGTTCTTAAAGGTGATGCTCACGAGCTTGTCACAACCGTTAAACGCTTTGGTAGCGATAGAAGTTACGCTTGCGGGTATCGTGAAGTTAGTGATGCCGGATTTCTGGAATGCAAGAGTCTTGATAGTCGTGGTGTAGTCGGGAAGAGTGATCTTGTTGAGCTTAGAGCAGTTCTCGAATGCGCTTGCCTCGATAGAAAGGGAGGTAGCAACGTTCTCGGTTGCTGTAGCACCAAGGAAGATTACTTCATCAAGGTTCTCACAGTTCTTGAACGCCGCGGTATCAATCGCCTCAATGCTTGCGGGGAGGGTGATCTTTACAAGACCTGCGTTGTTAGAGAATGCGGAACCGCCGATCTTAACGAGAGTTGTGGGGAGGTTATCGATAATACCGCCGTTCTCAACGATAAGAGCGGTGGGATAGAAGAGCAGCTCTGCAAAGTCGTCGCTGGTAGAGCTGGACTTCTTGTAGAGAATGCCGTTCTCAGACTTGTAGTTGGGGTTGGTGGTGTTAACGGTGATGCTCTTAAGAGCGGTACAACCCTCAAACGCTGCGGAGTTAAAGCTGGAGAGGTGGTCGGGAAGGACTACTGTTCTGAGCTTTGTACAGTTGGTGAATGCGTAGGTGGAAATAGAAATTGCAGCATCCTCTGCGGTTGCCGCCTCGAAGGTGAGGTCGGAAAGGTTGGTGCAGTTAGCAAATGCGTTCTGTGCAATAGACTTAACTGTTGCGGGAACCTTGAAGGACTCAAATGCGGTACAGTTGTAGAATGCGCTGTCGCCGATAGAGCCTACGTATGCGCCTGCCTCAACGATAAAGTTCTTAAGGCTGGGCTGGTTGTAGAATGCGTTAGCACCGATGGAGGTGATGTTTGCACCTGCCTTGACGGTAACGGTGTGAAGCACGTAGGTGTTAGAACCGTAGAATGCGCTTGCGGGGATTGCGATCTTACCGGTATCAAGAGTACCAAGCTCGTTTCCGGTGAAGGTAACGGTCTCAAGGCTCTTACAGCTTGCAAATACGTTTGTGCCGAGTGAAAGATCGGTGTCACGTCCGCCTGCGATGGTTACGGTCTTAAGAGCAGCCGCGTTGCTGAACGCCTGCTTGCCAACGTAGGTTACCCAAATAGGAATATTAACGTCGGTGATAGCGTTGTTACCTGCAAATGCGTTGTCATCGATTCTGGTGATCTGTCTGGGAATGGAGAGGATACCCTGGAGTCCCTTAGGACCGTAAATGTAGGTATCACCTTCAAGGTTGGTGAGGATACCGCCAAGAGAGCTAAAGTTGGTGTTGCCCTCGCCAATATTGATCGCCTTAAGCTTGGTGTAGGATGTAAGGAAGGACTTGAACGAGTCGATGTCCATAGCGAAGTTCGAGGGAAGGTTGAATGTTTCGATGCTGTTACAAGAAACGAAGGGATATCTACCCTGGCTGTCTTTCTCGAATACGATAGGATTGGTTCCTTCCTCGATAGTCACGCTCTTAAGAGAGGTGACCGAGTTGAACGCATAGGGAGGAATATCGGTGATATCGTTGTGGATAACAACGTGCTCAAGGTTAACGGTGTAACGGAATGCCTCAACCTTGATCGCGGTTACCTTCTCGCCCTCGATCGCGGGGATCTCGCGGGGAACTACGAAGGTGTTGGTGTCGGAAAGCTTTGCAACGCCCTTCGGTACACACTCAAGATACCAGATACCCATATCTTTGTGAAGGAGTGCGCCGTTAGCGGAAGCGTAGAACACCTCGTAGGTCTCATCGGGATATGCCTTGTATACTTCAACCTTCTGAAGATTGAGAGCAGAACGGAATGCCTTGGTACCGATGTACTGGATAGTATCGGGAATAGACATTGTAAGGATGTTGCTCTGAGAGTTGAAGGAGCTGTCCTCCATGTGAGTAACGGGCTTGCCGTTGTAGGTAACGGGGATAACAACGTCGGTTATCTCGCTGATACCGGGGCCTGCCTTAACCTGGTAGGAGTTTCCATCACTGCGAAGAATAAAGCTAAGTGCATTAGAGGTGAAGTAGGGGTAAGCAGTCTCGTCAAAGGTGTAGGGATAGGTGACAACTGATGCTCCGGTGGCATCGGTAAGCTGTCTGCCCTCGCCGTGAGGCAGAGTGTACCAACCTGCGAAGTTGAACGCAGCATTGGAGTGGGTGGGAACGGGAAGAGTAAAGTTCTTGGTGTAAGTAACTGTTACCTCAGTACCGTCCTCAACACCACTGAGGGTGTAACCGGAGTCTTTGGTTTTAAGAGTAATCTTATAATCGTTGGGAGTCCAGGTTGCGTAGATAATGGTGTAGGTGTTACCGGTGAAGATATCACCAGCTTCAAGGATCGCACCGTTGCTTTCGGTACCAAGAGGAGAGGTAGCCCAAGCTACGAAGGTGTAACCGTTCTTGCTGAATCCATTACCGAACGAAGTGGTGGGAAGCGTATACTCATCACCTACTGCGAGATACTCGGTGTAGAAAGAACCGGAAGCAGAACGAGTATCGTACTCAACCGCGATTGCATTAACGGTGATAGCTACCCACTCGGACTCGGTCTCGCCTGCTGCAAACTTGACCTCGATAACGTTTTCGCCCTCTTTAGTGAGAACTACACGTGCGGAGTTAGCGTCGGTAACGGTCTTTTCAGAGCCGCCGTTTACTCTTACCTTGAAGGTGTTAACGCCAAGCACGGGAGCCCAGCTAACGGTGTTCTTCGAGTAGGAAAGAGAGTTGATCATTGCGAAGTAGCCGATCTTTGCTGCTTCGGAGTATACGGAAGCCTCGTTTGCCGCGCTTATAGATTTAACCTGTACGGTGTAGGTCTCGCCCTGAGTGAGAGTGAGTCCTGCTGCTACAAGGTCGATGCTGTTGGTCTCTACGGTAACGGTCTGATCGCCGATCTTAACTTCGTACTTAACTGCGCCTGCAGCCTCTGCCCAGGTGATAGTCATATTGTTGACGGTAAGACCTGCGGGCTGTGCGGGAATGGTCTTTGCGCAGGTTGCCTCAGCACCCTCGGGAGAGTTATATCCCTGAGTTGCGGGAACAACGCTTACGGTAATGTTGCCGGTGTAGGGAGCTGCACTGAAGGTAGTGAAGCTGCCGTTGTTAACAACGTAGGTATTCTCGCCAACCTTAACGGTAACGATATACTCTGCCGCGCCTGCAACGCTATCCCATACGAATACGTCTTTAGCTGCATCGTAAACAACGTTTGCGATCTTGTCAAGGGTAAGGTCGTATGCGAAGGTCTTGGAGGTGGAGGAAGCGTAGCCGTTTGCTACTGCAGTAACGGTTACCTTGATACCGCCTGCCTGCATAGGACAGTTAGCAAGATAGAATGTGGTGCGGTTGCCGTTGTCAAATGCGGTGTGCTTGTGATTGTCGTCGCCGCAGTCAACGGTGATTATGTACTTTTCAGCGTTCTTGACAGCGTTGAATACGAGAATGCCGTTTACGACCTGGAAGCCGCCAACCTTGTCAAGTGCTTTGTTGGTGTAGTATCTTACTGCCGCGTCAGAGGTCTTGGTCTCGTCGTTCGAAACCGCAACTACGGATACGGTGTACTCGCCTGCTGCAAGAATAGAGAAGTCGTAGGTCTTTACGGTAGCCGCGATCTTCTCGTTGTCGATAAGAACGGTTCCGTCGGGAGCAGTAACGGTGAGCACGTAGCCGTTAGCGCCGCTGACCTGACCCCAGGAGATAAGCTTGTCGCTTACGCTTACTGCGGGTGTGTTAAGCTTGGTAGCGCCGTCCTCGTACCATACTGCGTAAAGAGTGGTATCGGCGGTAAATACGGTATCCTCGGTATAAGCGTAAGAAAGCTTGGTTGCATCGTCGGTCATGCTGATCCACCAGCCGCCGAAGGTGTAGCCCTGACGCTCGGGAGCGGTAACGCCGTATGCCTTGCCGGAAATAGTGGTGAGTGCCTTGGGAGCCTCAGCCTCATATCCAAGATCAAAATCTACGGTATATTCAGCAACTCCGATGGTCTTTTCTGCCCACTTTGCATAGATAGTGGTATCAGCCTTGATCACGGTGGTGTCGAATACAAAGGGAGTGGTAAGCTTAGCATCTGCATACCAGCCAAGGAATACGTTGCTTTCCTTAGTGGGAACTGCGGGCTCAGCCACTACCTTACCGTTTGTAACCTTAACGGGTGCAACAGCGCTGCCGCCGTCTACGTTAAAGCTAACGGTGTAGCTGATCTTCTTAAGGAAGTTCATCTTAGCCTCGCCGTAAATAAGAGCGAGAGAATCACCCTCAAGGGTAGCGGTTGTGGTGCCGTCCTCATCCTTGAAGAAATCAAGAGAGAGGTTAGTACCGTCTATTGTGTAAGTACCGGTCTTGTTCATACCGGGACCTGCGATGGTGAAGTTGTTGCCTAAGCTGAGTGTCAGCAAAACTTCGCCATCTTCGACGTCATAATAATAGACGCCCATTTCGTCTCCCTCTGTGAATTGGGGGGGAGGTGTGGGATCGTCGCCGCACGATACTACGCCGAATACGGTCGTAGCAAGCAATGCAAGGATCGCAAGAGCGACAAGCCACTTGTTCTTTGTGAAGTTGACTTTCATTGAAATGCCCTCCTATGATATAGTGTTACAAAGAATCAACTATTTTTGTGTATATTTGATCGGCAAAGGAATATTTTTTTGAAATTTTCGTCAGCTAAAAATTCATTTTCGACTTTTAAAAAAGAAATAATACTCGTGCGCCAATAAATATATTATATATATTACACCAATGCGAAGAAAAATGCAATAACTTATTTTACAATTCATTCAAAAACTGTTAAATAACACAAAATTCTTGTTCACAATTTATGCATATTGACGCGACTTGCAGGGCAGTGTTGTTACCACGGTGGTTTTAAGCCGCATCATTCACAAACAACTGTACACAATTCACGGACTCGTTTTCGGTTGTCATTTTGCCTTTAAAAGAGCACGCTCACCGTGATTGCAAATGCATAAAAATTGCATATTTATTCACGCGATAATCGTTTTCTATACAAAAGCATACCACTTATATTATATATAGGAAAAACAAGCGGTTGCTTTTATACGGATAGTTATGCTTGTATTTCATATTTAGTTGTTTTGAGGCGAAAAAATGCATAGTAAAAAAGCCCCTTGCATACAACTGATTTTTCAATAAAAAACACACCTTTTAGAAAAACGAAACAAAATGCAAGTTTTGCATCGTAAACATACAAATTTACATCTTTTACAGCTCTTTTTTGCGTTAATATTTCGTTTTTGGGAAAATACGCAAAAAAATATGTCAAAGCACTTGAATTTTGATTTTCTTTGTGATATAATATTCAAGCACGCGAAATCGCCGTGCATATGGACAGGTATCGAAGTGGTCATAACGGGACTGACTCGAAATCAGTTGTACCTCACGGTACCGTGGGTTCGAATCCCACCCTGTCCGCCAAAGATGCAGTTGCACCATTTGGTGCGACTGCATTTTTCTTTTGACGCAGTCGGCCGGTCTCGAACACTGCACCGCAAGGTGCGAGGGTTCGCATACGCTTGTTTATTCGGAATTTGAATATTATTTTTATATTATCTATTGACAAATCGGTTAAGTTGAAGTATAATTAAATCAAACAGTTGAACAACCGTTCAACTATATGAAAGGATACGTAATGATAGACGAAGTAAAAAGGGAAGCACCCTTGCACGAATGTGACGGCCACCACGATGCAGCAGTAGCCGCTGCTCGCGAAAATATGCCCGATGATGAAACTCTTTACGACCTCGCCGATTTTTTTAAGATCTTTGGCGACTCAACCCGTATGAGCATACTTTTCGCCATCGATAAAGCGCCGATGTGCGTTTGCGGCATCGCCGAGCTGCTCGGTATGACTAAATCCGCCGTGTCGCATCAGCTTAAAATATTGCGCCACAATTCGCTCGTAACTCATAAAAAGGTAGGCAAAAACGTGTATTACAGCCTCGCCGACGATCACGTACGTGACATAATCGAAAAAGCACTCGATCATATAAATGAATGAAAGGTAGATATAACTATGAAGATCAAATATACGATTACGGGCCTCGATTGCCCCAACTGTGCCGCAAAGCTCGCCGCATCTATGCAGTCCAAGGACGGCATTGACAGCGCGAAGATAAATTTCCTCACCGAAAAGCTCACCGTCGAGACCTCGCTTGACGAATCCGCGGCATACGAGCTTCTTTCCGCCGTGGCACGCGCGTTTGATAAGTCGGTAAAGATCGAAAAGTGATATGAAAAAGATAATATCGGTATTTAAAAGCGAGCTCGGCCGTATAATAATCGGTCTCTCGCTCTTTGTCGCCGCATTCGTGTGCGAGCTGGCGTCGCGCCCGCAGCCCGACCATCATTTGTATATTATCGCGCTCCCAATATATCTGCTAGCACTTTTGGTTTCGGGTATACCCGTGTTTGTTGCCGCGGTGCGCGGCATATTGCGCGGCGACCTTTTGGACGAAAAATTTCTGATGTCCGTCGCATCCGTCGGCGCTATGGTAATAGGCGAAATGTCCGAGGGCGTGGCGGTAATGCTGTTTTTCCTTATCGGTGAATATTTTGAGCATCGTGCCGTAGCCCACTCTCGCAAGTCGATACGCGCCCTTATGAGCATCCGTCCCGATGAGGCAACCGTTCTTCTGGACGGCGTTGAAGAAACCGTCGATGCCGAGGACGTCGAGATCGGCTCAACTATCATAATCAGAGCAGGCGAGCGCGTGCCGATCGACTCCACCGTCATCTCCGGCTCTGCCGACGTCGATACCTCCGCACTCACCGGTGAATCGATACCTCGCGCGTCATCCGTCGGCTCGCGCGTCGAGAGCGGCTCTGTTGTTATGAACGGTGTCATCACCTGCCGCACCGACCGCATGGCCGATGAGTCGGCAGCCGCCCGAATTCTCGACCTCGTCGAAAACGCAAGCGAGAACAAATCAAGGGAAGAGAGCTTTATCACACGCTTCTCCCGCTTCTATACTCCCATCGTCGTCGGACTCGCAATTCTTATGGCGCTCCTGCCACCGATCTTCAGGCTTATGTCCTGGTCGGATGCGGTGTACAGCGCACTCAATTTCCTCGTAATTTCCTGTCCCTGCGCGCTCGTTATTTCGGTGCCGATGGCATTCTTCGGCGGCATCGGAGGCGCGGCATCCAAGGGCATACTTTTCAAGGGCGGCAACGTCTTTTCTCCTCTTGCAAGGGCAGACTCTTTTGCCTTCGATAAAACGGGCACTCTCACCACCGCAAGCTTTAAAGTCAGTCAGGTTATAACCGCACCGGGCGTCGATGCCGATACCCTCGTTTTTCTTGCCGCATCGGCTGAATACGGCTCAAATCATCCGCTCTCCGAATGCGTAAAATCCTATGCAAAAACGACCGTTATCCCCACCGAATATAAGGAGATCGCCGGCCGTGGCGTAGAGGCAAACGTGGACGGAAAATGTGTCCTCGTCGGCAATAAAGACCTGCTTCGCGAGGCGGGAATTTCACTGCCAGAAAACATCGGATCAGCCTCGCTTCTCGTTGCGCAGGATGGCGAGTACATAGGTCAAATAATCGTAATAGACGACATAAAAACCGAGGCAGAAGCGGCAATATCAAATCTTAAAAAGCTTGGCATCCGCCGCGTCGCCATGCTCTCGGGTGACCGATCTGACAATGCCGAGCGTGTCGGACGTGAGCTTGGGATCACCGAGATCCACGCCGAGCTTTTACCTGAGAAAAAATACGAAAAGCTCTCCGAAATTATAGCCTCGTCAAGCGCTGCGGTATACGTCGGTGACGGCATAAACGATGCCCCCGCAATAGTGTCTGCCGACGTCGGTATCGCAATGGGCGCAATAGGCTCCGACAGCGCCATCGAGGCGGCTGACGTGGTCATTATGTCCGACTCTCTCGACCGCCTGCCAACCGCCGTAAAGATAGCGCGCAAGACCGTCCGAATAGCCAAAATGAACATCGTTTTCGCCCTTGCCGTAAAGGGTGCGATACTCGCGCTTTCCGCCATCGGATTTGCTAATATGTGGCTCGCTGTTTTTGCCGATGTCGGTGTTGCCGTTATCGCAATTCTCAACGCCATGCGTACTATGAAAATTAAGGATTGATAAAGTGGAATATTATATGCTCAACAAGCCCTCCGGCTGCATAACCGCGCGCCGCGATCCAAGGCATAAAACGGTTATGGACATCTTTCCCGAGGCGCACCGCGACCGCCTTTTTCCCGTCGGCAGACTCGACCGCGACACCGAGGGCTTGCTCCTCGTAACCGATGACGGCGCACTCTGCGCGCGCCTTCTCTCACCCGAAAACAAAGTGCCCAAAACCTACTTTTTTTACGCTCTCGGCACACTTTCCGACGAGCAAAAGGCAGAGATAGAGCAGGGCATAAAGCTCTATCCGACGCGCGATGACCGCTCCGCCCCCGCGACTGTCACCATGGGCGATAGCACCACTCTCGGTGAGATAAAGGCGCTCCTTTCCCCCGATGACCTCAAGCGCGCAAACCGCCGCCCAAACACCACGGTAATATCGGGCACAGTCACCGTCACCGAGGGTAAAAAGCACGAGGTAAAACGCCTGCTTCTTTACGCAGGCTGCCGTATAGTCTATCTTAAACGGCTTTCGATGGGCACGCTTTCTCTCGATCCGGCACTTCACGTCGGCGATTATCGACCGCTAAACGCAGACGAGCTTTCCTCGCTTCTTTAACGCCCGCAGGCATTTCACTTGCCATCAGGCAAATTTCACGACCGATAGGTCATTTCACGTTGCAGAGCAACATTTCACTAAAAAAGGACGGAAAACTTTTCCGTCCTTTTTTATCTGTTCCTATCCTTCATAGCGCGCTCGATAACTCTGTCAGCATCGCGCTTTGCCATAGTATCTCTCTTGTCATACAGCTTTTTACCCTTGCAAAGACCGATAGCCATCTTCACGTAGCTGCCCTTGAAATACAGCGACAGCGGCACTAGGGTATATCCCTCGCGCGATACAAGACCCGTCAGCTTCATTATCTCGCGCTTGTGCATCAAGAGCTTCTTGGGGCGCAAGGGGTCTTTGTTGAAGATGTTTCCGTGGTCGTAGGGGCTTATATGTACACCGAGGGCAAACATCTCGCCCCCGTCTATTTCGCAGTAGGAATCCTTAAGATTGACACCGCCCGCACGCAAGGACTTAACCTCCGTGCCGAAAAGCTCTATACCTGCCTCGTAGACCTCTTCTACGAAGTAGTCGTGTCTGGCTTTTCTGTTGTCGGCAATGATTTTGCTGTCTTTCTTTTCTGCCATAATATCTCCAAAATTGGTTTAGTAGTAATATTTTAGCACAACGAATTCCTAAAATCAACTCCTATTATGAAAAAGCAGAGGAAATTAGTTCAAGAATTTTGAATTTCGCGCGGTATCCGTTGCCCGAAATAAGCACTCGCTCCTCGTCCGTGTATCTGTCTGCTCCCTCGCTTTCCAGCGCTACGTCAAGGCACATCGGCGGATACATAACGCACCACCAGTTTTGCCCCTCGCCCTCGCCTATAACGATCTTTAGCGACGTGTACACTCCGGCAGGCAGGGTAAAGTCCGCATATTCGCGTGTTTCGTACCACTCACTGACGAGCGTAACGCTAACCTCGCCATCATATCCGAGCTTTGCAATTTCGGTATTGCAAAATTCCTCGATCTCATCAACCGACCGCGAAAGCTCATCTTTCGCATTTTCCGCGCACTCCGTCGTCCGAAGCCGCGCCCCGAATTCACATAGCACCGCGTCGCGCAGCGCGATCTTCAACGCCTGATCCTCCGCGCTGTCCGACTCGGCAAGAATATGTAGCCTCACCGTGTCCTCATACACCGCGCCCTCCGCCTCAGTAGGCATCACCGCTATAAAAAGCACCGCCATAAGCACCATAACCGCCGAAAAAATAATATTTTTGCTCATTTTTACCTCCAAATTTCGTCATACCCCCATTATCACCGCATTTTGTGGTAATTATTCACCGAAAAATTGAAAAATTTGCCGTTTTCATTGACTTTCGCGCGCAGGTATGTTAACATAAGGTATAACTACGTATAAAGGAGCATCACCATGATCCCAAACATTCCCGCTATAACCAACCCCGAGAGATATTCCGAGTTTGATCTTCCTCGCGAGAAGATCGAGTACGCTCTCGGTGAGGCTATAAAGAAGATTGACTTCGCCCTCCCTCAGTTCACCGACAAATTCCCCTCACACAGCAGTATCAATAACGTATATACCCAGGTAGAGAACACAAGCGGCTGGAACACAGGCTTCTGGACGGGTATCCTTTGGCACGCATACGAGCTTACCGGCGACGAGAAGTATAAGACCGTAGCTCTCGGCCAGATCCCCTCTTACCTTTACAGAATAGAGAACAAGCTCGGTGTAAACCATCACGATATGGGCTTTGTATTCTCTCTTTCCTGCGTTGCAGCATATAAGCTTGCAGGCAGCGAAGAGGGCAAAAAGGCAGCTATCCTTGCCGCTGATAACCTCATCTCCAGATATAAGGAGAACGGTAAGTTCATTCAGGCTTGGGGTAACGTAAACGATCCCAAGGATAACCGCCTTATCATCGACTGCCTTCTTAACATTCCGCTCCTTTATTGGACTACCGAGGTAACCGGCGATAAGAAGTACGACGAGATGGCTTGGAATCACTTCAATACCACCGTTGGTGTATGCTGCCGCGCCGATGCCAGCACCTACCATACCTTCTACTTCGATCCCGAAACGGGCGCACCCGTAAAGGGCGTTACCCACCAGGGCGCATTCGACGAGTCCGCTTGGGCGCGCGGTCAGGCTTGGGGCATCTACGGTCCTATGCTCACCCGTACATATAAGGAAAGCGACGAGGCTATGCAGGTATTCAAGGCAACCTCCTCTTACTTCCTTAACCATCTTCCCGAGGACTATATTCCTTTCTGGGATCTCTGCTTCACCGACGGCGATAACGAGCCTCGCGATACCTCCTCTGCCGCTATCGCGGTATGCGGTATGCTTGAAGCAATGAAGCATATGGACGAGTCCGATCCTCTTTACAGCACCTATAAGAACGCCGTAAACAGAATTATGAACTCCCTTATCGATAACTATCTTACCAAGGATATCCCCGAGTCCAACGGACTCCTTCTCCACGCAACCTACGCAAAGCCGCAGGGCATTGGTATCGATGAGATGAACATCTGGGGCGACTACTTCTATATGGAAGCACTCCACAGACTCCTTAACCCCGATTGGAAGCTCTACTGGTAACAGAACCAAAACAGCACCCACCGCAAATTCGCGGTGGGTGCTTTCATAATATAGTAATTGTCTTAAGCCTTGTTAGCAGAGCCGAAAAGCGCGATCTTATCGCGTACGGTAGCCTTAATAGCCTCTGCACCGGGTGCGAGAAGCTTTCTCGGGTCAAAGCCCTTGCCCTGAAGGTCCTTGCCTTCCTCTATATACTTTCTGGTAGCTGCTGCAAATGCAAGCTGGCACTCGGTGTTAACGTTGATCTTGGAAACGCCAAGAGAGATAGCCTTCTTGATCATATCCTCGGGAATACCTGTACCGCCGTGAAGAACGAGGGGCATATCGCCAACCTTTTCGCTGATCTTTGCAAGAACCTCGAAGTTAAGACCCTGCCAGTTAGCAGGATATTTACCGTGAATGTTACCGATACCTGCCGCAAGCATAGTTACGCCAAGATCTGCGATCATCTTGCACTCGCCCGGGTCAGCAACCTCACCTGCGCCTACAACGCCGTCCTCTTCGCCGCCGATAGAGCCAACCTCTGCCTCAAGGGAAATACCCTTAGCCGCACAAGCCTCAACAAGCTCCTTGGTCTTTGCGATGTTCTCCTCGATGGGGTAGTGAGAGCCGTCGAACATAACGGAAGAGAAGCCTGCCTCAATGCACTTGTAAGCACCCTCGTAAGAGCCGTGGTCAAGGTGGATAGCAACGGGAACGGTGATGCCGAGTCCCTCGATCATACCCTCAACCATACCAACGATGGTCTTGTAGCCGCACATATACTTGCCCGCGCCCTCGGATACACCGAGAATAACAGGGGACTTCATCTCCTCAGCGGTAAGAAGAATGGACTTCGCCCACTCAAGATTGTTGATGTTAAACTGGCCTACTGCGTAGTGGCCTGCCTTTGCCTTTTCAAGCATTTCCTTTGCAGAAACTAACATTGTGTTATCTCCTTAAAATTCTTATAAATTTTATAACAGTACAATTATATCCTATTTCGTGGAAAAAATCAATACCTAAACTGACAATATTTGTATTATTTCAAAATTATAGAACTATCTTTCACATTTTTACACATTCGTGGCACTCTACCATTTGTGCTTGACTTTGCAGAATTCAGATGCTAGAATAAAACAAAAAATCAAAACGAGGAGACTCCTATGAAAAAGAAATGGTGGCAGGAAGCCGTAGTATATGAGATATATTGCAAGAGCTTCTGTGACTCAAACGGCGACGGCATCGGCGATCTTCAGGGCGTTATATCCAAGCTCCCCGTGCTTCGCGACCTTGGTGTAAACTGTATCTGGTTCACCCCTATTTACACCTCACCGCAGGTAGATAACGGCTACGACGTTGCCGACTATCGCGACATCGACTCCGACTACGGTACTCTTGACGATTTCAAGCATTTGCTTGAGGTCGCGCACTCTATGGGCATTCGCGTCATTATGGATATGGTACTTAACCACTCCTCCGACGAGCATTATTGGTTCAAAGAATCGAGAAAATCAAAGGATAACCCCTACCGCAACTACTACATCTGGCAGCCGCCCAAGGCAGACGGATCAGAGCCTAATAACTGGGGCAGCTATTTCCGCGAGGGCAACGGCTCAATGTGGGAATTTGATGAGACCACGGGAGAGTATTACCTTCATCAGTATTCGATAAAAATGCCCGACTTGAACTGGGAATACGAGCCCCTGCGCCGTGAGATATACGATATGCTTCATTGGTGGCTCGATATGGGTGTCGACGGCTTCCGCCTCGACGTGTTCACAAGACTTAAAAAGCCCGCAGGCTTTCCCGATACCAAAAAAGCGCCTAACGTCCTTCTTGACCGCAACGGATTTATAGTCGACGGCATGATGTGTACCAACGTCGAGGGAATACACGATATAATCCACGAGCTTTATACCGAGGTTTTCGGTCCTCGCGAGTGCATGACCGTCGGTGAGGGAGCAGGCGTAGGTGCAGGCAACGCGCTTGATTACATATGCGAGAGCCGCGAGGAGCTTGATATGGTATACCATTTCGACCTCGCGCACCGCACGATTTATTCCATCAGCAACGACCGCTTCCGCAAGGTAGAGCGCGATTGGGCAGAGGTAATGAAGCACAACGCTTGGCCCGTTCAGTACCTCTCCAACCACGATAGCGCACGTCAGGTGTCTGCATACGGCAACGATACCGAACACCGCGCACCCTCGGCAAAGCTGCTTGCCACCCTTATGCACACCACCCCCGGCACTCCCTTTATCTATCAGGGTGAGGAGATCGGAATGGTGAACGTCAAGTTCGACAGCATCGAGGACTACAACTGCTGCTACACCCTCGGCGACTATAATTCTATGATTGCCAAGGGCGCAACTCCCAAGGAAGCTGTAGATTTCGTCGCTCCCCGTAGCCGTGACAACGCAAGAACGCCTTATCAGTGGGATTCAAGCGAAAATGCTGGCTTCACCACCGGCAAGCCCTGGATAAAGGTGAATCCGAGATATACCGAGATCAACCTTGAGGCTGACAGAGCAGCTCCCGACTCGATCTTCGCATACTATCAGACGCTTATAAAGATGCGCCGTGAGCATCCCGCAATAATCGACGGCGACCTTGAATTTCTGTTGGAAAACGACGATAAGATACTTATGTATCTTCGCCGCTGCGCGCGTGAAACGCTGCTCGTGGTCGCAAACTACTCTGCCGAAACGGTGGAGCTTCCCATTCCCGAGGAGCTTAAAGCAAATACTTGGAAGCGTATCCTCACCAATCTCGACGGCACCGAGCCCGCCCTCACAAGCGGCCGCAAGCTCACGCCCTACGAGTGCGAGATTTATACATTGGCAAGATAAACTGTATAAAATATCGAAAGTGGACTCACCGTCAGCTCACTTTCGATATTTTTTTTGATAAATCCCTTGATTTTTTTCTTTTCGTGGTATATAATAATTACACTATGACGAAAGAATATTCCGTCACCCACCATAAAGAGAGGCTGCGGTCGGTGCGAGCAGCTTGTGTGATACGGATTTCCGCTTTCCGAGTATTCGGTGATGAATCGAGGCATGGACTCCCTTATCGGTCTTTTGAGTGGCGGGGAATATTCCTCGCAATTTGGGTGGCAACACGGAGTTATTCGTCCCATGCGTTTGGGGTGAATAGCTTTTTTTATTTTCAAAAATAAAAATATAATATAAAGGATGTGTAGAAAATGCTTGACATCAAATTTTTAAGAGAAAATCCCGAGCTTGTAAAGGAGAACATCAGAAAGAAGTTCCAGGATTCCAAGCTCCCCCTCGTTGACGAGGTTATAGCTCTTGACGAGGAGCTTCGCGCAAATAAGAAGAAGGCACACGACCTTCGCGCAAACAGAAACAAGGTATCCAAGTCCATCGGCGCACTTATGGGACAGAAGAAGTTTGCCGAGGCTGAAGAGGCAAAGAAGCTTGTAGCAGAGCAGGCGCAGGAGCTTGCTGCTTGCGAAGCTCGCGAGGCAGAGCTTGAGGAAAAGGTTAAGAACATAATGATGATAATCCCCAATATCATCGACCCCACCGTTCCCGTAGGTAAGGACGACTCCGAAAACGTTGAAGTGGAAAGATACGGCGAGCCCGTGACCCCCGATTTCGAGATCCCCTACCACACCGAAATTATGGAGAGATTTGCAGGTATAGACCTTGATGCCGCACGCCGCGTTGCAGGTAACGGCTTCTATTACCTTATGGGCGATATCGCGCGCCTTCATTCCGCAGTTATCTCCTACGCTCGCGACTTTATGACCGACCGCGGCTTCACCTACTGCATTCCCCCCTATATGATCCGTTCCAACGTCGTTACCGGCGTTATGTCCTTTGCAGAAATGGACGCAATGATGTACAAGATCGAGGGCGAGGACCTCTATCTTATCGGTACCTCCGAGCATTCTATGATCGGTAAGTTCATAGATCAGATCGTTCCCGAGCGCGAGCTTCCTTACACCCTCACCTCTTACTCCCCCTGCTTCCGTAAGGAGAAGGGCGCACACGGCATCGAGGAGCGCGGTGTATACCGTATCCACCAGTTCGAAAAGCAGGAGATGATCGTTGTTTGTAAGCCCGAGGAATCTCCCGTTTGGTTCGATAAGCTCTGGCAGAACACCGTTGACCTCTTCCGCACCCTCGACATTCCCGTAAGAACTCTCGAGTGCTGCTCGGGCGACCTTGCTGACCTTAAGGTCAAGAGCATTGACGTTGAGGCGTGGAGCCCCAGACAGCAGAAGTACTTTGAGGTCGGCTCTTGCTCCAACCTCGGTGACGCACAGGCTCGCCGCCTTAAGATTCGCGTAAAGGGCGAGGACGGCAAGAACTACCTTGCGCACACCCTCAACAACACCGTTGTTGCTCCCCCCCGTATGCTTATCGCATTCCTTGAGAATAACCTCAACGCCGACGGCTCGGTAAATATCCCCGTAGCTCTCCGTTCTTATATGGGCGGCGCAGAGGTTATCACTCCCAAGAGATAATGAACGCCATACTCGTAATAGTGGGCCCAAGCGGCGTGGGCAAGACCACAGTGGCAAACAGGGTAGTGGAAAGAGATCCCTCTTTCGAATTCGTCCGCTCAGCTACCACCCGCGCACCGCGCGGTGACGGCAACGACTCCGAATATCTCTACCTCACGCGCGAGGAGTTTCTCGGCCGTGTAGGCTCGGGCAAAATGCTCGAATATATGGAATACGGCGGCAACCTCTACGGCACTCCTGCCTCAGAGGTCGAGCGTATTCACTCCGAGGGCAAAACACCCTTGCTCGTCCTTGACATCGAGGGCGCAAAAAGCCTTCGCCGCGGCAATTTCGATTTCCGTTCGGTTATCCTCTACGTCTACGAGGATCTCGATACGATAAAAGGTCGCCTCTCGGCGCGTACAGGCGCAACTCCCGAGGCAGTTTCCCGCCGCCTCGAGCTCAACAAGCGCGACTACCTCTCGATGCCCGAAATTTCCAACCTCTTTGACGACTTTCTCCGTAACGAAACGGTCGATGCGGCAGCAAGCGAGGTAATGGAGATATTCACGGCTGTTTGCGACGGTGCTTCGCGCCCCGACAGTAAAATATCCGAAATCGCGGACAAGCTCTATAACTCCGCAAAATAAATAAAAAACGAGGAATTGAAAAATTCCTCGTTTTTTATTGTAGCTTTTATTAATGATCGCAGTTGATCTCGGCTTCAACGAGCGGATCGTTATTCTCGCCGATCTTTATCTTCTCAAACGCCGCGGTATCACCGGCGTAATTAACCTCGGTAAGAACGTAACACTCGGCAAAGGCGTAATTTGCCACACCGACTATCCCCGCATCGAGCGTCATACGGGTTATCGAAGCGGGCGCGCCGACTATCCAGCCGTCTACTACCGATACGCCTTCCATAGTTTTTTTTACGCACGCCGCACCGTAAAACGCCTGCTTGCCAAGCTCCTCGAGCGACTCGGGCAGATCTACGTCCTTAAGCGAGAAGCATTGCGAGAACGCAACGTCCTCTATCCTTTCAAGCCCCTCTTCAAGATTTACATAGTTCAGAGAAGAGCAGCCGTAAAATGCTGATGCGCATATTTCCTTAAGCGTGCTTGGCAGGGTCACTCTTGTAAGTGCCGTGCATCCCTCGAACGTACCGAGCGGAATGCTCTCAATACCGTCCGAAAGCGTAACGTCCCAAAGTCCGTCGCACTTGTAGAACACCATCATCTCCAGCTTGCAGTTGGGTATGATAACGCTTCTAAGTGCGTTACAGGTGTCAAATGCTTGTCTGCCAATATATTCAAGACCGTCGGGCAGGGTAAGCGTACTTGCGTTGTCGCACTGTAAAAACGCGCCCTCTCCGATGGTTTTAAGCGTGCTTGGTGTGTTTATAGCCTCAAGGCTGCGGCATATCGCAAACGCATAGCTCTCAATATCCACAAGTCCCTCGGGCAGAGTAATGCCTTTAAGCGCGCGGCATCTGAAAAACGCATATTCTCCAATGCTTTTATAGATCCAGTTTGTCGTAAATTCGGTAAGAGAGGTGCATTCGCTGAACGCGCGATCGCCGATCCTCTCAAACTTGCCCTCGATCCTTACCGTCTTTATCGACGCACAACCGGCAAACGCCTCGTCACATATAACGGTATTTCCCGTGATAGTTACGTTTTCAAGCGTTTTCGGCACGTGATCCTTGTTTTTTGAGGGCTCTGTCGCACCGAAAATGTATCCAAAGTGCTTTTTCAACGTACCGTCCTTTTCCTGACCTATAAATGGGAGTGAAATGCTGACGATACCGTCACAGCCGTAAAACGCGCGCGAGCCTATGCTCGCAACGGAATTCGGTACTACAACGCTTGTAAGACTCTTGCAGTCGTAGAATGCCTCGTCGGCTATGCCGCGCGTGCCGCTGATGATATTAACCTTGGTCAATGTATCCGACGCGCTTATAAGCCAGCCGTCCACGTATTCAATGCCGTCACGTGTCGTTATGATGCCGTCACATCCCGTAAACGCGCCGCTCATCACGGTCTTTACGCTGTCGGGTATGTTTATTTTCGTAATATCGTCACGACCGCTGAAAGCACCGCTTCTTATGCCGATCGTGCCCTCGCGTACCGTAACCTCGCCGGCTCCTCCCTCGTATCCGATGGCCCACACGCCGCTGTATACAACGCCGTCCTCAATGTCCTCGCCAATGCAGGACGAAAGGGTGAGTGATGCCGCGAGTGCTAAAATCAGTGAGAGTGCGATAAGTAAAATCCTTTTCATGCTTTACTCACCTCCGTATTTCATATCCACGTCCTCTTTGATCGCGGAAAAAAGGTAGTAAGAAAATCCGATAACAAGCACTACCGCGGCAGTAACCACCGCGCTCATCCAGGGCAGAGCAGAGCTTACCGTAGCCGTTGCCTGCTGGTTGAGAATAAGTCTTGCAAACCCGTTGGAATACACAACAACGCATCGCGCGACCCCAACGGTAATGATCATCGTGACAAGGGCAATTATCCTGCGCTTGATCGAGCGGTGATAATCCGCATCAGCGCGGGAGTATCTTGCATCCCTCGGCGGAATTGCCGTGTTTTCGTATGCAAAGGAGATAAGCATCCTGCCGAGCGATACCGCGAATATGATAAGAGATATAAGCTCGATGACCGACAGCACCTCTACCGCATTGTATACGGAATGCGCAACGCCCTTGTTAAGCAGAGCAGAGTATCCGTAGTTGTAAAGAAAACAGCTCTCCATCACGAAGGCTTCAAGCGATGCCACGGTGTACGCCGCGCAGGATACAAGTGCCGCGCCGACTCCGCGCGGTGTCGCGCGGTAAAGCTTCAGTATCGCTATCATAGCGATGATACCGAATATAAAATTGGGTAAAAGATTTATTCCGTCTGTGTTGTCAAACTTTATATCGATAAGCGTTATCACCGCCGCAAACAAAAGGGTAAAAGCACCCTTGATCTTGGCGCATGCGTGCCTCGTTGCTATGCGTGCCTCGTTCTCTCTTCCCGAAAGCACGTATATCGAAGAATAAAACTGCCCCTCTTTATGTATGGCTTTTACATATTTTATTAAATTTACGCACCATACAATACCGCACACAAGCACGATAACGGTCGATAAGACAAGCGCAAAGGAATAGCCCTTGGCTATCGTTGATATAACTCCGTCGCTACTGATCCTTGTGAGCAGGAAAAAGTTCGGTATAACGTTAAGCACCTGCTTAAGCGCGAAAAACGCGTATGTAAGAGTGGGCAGGGTGCCGACACGAGTTTTGCCTACGTCAGTTATCGTCGCGTTCATATCCGTGCGCTCTCCAAGACCGAACAGCGCGCCGAACACCGCCCGCGTTGCCGAAATGCAAAGCACCAGCTCCGCCGCCGCAAATACCGTCACGACGACTACCGCCGTATCGTTTCCGAACGAGTTCTGCATTCTCGAATATCCGATAAGCAAAAGACCGCCGATCTTCGCTATGTTAAGCCACCCAAGGCGCACGAGAGCCTTTTTCGCTTCCATAAAGTATGGTGCGCGCTCCGTACCCGGCAAGAGCAGCCTTGCCAGAATGAAATAGGCGATAAAGTCGGGTAATATATCGACAACACCTACGTTCGGGTTGCAAAGCAGAATCAGGGAGAGTATCGCAAGGGGATACGCTGCCCTTATTTTCTTTCGTTCCTTCATTGTTTATTTCCTCTTTTTTCTTGAGGCCTTTTCGTTCATTTTTTTCAGCTTATATTCCGCATACTCGCGGTTTTTCTCTTCCTGACGTGCGCGAAAGCTGTTGATAAATGCAAAGCGCGAGGGCTTTTCCTTTGCGTCGTTATCGACGTCCTCGGGCATACAGATCCACTTGTAAGCGGAGTATATGACCGTAAGGCTGTAAAGCACCAGCACAAAGCAGCCAAGCAGGAATATAAGTGCCAAAAGGGCAAGCCACTTTGATTCGCTGCCAAAGGTGATAGGCAATTCAAGAATGATCATTCCGCCGAAAACAAGGTAGATAAACGGCTGTATGTTCTTTGCATTCTTCGCCGTCTTGTATACCTCGACCTCTTCGGCAACCTTGTGTATGCCCTTCATCATAAGTATGCTCAAAATGCATACTACCAGGTATCTCGGTGCAGCCGTGTAGGTCAGTATAGCCGACAGATCACGCCCGAAAAGCTGTGCCATAAGCTCTATAAGCTCCGGCACACCCACCGCGGCAAAGAGTGCCGCAGGGAGTATAGCGAACGAGAAATACTTGTTCACCGTGCCGAGCTTGTAAAACGCCATCGTCATAATGATGCCCGCTATAAGATCGGTCGCACCGTAATAGGTAAGATTGAGGATAAGAAAATATCCTATCATCAGTATTCCAAAGCCCATGTTTTATCCCTCGCTACCGTCAGCGCCGCAGCATTTCTTGTACTTCTTTCCGCTACCGCAAGGGCAGGGATCGTTTCTGCCGACCTTAGCCTTCGCAACTACGGGCTTGCGCTTTGCGCCCTCGCCCGAGCCGCCGGTCGAGGTGACCTTAACGACCTCGCTTCTCTTTGCCTCGTCGGTTCTGGGTCTTACAGAAAGCACTTGTCTTACGGTGTCTTCCTTGATGTCGTGTATCATCTTGTCGAACATATCCGACGCCTCAAGTCTGTATATCGCAACGGGGTCGCGCTGTGCGTAGGAGTTGAGTCCCACGTATTCCTTCAATTCGTCGTTATCCTCAAGGTGTACCATCCACTTCTGGTCAACGTTACGAAGCAGAATAGACTTCTCGATCTCTCGCATTATGTTTGCGGGCAGCTCGGGATGCTCCTCGGTCATCTTGTCCTTCGATGCGTACACCTCAAGCGCCGCCGCTATAAGTTCATCTCGCCAAGCCGCCTTGTCGATCTCGGCAAGCTCCTCTTCGGTGTACTTGAAGTTCTTCTTGTCCTTGATAAGACCGAGATAATGGTTGTTGAACTCGTCAAAATTGTATTCCTCGGGATTCTCCGAGCCAAAGCAAAGATCAAACATCTCACCGACGGATTCCTCTATCATAGCGCGTATCTTGTCCGAAATATCGTCACCGTTCAAAACCTCTGCGCGCTGATCGTAAATGACCTTTCTTTGCTGGTTCATTACGTCGTCGTAGGTAAGCACGTGCTTTCTGCGCTCAAAGTTGTTCGACTCAATGCGCTTTTGCGCAGTTTCGATGGAGTTTGAGAGTATACCTGCCGAGATCGGCTGATCCTCGGGCAGACCGAGTCTTTCGGTCATCATCATTATTCTCTCCGACGAGCCGAAAAGTCGCATAAGATCGTCTTCAAGAGAGAGGAAGAATTTAGACTCACCGGGGTCGCCCTGACGTCCGCTTCGACCGCGGAGCTGGTTGTCTATACGGCGGCTCTCGTGTCTTTCAGTACCGAGAATGTAAAGACCGCCTGCCTCGCGCACCTTTTCTGCATCGGGGCGTATCATCTCGCGGTATTTCTCGTAAAGACCGTTGAAGGTCGCGCGCGCTTCAAGGATCTCCTTGTCGTCTGTGTCCGCTGTGCCGGTAGATGCAATAACGAGCCTCTCCTCGATGCCCATCTTTCTCATCTCCGCCTTTGCCATATACTCGGGGTTACCGCCGAGCATAATATCCGTACCACGACCTGCCATGTTGGTGGAAATGGTTACCGCACCGTATCTACCTGCCTGCGCAACTATCTCCGCCTCGCGCGCGTGCTGCTTTGCATTAAGCACGTTGTGAGGAATTCCGCACTTCTTGAGCAGAGCAGAGATAAGCTCGGATTTGTCTATCGATACAGTACCTACAAGCACCGGCTGTCCCATTTCGTGACAGGTCTTGATCTGCTCAACTATCGCCGCAAGCTTGCCGCGCATAGTGCGGTATACCGCATCGTTGTGGTCGATTCTTATCATCGGCTTGTTCGTAGGCACCTCTACAACGTCAAGCGCGTATATCTGTCTGAACTCGTTGTCCTCGGTCATAGCCGTACCGGTCATACCCGAGAGCTTTCCGTACATACGGAAATAGTTCTGGAAGGTTATGGTCGCAACCGTGCGCGACTCCTTCTGTATCTTAACACCCTCTTTTGCCTCGATAGCCTGGTGCAGACCGTCGTTATAACGTCTGCCGGGCATAAGTCGACCGGTAAAGGTGTCAACGATAACGACCGCACCGTCCTTGACAATGTAGTCAACGTCGCGCTTCATAACTCCGCGCGCCTTTATCGCGGTGTTTATATGGTGATAAAGATTGCTGTTCTCGGGATCGGAGAGGTTCTCAACGTTGAAGAACTTTTCCGCCTTTTCAATACCGTTCTTGGTAAGCACGGCAGTGCGCGCCTTTTCGTCAACGATATAATCCTCGTCAATTACGTCGTTGTCCTGCTTCGCGTCGATCTCCTTGATCACGTGCTTTGTAAATCGGGAAACGCACCTGTCCGCCATCTCGTAAAGGTCGGTGGACTTCGTTCCCACACCCGAAATGATAAGGGGAGTTCTCGCCTCGTCTATAAGTATCGAGTCAACCTCGTCCACTATCGCAAAGTTGTGACCCCTCTGCACAAGCTGCTCCTTGTAAAGCGCCATATTGTCACGCAGATAGTCAAATCCAAGCTCGTTGTTGGTCGCGTAGGTTATATCCGCGCCGTAAGCCTTGCGCTTCTCGTCGGGGTTCTGTCCGTGTACGATAAGACCCGTAGTAAGACCGAGATAGTTGTATACACGTCCCATCTCGTCACAGCCGTATTCGGCAAGGTAATCGTTTACCGTAACGATGTGCACACCCTTGCCGGTCAGCGCGTTCAGATAAGCGGGCAGGGTAGCCACAAGCGTCTTACCTTCACCCGTCTTCATCTCGGCTATTCTTCCTTGATGCAAAAGGATACCGCCCATCAGCTGCACGCGGAAGGGGCGCTTGCCAAGCACTCTGTCGTCAGCCTCACGCACGAGCGCAAACGCCTCGGGCAGTATATCGTCAAGCGTCTTGCTTTCGGCAAGCTCGCCCTTGAGTTTCTCGGTATATCCGCGCATCTCCTCGTCCGAAAAAGCCGCGAATTTATCCGCCATAGCCTCGATTTTGTCGACCGTCGCCGTGATCTTCTTTATTTCCTTTTCGCTATAAGTGCCGAAAAGCTTTTTGAAAAGTCCCATTTTTATCTCCGATCTGTCCCCAAATCACCCAAAAGGGTATAAAAGAGGGCATAATAATCTATTTTAATTACACTATTATAACACACCTCGAACGAAAAATAAATACTTTTTTGTAAATATTTAAAAATATATTTTAGGTGCCGCTCTTGATTTTATACCACGGCAGTTGTATAATAATGGTGAAAATAAATATCGGAGAATAAAAATGAGAAAAATAAACATAGTCCTCTACGAGCCGGAGATACCGCAGAACACCGGTAATATATCACGCACCGCCGCCGTTACGGGCGCGGCTTTGCACATGATAAAGCCGTTCGGCTTCGAGGTCACCGACCGCCACCTCAAGCGCGCAGGGCTTGACTATTGGGACAAGCTCAATGTTAAATATTACGAGAATTGGCAGGATTTTTTAGAGCAGAACAAGGGCGCAGAGCTTTATTATTTCACTGCAAAGGGCAGTACCTGCTACGCCGATATCGACTATCCCGACGGCGCGTACCTCGTCTTTGGCAAGGAGTCCGTTGGTCTGCCCGACGAGCTTGTAAATGCCAACCTTGATAGATGCGTCCGTATCCCAATGCTCCCCACGCTCCGCTGCCACAACCTCTCGAATTCGGTTGCCATAGCCGTCTACGAGGTGCTCCGTCAGTCCGGCTTCGACGGCCTCACAATGACAAGATAAATTTTCCCACCAATCCCGTAGGGGCGAGGGGTTGCAAGCATCCACACGAATCGCCCGTCAAATGTTATCTCTTTCTCTCCCTTGACTTTTCGGGAAAAATGTAGTATAATATCTTGAAAACATTATTTTAAAGGAGTGTCATACACTAAAATGACGAAAATAGATATTTTTTCCGGTTTCCTCGGTGCAGGTAAAACCACACTTATAAAGAAGCTTATTAAGGAAGCATACGCCGGTGAAAAGGTCGTTCTTATCGAGAACGAATTCGGCGAGATAGGCATTGACGGCGGCTTTTTGCAGGACGCAGGCATCGAGATCACCGAAATGAACTCCGGCTGCATCTGTTGCTCCCTCGTTGGTGACTTCTCCAAGGCACTCGCACAGGTGCTTGAAGAGTACAACCCCGACAGAGTTATCATCGAGCCCTCGGGCGTTGGCAAGCTCTCCGACGTTATCCGCGCAGTCCGCGGCGTTGAAACCGAAACCGCAAAGCTCAACTGCTTCACTACCGTTGTTGACGCAGGCAAGTGCAAGATGTATATGAAGAACTTCGGTGAGTTCTTTAACGACCAGGTAGAGAATGCCTCTACCGTTATCCTCTCTCATACCGACGTTGCCAAGGCGGCAAAGGTCGAGGAAGCGGTAAAGCTCGTCCGCGAGCATAACGCCGAGGCAGTTATCGTAACTACCCCCTGGAGCGACCTCGACGGCAAGGAGATCCTCTCGGCGATGGAAGAGCGCGATACTCTTGCAAAGGATCTTGAGGAGCTTGAGCACGAGCATCACCACCACGAGCATCACCACCATCACGACCATGAGGAGCACGAGCACCACCATCATGAGCATGGCGAGCACTGCAACTGCGGCTGCCACGGTCATCACCACGATCACAATCATGACCACGAGGAGCACGAGCATCATCACCATCACGAGCACGAGCATCATCACGATCATGAGCATCATCACCATCATGAGCACGGTGAGCATTGCAACTGCGGCTGCCACGACCACGATCACCATCACCACCACGCCGACGAGGTATTCTCCAGCTACGGCGTAGAAACCGCAAAGAAATTCACCGTCGAGGGCATCACCGCCATTCTCGAGTCCTTCTCCGAGGGCGACGACTACGGTATGATCCTTCGCGCAAAGGGAATAGTCGCAGCCGAGGACGGCAAGTGGATACACTTCGACTACGTTCCCGGTGAGCTCGACGTAAGATACGGCACTCCCTCTGTTATCGGTCGTCTTTGCGTTATCGGCTCCGGCATAGATAAAGAAAAGATCAAGGAGCTTATCGAGGGCTGATATGGAAACTGCAGTATATCTCTTTACCGGCTTTCTTGAAGCGGGTAAAACCAAGTTTATAATCGATACCATGCAGGACGAGGGCTTCAACGATGGCGAGCGCAAATATCTCGTCATAACCTGCGAGGAGGGCGAGGAGGAGATCACCCCCGACCTCTTCGGCACTAACGTAGCCTTCGCATCCTTCGACGACGAGCAAAAGATCACTCCCGACCGCCTCAGCGCTATGCAGAAGCGTGCCGGTGCTGACGTTGTCGTCGTTGAGTATAACGGTATGTGGTCTATCGACCGCTTCTACAACGCACTCCCTGAGGGCTGGATGGTATATCAGGAGATACTTATTGCTGATTCAACCACCATTCTCTCCTATAACGCCAATATGCGTCAGCTCGTAGCGGACAAGCTTACCAGCTGCGAGATGGTAGTTTTCAATCGCACCAACCCCTCAACCGATAAGGAAGCACTTCACAAGCTCGTTCGCGGTATCTCCCGCGGCGCAAAGATCTGCTTCGAGGACGTAAACGGCGAGATCGAGTTTGATACTATCGAAGACCCCCTTCCTTACGATATCGAAGCCCCCGTCATCGAGATCAAGGATATCGATTTTGCCATCTTCTACCGAGATATGAGCGAGGATTTTGCAAAATATAACGGCAAGCGAGTTCGCTTCAAGGGCATCTGCGCCCTCGACCCCTCTCTCCCGAAGGGCAATTTCGCCATCGGCCGCCATATTATGACCTGCTGCGAGGCTGATATCGCTTACCGCGGTGTCGTGGCAAAGGGAATGGGCAGCCTTAATATCAAAACTCGCGATTGGGTCACCGTTGAGGGTGTGCTCAACGAGGAGTATTCCAAGCTCTATAAGGCCCACGGCCCCGTCCTCACGGTAGAGAAGATCGCAAAGGCTGAAAAGCCCGAGCAGGAAGTTGCAACATTTTATTAATATAGACAACGGAGTATTGCTATGAACAGTACCGGCTTTCCTTTTAAGATGTACGCCCACTCAGGAGAGGGTAGACTTATAAATTCCGCGATCCACGAAAAGTCAATGGAGATAATCGAGGTCCTCTCGGGCAAGGTAAATATCCGCGTAGGCACCGAGCTTCTCTTTGCAGGTGCAGGTGACTTCGTGTACGTGCCCCCGATGTCCGTATACCGCGTAGATACCGTGGACGGATCTGCCGCAGTACGCGGAATGAGCTTTGATGCCGCAATTATCAAAAACAATATGGAAAACTTCGACGAAGAGGTGTTCTATATGTTCGACGTACAGTCCAAAAACCGTATCTCTGTATTCAGAGAGGGACATCCCGTATATCCCACTCTTTCGCACTATATGTCCGAGTCGCACGATGAGTACGTTTCCAAGGACGTCTGCTATAAGCTCCCGATAAGAGCGAATATATACCTTATGGTAACCGCGCTCCTTCGCTACTATTGCGGCTCAAAGGACGAGTCCGACCGTATGATCTACCATAACGTGCTTCGTCTTGCCCCCGTAATCTCATATATCTCCGAGCACTATTGCGAGAAGATATACGTAGAGAAGCTCGCCGATATGATCAACGTCTCCGCCGACTACTTCACCAAGATGTTCAAGGACTCCATCGGCAAGACACCGATAGAGTACATAAACGGCTTGCGTGTCAATCGCTCTATGGAGCTTCTCTTCAAAACAGAGAAGTCAATGTCCGAGATCGCCGACGAGATCGGCTTCTGCAACCCCAACTATTTCCACAAGATATTCAAGCAGTACACGGAGCAGAGTCCTCTCGCCTACCGCAAGAGCACCAAGTAGAACATTCGTATTTTGGCATAAATCTCCGTTTCCTCACTCGACGTAGGCAACTACGCCTTCGTTCGTCATCCGAAGATTTCTGCTCAAAATCCGTTCGTTCACGGACATTCGTATTCTGTCATAGATCACCGTTTCCTCACTCGACGTAGTTAATCGCGCCTTGTCATATTGTCGTAGGGGCGATTCACGAATCGCCCTCACAATAAGCAAAGATTAACCCTGACGCAATTCAAAATCCGTTCGTTCACGGACATTCGTATTTTGTCATAGATCACCGTTTCCTCGCTCGACGTAGTTAATCGCGCCTTGTCATATTGTCGTAGGGGCGATTCACGAATCGCCCGCACAATAAGCAAAGATTAACCCCGACGCAATTCAAAATCCGTTGGTCCGAAAAATTCCAACAACCCAGTTAGTCATTTTATACAAAAGAGCGCCGACCGTTTTGTGCGATTGGCGCTCTTTAAAATTTTTATTATTTTTATTGCTAAAAAACGGCACAAATATATCAAAAAATGGCACGAAATGTTTTAAAATAAGTGTTAAAATGTTGATAGTAAACTTTATATTATTTTAGGAGGCTTGTAGTATGCTTAATAAAAAGCAAATACTTTGCGTGCTTGCAATTATTCTCATGCTTGCTATGACGGTGTTTGCCGTAGTATCGTGCGGCGAAGAGCCCGCACCCGAATGTACGGATCACGTTGATGCAAACTGCGATAACAAGTGCGATAATTGCCAGGCGGACGTCCAGATCGGACACGTCGATAAGAACGGTGACGGCATCTGTGAAAAGTGCCGTAAGTGCGTTCAGCACGTTGACGCGCGCTGCGATGGCGAATGCGATAACTGCTATGCGGAAATTCCGATAGTTCATATCGACGATGACGAGGATAACAAGTGTGACAACTGTGGCAGACGTGTTACCCCCCTTAAGATCGAGGCAACCAAGACGTCGTCAGTACCCGCAGGTATGACCGCCAATGCGCCCGTTTACATTGATTGGAGCGAAACTACTATTAAGGGCTCTACCGTTACCTTTACCATCAGCGTAAAAAACAACGGCGATTCGGAGATCACCGCTGTAATAATGGATACCGTACCCGAATACACAACGTACATATCCGGCTGTGACGATAAGATAAACGATCAGATGACCTGGACCGAGGTGATAGGTGTGAATGAAACTAAATCCGTAAGCTATATCGTTGAGATAACCGGCAAGGATATTGCCCCCGGTAGCTACATTCCCGGCGACAGCGCGTCTGTAAACGGCAAGCGTACTGAAGGTGAGAATCTTTATATTGCCGCCACTCTTAACGATGTAGACGTAAAGTATATCGAAAAGGCGGTAAGGATCCTTTCCACCTCAACCTATGAGGCGCGCGATTTTGCGAAATTTGCATATTACGTTGCATTCTCCAACTCCAGCGCGGTAAATGCAGCAATGCCTACCGGCACCCCCCTCAATGCGCTTTCCGCTATTCTTACTAACGACTCCGATTATGCCGCAGCGATCGCTCCCGGTCTTTACGGCGGCACCGATGTAAAACAGATCGCAGGCGCAAAGGGAACTATAAATACCCCCGTTACCCAAGATAACCTCATCAGCGGTGATATAATCTACTTGAAAAACAGCGAAGGCGGCAAGATGTACTTTGTCAGCGAGGGCGATCTTTACGACATCACCTCCACCGCTACAAAGGCAGACATGGCAACCGTTCTTGCCTCGCTTCCCACAGCCTCCAAGTATGCCGTTATAAGACCCTCTATGGTCATGACCGCATTTACTCCCTCCGATCCTAACGCCTCCACAGTTCAGATGAATGCGTATCAGGAGGCTATCGTTAAGACCGCCGAGGCATTTATGCTTCGTGGCGAGAATCTTCAGTACGAGGACGTATGGTTCGGTCTTAACAGCAACTCCGGAGAGCACCGTTGGACTCACGGTGAGAAGCAGCCCGAGGAGTACACCTATGACGAGTGGGGCTACGTAAACTGCGCTGTATTCACCTACGACGTATACAAGATGGCACTCGGATACACGCTCCCGTCCAGTATGTACACCACCTCTTCTCTTACCTCTAACGCTCTTGCACAGGGTATGCGCGAATTCTACTTTGAGAATACCACTCCCGGCGAGTATGACGAAAGCTTTATTCTCCAGAAAAAGCAGGAGTTTATGAACACCCTCCAGGTCGGTGACCTTGTGGTCGTAAGACGTATGGAAAAGGGCAAGACCGGCGAGGTCAGCGGACACGTAATGCTCTATATCGGTAACGGTATGCTTATCCACTCCTCCGGCTCCAGCTTCAAGCAGGCAAGTGGCGGCGTTGGCGAGGAGGTTGCCGAGCCCACGATTCGCTATTGCAGAGTGAACGATTACTTATTTGGTTCTTCGTCTGTAAGCGGCAACCCCTTCAGAGGTCCTGATGAAAACGGCGACAGATACGTAAACAAGCTCCTTATCGTTCGTCCTCTCAATAAGTTTAACGGTGAGATACCCGAAAACACCGTAAACCGCGTTCAGAATATGACGGATATAAGAGCCGATAAGACCTCCAGCCACCCCTCCTCAACTACTGTAAATCCCGGTGATATTATCACCTTTACCTTCACCATTCGCAACCTTGGTGACGTAGCAAAGACCATTGATATCTTCGATAAAGCACCCGCAGGCACTACCTACGTTTCTGGCTGCGATAACGTAACGGGCGACGAGCTTCGCTGGAGCATTACCGTAGGCGCGTGCGAGACCGTAAAGGTCAGCTACACCGTTAGTGTAGACAACGTTCCGAACGGCACCGTTATCGACGGCAGAGATGCGACTGTCGGTGGCGTTAAGCACAGATGTGCCGCTATCAAGGTTATGAACACTCTCACCTTGACCGAGCAGGAGGCTATCAAGGCTGCCCTTGATGAGCTTGCACTTGAAAACACCACCCTCAAGGGACTCGCACTTGTAAACGAGATATACAAGCGCGCCCTCGGCAAGATGGATATCTTCAAGGACACCGACATAAACGCCGTAATGGACGGCAGCAACGACAGTATCTTCTATCAGACCGCAACCGAGTATAACGGCAAGAAGATGGATAAGCTTCGCAACGAGGATACCTATTACAAAAAGATGCTCGTTGATCACCTCTACGGTGGTATGCGTGTTGACTCCGCTGCAAAGCTTTTTGACAGAACCAAGATGCTCAAGCCGCACAACCTCATCGTAGGTGACGTTCTTCTTGCGCGCACTAATTCCGCAGAGAGCGTATATATGTACATTGGTGACGGCTACCTCATCAATCTCACAAACGGCGTCGGCGTTGAGGCTGATTTTGCAAACCTCGCGCAGAGAATACTCTTCTACGGCCGTAACTTCGCCGTAGTTCGCCCCTCCTTTGTTATTGAGGACTGATTTGATTTAAAATTTAAAAAGGCTATCTCAAGAAAGCTTGAGATAGCCTTTTTTTATCACCGCGGCAAGATACGCGGTGATAAGGTAAATTATTTCGTTATAAGCTTTAATTTCTCATCGCCTTTTACGAAAGCGGCGGTGACGATAGCCTTTTCGATGTCCGTCCTGCCGGGCAGCTCGTACATAGGCTTCATCATAACGCCCTCGATGATCGAGCGAAGACCGCGCGCACCGGTATTTCTCTCAATAGCGAGCTTCGCGATAGCCTCGAAAGCTTCGTCCTCAAACTCAAGGGTAATGCCGTCCATCTCGAAAAGACGCTGGTATTGCTTAAACAGCGCGTTTTTGGGCTCTTTGAGTATCCTTACAAGCGCACTCTCATCAAGGTTTTCAAGCGCTACTATAACCGGAAGTCGTCCGACAAGCTCGGGAATAATGCCGTACTTTACAACGTCGTGTGCTATAACGTCGCGAAAAACACCCTTTTCCACCTTTTCCTTCTTCGTTACCTTTTCGGTAGAGAAGCCTATCTGCTGACTGCCCTTACGGTGTTCGATTATGGACTCGATGCCGTCAAATGCGCCGCCACAGATAAAGAGTATATTCTTGGTGTTGATCTGTATAAATTCCTGGTTGGGATGCTTTCTGCCGCCCTGCGGAGGTACGTTTGCGGTCGTGCCTTCAAGTATTTTGAGCAGCGCCTGCTGTACACCCTCGCCCGAAACGTCACGGGTGATAGAACGGTTCTCACCTTTTCTCGATATCTTGTCGATCTCGTCGATATAGATGATTCCGCGCTCTGCACGCTCTACGTCGTAGTCCGCTGCCTGAATAAGCCTTAAAAGTATGTTCTCAACGTCCTCTCCGACGTATCCTGCCTCGGTAAGAGTGGTCGCGTCTGCAATAGCAAAGGGAACCTTAAAGCTCTTTGCAAGGGTCTGTGCAATATAGGTCTTTCCGACACCGGTAGGACCAAGCAAAAGCACGTTCGACTTCTGTATTTCTACCTCGTCGATATGCTCCTTGGTTTCTTCCTTTTTCTTGGTCTTGCGACCCTTTGCCGCCTCGTCAAGAGTGAGTATGCGCTTGTAGTGATTGTATACCGCAACCGAAAGTGCGAGCTTCGCATCGTCCTGTCCGATAACGTACTCGTCAAGCATCGCCTTGATCTCTTTGGGGCGGGGGAGTGTGTCAAACGTGAGAAGCTCTCCCTCCTCACCTTCGGTAGCAGGCGAGAACTGCTCGTCTAGGAAATCGGCACATACCTCAATACAGCTATCGCAAATATAGGTCTTGCCATCACGCGCGGGAATAAGCACCATAACCTCATTTTCGTCACGTCCGCAGAAGGAACAATGGCGCACAACACCCGTCGTGTTTTTATTTTCTGCCATAGATTAAATGTCCTTTTTGGTGATTACTTTGTCGATAAGACCGTATTCGCAAGCCTCTTCCGCACTCATAAAGTTATCTCTCTCGGTGTCGCGCTCAATGGTCTTTAAGGGCTTGCCGGTCTGCTCTGCAAGAAGGGAGTTGAGCTTGTTCTTAATTCTGATGATTCTGTCCGCGTGGATCTTTATATCGGTTGCCTGACCCTGCATACCGCCAAGAGGCTGGTGGATCATGATCTCCGCGTTGGGAAGCGCCATTCTCTTACCCTTTGCACCGCTGGAAAGAAGGAATGCACCCATAGATGCCGCCATACCTACGCATATAGTGCAAACGTCACACTTGATGTAATTCATAGTGTCATAGATCGCCATACCCGAGGTGATAGATCCTCCGGGAGAGTTGATGTAAAGATAGATATCCTTATCAGGATCCTGCGCCTCAAGGAAAAGCATCTGCGCAACCACAAGGGAAGCGGTAACGTCGTTTACCTCGTCGGAGAGGAAAATGATTCTGTCATTTAAGAGTCTTGAATAGATGTCGAATGAGCGCTCGCCGTGCGCGGTCTGCTCAACGACCATTGGTACAAGTGCCATAGCAGGTACTCCTTTCGTTTTTAAAACAGCCGACAGTCAAGGGCAAGTATACCTAATTCGAACTTGCCTAAATGTCCTGACCATCGGCTGATAAATATTGTAATTATGCCTTGACTACTGCGTTTTCCTTAACGATGTCCATAGCCTTAGCAACAGCGAGATCTGCCTTGAGATCCTCTGCAGCAACCATCTTCTTAACCTCGTCAGCAGGTACGCCGTAAGCCTCGGAGATTCTGTTATACTCAGCCTCAACAGCCTCGTCGTCAATGGTAACAGCCTCAAGCTCTGCGATCTTCTCAAGCGCGAGTCTTACCTTGACCTGACGCTCAGCCTGGGGTTTCATCTGCTCGCGAAGAGCCTCGATGGTAAGACCGGTGTACTTGAAATAGGTGTTAAGATCAAGTCCGCTCTGGCGAAGACGCATCTCGTAGTCGCGAACGTAGTTGTCGGTCTCAGTCTCGAACATAGGCTCGGGGATCTCTGCAACAAGCTTCTCCATAAGAGCCTCAGCAAGTGCGTTCTCAAACTCGCCCTGCGCCTTGTCCTCGTTTCTCTTTTCCATTTTAGCCTTCATATCGGCCTTATATTCATCGAGAGTATCAAATTCGGAAACGTCCTTTGCAAACTCGTCGTCAGCCTCGGGCAGCTCCTCAAACTTGATAGCGTTAAGAGTGGTCTTGAATACAGCAGCCTTGCCTGCAAGCTCCTCTGCGTGATACTCGGTGGGGAAGGTTACGTTAACGTCAAAGCTCTCGCCAACCTTCTTGCCGACGATCTGCTCCTCAAAGCCGGGAATGAACTGACCGGAGCCAAGCTTAAGGTCGTGCTTCTCGCCCTTACCGCCTGCAAAGGGAACACCGTCAACCGAGCCCTCGTAGTCGATGTTAGCGATATCGCCCATCTCTGCCGCTCTGTCGGTGATTTCAACGGTTCTGGCGTTTCTTTCTCTTACCTTGGTAAGCTCAGCCTCAACAGCCTCGTCGGTAACCTCTTCAACCTTCTTTTCAGCCTCGATGCCCTTATAGCCCTCGATGCTTACCTCAGGCTTAACAAAGCCCTCGGCCTTGAGAATGATCTCATCATCTGCGGAAACAAGGTCGAACTTAGGCATACCAACTACCTGAAGACCTGCCTCCTTAACTGCCTCCTCGAACGCGTCGGGAATGCAAGCGTTGATAGCATCCTCAAAGAAAATTCCCTTGCCGTACATTTTTTCGATGATAGCCTTGGGTGCCTTTCCTTTTCTGAAACCGGGCACGTTGATGCTCTTGACCTGCTTCTTATATGCTTCGTTTTCTGCCTTTGCAAAAGCTTCCTTGCTGATAGAGAACTCCATAACAAAACCGGACTTCTCGGTAAGCTCCTTCTTAATAAAGCTCATTTTTGTTTTTCCTCCAAAAATATGTATATTTTTATTTTTTAAATTTCAACCGCTATATTCTACAACAAAAAAATATTTTTGTCAAGTGATTTATCTAATATTTTAGTCGCGCGCTATGAATTTAGGTATGAATTCAAGGAAATCAGCACTTACAAGACTCATTTTTATCCCCTCGTATTCAAACGTGCCAGGCATTGTGTAGTTGCCGTGTATATGCCCGTAATAAACTCTTTTTATATCGAATTCCTTTAATACGGCTACGATGTTTTCTGCCGCCTTGCCGTTAAAAACGGGAGGAAAGTGTGTGAATACGATTATCTCCTTGTCAGGCGAGGATTCCTTCAGCTTGACCGCTTCGTTAAGGCTCGCGCGCAGGCGCAATTCCTCTCGCTTTGTCAGCTTTTCAAAATCAGTACCCGAGGGGATGTTTGCCGCATCCTCGTCATAGTACCAGCCGCGCGTGCCCGCTATGATAAAGTCCTCTACCTCGTGCGCATTATTGAAAAGGAACGAGATAGTGCTTATTCCGTGCTTTTCGAAAAAAGCGCGGTGCTTATTCATCGTACACCACCAAAAATCGTGGTTGCCCTTGCCGAGTATCTTCTTTCCGGGCAGGGAATCTATAAATTTAAGATCGGACAGCGACTCTTCAAGCGACAGCGCCCAGGATATATCACCTGGTATCACCACGGTGTCGTCCTCGCTAACAAGGCGGTGCCAGGCACTTTCAAGCCTTTTTGTATAGTCCGTCCATCTTTTGCCAAAAACCTCCATCGACTTGTTCGTTGAATCGAGAGTCGACAGATGCAGATCAGCAATGGTAAAAAGTGACATATTGTTTCTCCGATTGTTTGTATAAGACCTCTTTTATCCGTCAATACTAGTCTTGCAGGCAAAAGGCTTGCAGAAAAGAGAAATAAGATGGAAGAAAAGAAGTATCAGACCGAATGCGGTGCAGGCTGCAAGAAGCAGAAGATCAAGGGTATTGACTGCGACGTGCAGAATTGCGTATATCACGACGGAGTCAGCGATTGCTGCGCGGGCAAGATCAGCGTTGGTCCTCACAGCGCCAAGTCCTCGTCGGGAACAGCTTGTGCAACCTTTAAATCGCGCGAGTATTAAGTGAATTCGGTGAAAGTGACCTAGTGGTCGTTTCTCTCTGCCCGAGTTATGTCGTGAACGCAGGCAAAAGAGAATGATACGAACTCGCTCTCAAGTCTAAATTTTCAGCGCTTTCGGCGCTTGTCCCTCTTGCAAAGTCGTACTTGGCATCGAGTGCCAAACAAAGTCGGAT
>JAZNGE010000005.1:0-53044 GCA_045576315.1 Eubacteriales bacterium | reverse complement strand
CGTCCGGTGGAGTAGTGTCATCGGGGGGCGTAGTATCGTCCGGTGGAGTAGTATCATCGGGCGGTGTGGTATCGCCGGACGGTGTAGTATCCTTGGGGGTTACCGTGATGAGTATGCTGTCAGACGCACCGTTGTACGTAGCCGTAATGATAACCGCGCCTGCTTTAAGCGCCGTTACCGTGCCGTTTATGCTGACTGTAACGCAATCGTTTGATGCGTTCCAAGAGGGGCGCACCGTGTTACCTTTTTCGTCTGTAACGGTCAGGGAGAGCGTGTCAAAAACCGCAACCTCCGCTTCTTCGCCGTTGGTGATATTTATCTCGGGATCTGTGTCCGCACACGCGGTAAGCATTCCTGCGCCGATCGCTATCGCAAGCACGAGCGAGAGGAGCTTAATAAATAAAGAAGATCTCATATATAAACCTCTTGAATAAATTTCCACGTAATATTATACAGAAAAACATACGGCTTGTCAATCACAAAACGACAAAAAACGCGCCACGCCTTCTCCGGAGGGAGAAGGGGGACCGCTTGCGGTGGATGAGGCGCTTCCGCCTTTCCCAAATGCAGATCAGGACTCCTCATCCGTCATACTCGCAAATGCTCGTATGCCACCTTCTCCCGCAGGAGAAGGCTAAGGTGTGCTAAAACAGCTAAAATAAACATAAAAACGCGCCCGACTCATTACGAGTCGGGCGCGCGGTGTTATTTCGTTAAGTTATATCGAAATTAACCCTTGAATATGATAGCATCGATCATTGCTCTCTGAGAACTAGCAACGGTCTCAAGAGAAATGGTCTTGGTGGTGGTAGTATCGATAACGATCTCATCGTACTCACCATCGTTGGATGCCTTGGTAAGAGTGTACTCGGTGCCGTTTATAGTAACCTTGGAAGCGTTTGCCTTGTACTTAGCAATTCTGATAACAACGGAGTTAACGTCGTCTGCAACAGTGAAGGAAAGAGTTGCAACTACAGAGCCGGTTCCAAGCTTGATGCAGGAGTTACCCTTTGCATCGTAAGCGGGGCCGTATACCTTGGAAAGGCCGGTAAGAGTAAGGGTGTAGGTACCATCGGTGTACTGAACGCCCTCAGCAAGTGCGGTTCCGTCTACGTGCTTTGCCTCACCGTTGTCACCAAAGGTGAAGGTTGCAAGGGTAGTGGTAGTGGTCTCGCCGCCGGTCTCGCCGCCGGTCTCGCCACCGGTCTCGCCACCGGTTTCACCACCGGTCTCGCCACCGGTCTCACCGCCGGTCTCACCGCCGGTTGCACCACCGGTAGTAAGTGCGTAGAAGGAAATCTCGAAGAGGTCGCTAAGGCTGCTGGTGCTGTAGGTGCTCCAGTTGTCCTTGGAAGCATACCACTCAAGGTAGCTGCCGCGAACGGTGTTCTTCATGTAGAAGATACCGGTAGCGCCGTTCTTTGCTTCAAGAGTCCAGGACTTGTTAGCGCCGTCTGCGTTAAGAGAAGAGTACTGATCTGCAAGTGCGATAACAACGCCGGTCTTAGAGGTGAAGGTGTAAGAGCCGTCGCCGTTAACGGTTACAACGAAGATCTCGTCGTCGGTAACGTTAGCAAAGTCGTTAGCAGAGTAGTCAACGCCCTTGTTATAGAAAGATGTTGCGTTAACCTTAAGTACGGAAAGAAGCTTGCCGTAAGCGGGAGCACCGATAAGAACCTCGTCACCGGTCTTAAGCTCGGTAACTACGGTGTAAGTGGTAGTGGTCTCGCCACCGGTCTCGCCACCGGTCTCACCACCGGTCTCACCACCGGTCTCGCCACCGGTCTCGCCGCCGGTCTCGCCGCCGGTCTCACCACCGGAAGTAATAGCGGAGAATACAAGGGGGAACTGCTCAACGCCGGTGTTCTCAGCGGTGATGTAAGAGGTCTTGGAAGCGCTTACAGTGTTGAAGGTGTTGTAAGTGCCAAGGTAGTAGTTGGTGCCTTCGAACTCAGTTACCCAGCAGTTAGTAACTGCGTCATAGTTGAATACGTTGGTACCTTCAGCATCGTACTTAACGGAGAGCTTGTTCTCGTCGTTGTTGTAGATGGTGATGTAGAGCTTGGTAGTACCGTCAAGAATGTAGAACTTGAAGCCGCCTGCAACCTTTTCAGCGTAAACAGCAACAGCCTCAGCTGCATTCTCGGTGGTAGCAAGGTATCTGCCGGAAACCTGACCGTTGAGGTAGAGAACCTTGTTTTCAAGCTTAACCTGAACGAGGCTCATGTTATAAGCGGTTTCAGGAGCGATGGGGAGATACTCAAGGGGGAACTGCTCAACACCGGTGTTGTCAGCGTTGATGTAAGAGGTCTTGGAAGCGCTTACAGTGTCGAAGTTGTTGTAAGTGCCAAGGTAGTAGTCAGTACCCTCGAAGGTAGTAACCCAAGCGTTGATGGTGGGGTTGTAAGAGTACACGGTAGTGCCGGTAGCATCGTACTTAACGGAGAGCTTGCCCTCGTCGTTGTTGTAGATGGTGATGTACTCCTTGGTGGTGTCGTTAAGGATGTAGAACTTGTATCCACCCTCAGCCTTTTCTGCGTAAACAGCAACAGCCTCAGCAAGATTGGTGGTGGTGGTAAGGTATCTACCGCTAACGCCGCCGTTAAGATAGATAACGGTGCCGTTCTTAACCTGATTGTTGTAGGGGATGTAAGGCATGGTCTCGGAGAGAACTACGTTAGCTGCGATGGTTACGGTGAAGGTCTTTGTATCGGTAGCTTCGCCGCAGGTAGCGGAAGCAGTAAGAGTGATGGTAACTGCCTCAGCGCCAAGAGTGATGTTAAGAGCGCCGTCAGCACCGATGGTGTAAGCGGTGTTGTCAACGGTCCAAGCGATTGCAACGTTGTTGTAGGAAGAGCCTACAAGAGGAAGAGTGATGGTACCGTTCTTGGTAACAGCGGTGGGAACGGTGATAGCATCAAGCTCGAATGCAACCTTTTCAGCATCGGATCTCTCAATCTCGGTGAAGTTGGTGAATGCATCAACAGTAGCGGGAATGAGGTAGAGGTTGCCGTTGAAGAGCTGGATAATACCGGTAACGTCAGCCTTGAAGCCGAACTTAGCGGTGTGAGTAGCTGCGAAGGTGTCCTTCTCAGCCTTGGTGATACAGTTGTTGGAGGAGGAGAGTCTTACGTAAGTCTCAAGCTCGCCGAGCTTAAACTTGTAGTAGCCGTTAGAGGTGTCCTGACCGGTGATCTCAACACCCTTGATGGTAACGAGCATAGACTGTCTGTCAACAAGTGCAGCATCCTTAAGGGTTGCAGCGTTGGTGTACGCCTCGGTGTAATCTACGGGAGTTACGGTAGTGATGGTAGAATCGGTGATCTCAACTACTGCATTAACAACCTCGTACATGCCGTTGTAGGTATCCTTTGCACCGGATATCTCAACGGTCATACCTACCTTGAGGCCGAGGTCTGCTTCGGGATCCTTAGAATCTGCAAAGCCGTAAACGTAGTAACCGCCCTCGCCGTTGAGGTCCTGTACGTACATACCGTTTCCGGAAGAGCCGTTGGTCTTCGAGAAGATACCGGTAATAACGCCGGAAACAACTACGGTAGAATCATCCTCAGCTGCAGCGTACTCTGCATAAGACATGGTCTTGTATGCAGGAACCTTGCGGGAGTATTCCTTGGTTACGGTGTCGCCCTCTGCATTCGCGATGGTCGCGGTGAGCTTGTAAGCGATGTCGGTAGCGGTCTTGGTATCTACATCGATGGTGTAGAAGCCAGCCTTTTCGCTTTCCTTGACGGTAACGCCGGTTTCAACGTTAACGGTCCAGGTTATAGTGTAGGTAGTGCCGTCTACGACTACCTTGCCGACTACGTCGTAGTCGTTGGGAGTTGCTTCTGCTTTGTTCTTGTAAAGGGTGTCAACATACTCTGCTGCCTTTGCAAGACCCTCGTCTTCCTTGCCGCATGCGGTAAAGATACCGAGGCAAAGGATAGCAACGAGAAGAAAAGCGAGTAACTTTTTCATTGTGTTTTCTCCTTTTATATTAAATTTAATTGGGAAACTTAATTAGCAGGTGAATATCAGTCCTGACGGATGGTGATATCACCAAGAGAGAGAACCTTGATCTGATAGGGGAAATCGGACGTTCTGTCGGTCTTATACATACCTATAACACCCTTGACGTCAATCGTTTTTCCTTCAAACATATCCTGGGTAACAAGATTACCCTCGGCATCCTTAAGCACCGTAGTACGTACGGTGATAGTAATGCCGTCCACCTCACAGGTGAGAGTGATAGCGCCGTTGGAGTCGCTGCCCTCATTGGTTGTGGTGTACGCGCTCTTAACAACGAGATTCTTCATCTCGATGGAAGAATAGAGCGCAAGCTCAGCGTATGAGAAGGTCTTGCTCTCTTCCTCGCCGACTACGGTCACCGTTCCGTTTCTGAAGGTGTCCGCGGTGGTGGGAACGTATGCGGGAGCGTGAACCTCATCATCAAGCTTCTGAACGTTCATGGGATCGTCGGGCTTCATTATACGGTACTGAACGTCGGAGATCTGCCAGGAGTCGCCGGTTTCATAATACTGAACCGAGCCGACAACCTTGACTCTGTTGCCTACGGAGAGGATCTCAAGGCATTCGCCCGAAACGTTGTATCCGTAGAAAATGTACATACCGTAGTACATAGCGGTTTCTTCGTCGTAGCTTTCAACGTATACCGCCGTACCCTCGTTCTTGGTTACTACCGCGTCAAACGCTACCTTCTGGCCGCTGTAATCTGCAATGTTGCACTTAAGCTCCTTGATGGTAAGCGGAAGTGCCGCGCCGTAGTAGAAGTCGGGATCCTTTGTGCCGGAGTTGATGTTAAGCTTTTCGGTCTTTGCCTGCGCGAGAGCCGCGGTGCAGGTAGAGCCGTAACGGTTGTTTGCAGAGTTTGAAGCTATTGCAAGACCGTTCTGAAGAATTTCGATATTGAGATTGCGGTACTCGGTCATCGTTGCGTCCTTGTACCATACCCACACGAGATATCTGTCACCCGTGGAGTCTGCATTCCAGCTTCCCGTATCGGACTCGAGAATGATGTCCGTTGCGGAAAGAAGCTTTTCTTTTGTAAACTTAGAAGCCTTTTTGCCCCATTCCTCGATCTTACCGGTGGACTCGGGGGTGTTTATTGCAATGTATCTTGCTTTAAGAACGCCCGTGGATGAAATATCGGAGCTTACGTAGAAATGAGTGGTGTCGCCGTCAATGTAAGACTTTACGGTCGCGGGGGTCTTGACGGAATCGGAGTTCATATCAAGAGTAACCGAAGCGGCGTAGTCAACGTGCTCGGGCTCCTCAGGTGTTTCGTCGCCGCAAGCGACGAAACACGAGATAAGCGTACACAAAAGAAGAAGTATGGATATAAGTTTAATAGTAGATTTCATAAATTATCAGCCTGCCTGATACTTGCACTCTGCGATAGCCTCTTCAAATGCCTTCTTGATAGTGCCCTTTACGTCGTTTGTAGAGGTAACAAAGCACTTCTGCATAAGCGCGCCAACCTGGTCACGTGCAACGGAAGAACCGTTGAATGCGGGAGAGGTGTAGTAAGCATTGGTCTGCTCAAGACATACCTTTGCGGAGAGAGCCGCGATGTTAGCACCGCCGTCAGCTTTGTCAAGGAATGCAGCGTATGCAGCGTTTTCCTTTACGGACTCGATTACGGGAACGTAACCGGAAACGGTAGAGAACTCAGCCTGGAACTCAACGGTGGTGGTGAGGAACTTCATGAAGAGCCAAGAAGCAACAACCTCCTGAGGATTCTCGCTGTTGAAGATACAGAGAGAGGGACCCTGAGAGATAGCCTTGGGGTTGGTGGCATCAACCTGAGGAATAGGAGCGATACCTACCTCGAAGGGATACTTACCGTCGTCGCCCTTGGTGGGACGCTGGTGAGTAGCACCTGCGGAAGAACCGATGGACATATAGCTCTTGTTCTCAACGAAGATGGTAGAGGTGTAAGCCTCAAGGATCTCCTGAGTAGTTACGTAGCCTGCCTGATACCACTCTCTGAACATCTCAACGAAGTTGCGGTTGGTCTCGTTGTCAAAGAGGAAGTGCTCGCCGGTGGAGCTGGTGTAGTCAGAGCCGTACTGCTCGGTCATGGTAATGAACCAGTTAGCCTCGGAGTCGTAGCCAAGAGGAGTGCAGGAGGGGTCGATCGCCTTGATCTTCTTGCATACCTCTTCCATCTCTTCCCAAGTAGTAGGAACAGAGATGTTGTTCTGCTCAAAGAAGGTCTTGTTGTAGTAAAGAACCTCGGTAGACTTGGAGAGGGGAAGGGTGTACATCTGGTCGTCGCCGAACTGACGGCCTTCTGCGTAGTAACCGTCGATGAAGTCATCGATCTGTTCCTGGGTAAGACCAAGAATGGACTTGTTACCGTCAGCATCGGTGATCTCGATGGTGCTTTCAATGAACTGGTCGAGAGTTACAACTGCGCCTGCAATGTTGTAAACTGCAACGTGGTCGGGATAGCAGTAAGCGATGTTGGGCTGGTTACCAACGGTAAGCTCGGTGCTGATCTGGTCACGAACGTCGTCGTAGTTACCAACCTGCTCGTGAACAATGGTGATGTTGGGGAACATCTTGTTGAACTCGGGAATGTAAGCATCAAGAACATCTCTGAGGTTCTGACCCATAGTATGATAGAAGGTGATGGTTACTTCACTTCCGTCATATCCGTTCTCGGGCATTACAAACTGAGACTGGGGCTTGTTTCCACCACAGGAGGACATTGCAAGAATGCCTGTGAGCAGCGAAACAACGAGAAGAATTGCCACTAGGATTTTTTTCATAATCTTTTCGTCCTTTATTTTGTTTTTTATTAATAGCTCCCCCCTTTTGCAAGGGGGAAAGCAGATTAACCCTTGATACCGCTTCTGGAAACACCCTTCATAATATACTTACGAAGGAAGATGAATACAAGGAACAGAGGTGCGGAAACTATTGCAACTGCTGCCATCTGAACAGGATAGTTGACCATGTTGGTCAGAGTATCGTTGAAGTTTGCCTTCATAAGACCGTTGGTGATAAGAAGGTGCGCATCGTCGTTTGCAACGAGTCTGGGCCAGATGTAAGAGTTCCAAGAGCCCATCATCTTAAGGATGGTGATGGAGATAAGAGTGGGAAGCGCGAGAGGGATCATTACCTTCCACAGATACTTAAGATCGCTCGTGCCGTCGACCTTTGCCGCAAGGTAAAGCTCGTTGGGGATCTGAAGGAAGTTCTGACGGAGAAGGTAAATGTAGAACACGCTTACCAGGAAGGGCACGATAAGGGCTGTAAACGAGTGCATCCAACCGAAGTTGTTTACCGTTACGTAGTTGGTAATGGTAAAGAGCTCGCCGGGGATCATCATGGTTGCAAGAAGAGCGGCGAACATAGCGTTCTTGCCCTTGAACTCAAGACGTGCAAACGCGAATGCGGAAAGCACGGTGATCACGAGGGAGAGGATGGTCGAAACAAGACCTACGTACAGGGTGTTTATAAAGAGTCTGCCGAGGCTTGCCGCGGTGAAGGCTTCCTTGTAGTTAGAGAACTGTACGTCGTGCGGGAAGAGGGTGGGTACGGATGCGTTATACTCGGTCAGCGATTTGAGAGAGGAGGAAAGCATCCAGTAGAAGGGGAAGAGAACTACAAGCGCCATGAAGCAAAGAAAAGCGTAAAGGAAGAACTGAACGATGAACTTCACGATCTTCTGCTGTGTCTTTGTCTGCGCCATATCACGCTCTGTAAGGACGGGGGAGGATTTGTTAACGTTTCTTTTAAACAACATCTCGGCCACCTCCTTAATAGTGTGTGTTTTTCTTGCTCACGTACAGATTTATCATAGTAACGATAAATATGATACCGAACAAGATGAGCGCGGCCGCACTCGCACGGCCTTCTTTTTGGCTCGAGATAGCGTCGTAGATGAATCCGACCATGGTGTTAAGGCTGCCTCTGTTGCCGGGAGGGCCCATCTGGTCGCCGAAGATACCTACGATCGACGAGTACTCCTTAAATCCACCGATAAATCCGGTGATAAGGACGTAGGAGATCATGGGAGAAAGGAGCGGAACGGTGATTCGTGTAAACACTCTTCTACGGGGAGTGCCGTCAACCTTTGCTGCATCGTAGTACTGCTTGTTAACGCTCTGAAGACCGCCAAGCAGAATGAGGATCTTAAAGGGAAGCGCGTTCCATACGATGTAGATAACAAGCACGGCGATGTTAGCGGCGTACGAGGAGCCGGCGTTTGTCCAGTTGACAGGATCGATGCCGAACACTCCGAGTATGTTGTTAACTATACCGAGCGTTATTATGTTCTCACCGGGTGCGCCGATCGCTGTACCGACAATGCTGAACATTGCCGAGAATACAAGACCGATAGCCAGAGAGTTGGTTACGTAGGGGAGGAAGAAGATAGTCTGCAAAAGTCTTTGCAGGGGCTTGATTGCGTTAAGGCATACCGCGATAAGAAGCGCGAGGATGGTAGAGATCGGAACGGTAAGCACGCAAAGAAGCATTGTGTTTTTAAGACAGGTAATGAACTGGGGGTACTGTATTACCTGCTTGAAGTTGTTGAAGCCGAACTCGAACGTGCGTCCGCCTATGGCCGCTGCGTTACTGTAGTCCACCAAAAACGCCATACGTAAGGTGTTTATAATGGGCCATACGGTGAATATACACAGCAAAACGATGGCAGGCGAAAGGTAGAGCCAGGCTTTCCATGAATGCTTGCTTTCGACCATAATTATTTTACCTCAAAGTATATTCTGTTTTCGGTTTCTTTGTTGAAGAGGAATACCTTGTGAGCCTTAAGCGAGTAGCGTACGGTCTCTCCGGTAAGAGCGAGCTTGTTGTCTGCGTCGATGATAGAGCGAACTACGGGGTTGACCGATGCCGCGTTTTCGGAAACAACGCTAACGTCACGGCCCATTACCTCAACGCTTGAGAGCTTGCAGCTGAGAGGTCCGTTTGCATCAAGGATAAATCCTTCGGGACGGATACCTACGTGTACGTCCTGATCCTCAACGCCGGGCACGTCGAGAACTGCGTCCTCGCCTATGTAGAGCTTGCCGCCCTTTACAGTGCCTGCAAATACGTTGATGGGAGGAGTGCCGAGGAACTTTGCAACGAAGAGATTGGTAGGATCGTCATAAACGTCCTGAGGTGCGCCAACCTGCTGTACAACGCCGAGCTTCATTACTACGATCATATCGGAGATGCTCATCGCTTCTTCCTGGTCGTGAGTTACGAAGATGGTGGTGATACCGGTCTCGCGCTGAATTCTTCTGATCTCTTCACGGGTCTGAAGACGAAGGCGAGCGTCAAGGTTGGAAAGGGGCTCGTCGAGAAGAAGAACTCTCGGGAACTTTACAAGCGCACGCGCGATAGCAACTCTCTGCTGCTGACCGCCGGAAAGCTCGGAGGGCTTTCTGTCCATGAGGTTGTCGATCTGCACAAGCTTTGCAGCCTGGTATGCTCTCTCGATCATAGCCTCCTTGGTAAGCCTGTCCGCGCCTTTAAGGTTCTGCAAAGGGAACATGATGTTCTGCTTTACAGTCATGTGGGGATAAAGCGCGTAGTTCTGGAACACAAGACCTACGCCTCTGTTCTCGGGAGAGAGCTCGGTTACGTCCTCATCTCCGAAGAAGATCTTTCCGCCCGAGGGCTTCTGCAGACCGCTGATCATGTAGAGGGTGGTGGACTTACCGCAGCCCGAGGGGCCAAGCAGGCCTATAAGCTTGCCGTCCGGGATCTCGAAGGTAAAATCGTTTACTGCGATTACCTCCTCGTTCACCTTCTTGTTGCGTCCGGGAAAGATTTTTGTTAAATTCTGGAGTACAACTTTCATTAAATCTTCCTTCCTGATAGAAAAAATATTTATTTATATTGAAAATCAATAAAAACCTTAATACTGTGCCTTTGCGGCTTCCTCCGCGTGAATGCGCTGCTTATACGCGAGCAGCTCCTCGGGTGTGTCGAAGATAAGCTGGGTGGACATATCGACCGTGACGGTCTGCGAGATCGCGTCGTGGATCGCGCTGTTCGTTTTTGTTGCTATGAGAAGCGCTATATTGAAGATAAGTATGAGTGCTATTACGATAACTCCGATCATTCCCATAGATCCAAAGTAGATCATGATCACCATAAGCACCGGCATCATCGTTTCAATGGTGAATTTACCGAGTATGGATCTGATGAAGAGAATGGGAGTCGTTATCTTGATTCCGTCAACTCTCATAACACCGATACCGAATATCTTCTTGCCGAGCGTCTGACCGTTTTTGAAGATCAGAGGAACGATGAACTCGACTATAACGTAAGCGAAGAGGATAGAGAAGGTTGTGATGAGGATCATCAGGTTGAACACCATTTGGTAGTTGTATATTACCTCGGGGTCCTTGCCAAAGGCTGCGTCGGCGGCCTTGTATCTTTCGTCGTATGCGGCTTTTTCTTCATCCGTCAGCTTGTCGTACTCTACCGACAGGTCGATGTCGTATTCGGCAAGGTACTGTGCTTCAAGCTCGTCAAGACGGCTGTTATAGGTGTCGTATTTGAACACCACAGACAAAAGAGCAGCAACTCCGACGATGATTATGAAAAGTGTAATTATATCCAAAAGATAGGCGGAAAAACGTCTCCAGACGTTCGCTTTTTGTAAAGAGTACATAGGTTTTCGTGCCTTATAAATTATTTCTTATTATTAGAGAGCGTACACACGCATAATTATTGTAACACAAAGAAAGTTTAAAATCAATCCCAAATTGCGCTATTTTGTGACAAAAAAACCGTTAAATATTTGGTAATTAAGTATAAAGAATGCAAGTCTAATATGTGGCAGAATGGGCGCGAGCCTTGTGTGACTTATCAGCACAAATATGCCGATGTAAAGCACCCGTGTGAAATTAAAACGCAAAAACAACATAGAAAAAGCAAACAAAAGTTAACAAAAAGCAGGGAAAACGACACCGTTTGCCATTTTCCCTGACTTTATTAATTTATTAGTGATCGCTAAGCTGCTTGTGTATTCTGGTGATTATCATATCGAGTGCCGCGGGGTTGTCGCCACCGCCCGGCACGATCACGTCTGCGTATCTCTTGTACGGCTCGACAAAGGCGTCGTGCATAGGCTTAACGGTAGTGAGATACTGCTTGATTACCGATTCGAGTGTGCGGCCGCGCTCTCTTGTGTCGCGCACTATTCTGCGCAGTATGCGCTCGTCGGCATCGGTGTCCACGAATATTTTGAGATCCATCATATTTCTTAACTCTTCGTCGGAAAAGAGAAGTATACCCTCGAGCACGATCACGGGCTTCGGCTCTGTACGCGTAGTCGCGCTTGCGCGGTTGTGTATTGTGTAATCGTATACGGGCACGTCTACCGCTTGTCCGCTTGCCAGCATTTTGAGGTGACGACAAAGCAGGTCGGTTTCAAACGCATCGGGGTGATCGTAGTTTTGAAGGGCGCGCTCTTCAAGGCTCTTGTCGTCTTGCGCACGGTAGTAGCTGTCGTGTGTGATAACTGCCACCCGATCGCCAAACGCGTTTGCGATATGTCTTGCAAGAGTGGTTTTTCCGCTTCCTGTTCCACCGGCCACGCCGATTATCATAACATTGTCGTTTGTCATCTTTTTTCTCCTACGTATATCGATTTTTCGGTCAATAATGCATCGCGCGCCACACGGCAACCACCCCTGATCTTTCACTGTGTAACCTTTGGAAAATGCGGAATAACGTTACACGGGGTACTTGCAATCGCATAAAACGCAAATAAATATTTACATATTGCGGATATTATGCCTTTGATTGACATTTTTCGCTGGGTACAGAGTATAACTCTCAATATCATTCTATATGAATTTTTTCGACTTTTCCTTAAATAAATTAGCAATTATCCCCTCTAAATCTTAATTTTTTTGATTTTATTCCCCGAAAATCCTTCCTCTCGTGCGCACGCGTTTAATTATTTTTCGGAAATATAGCAATAGTGCTTGATATTTCGACAAGTTTGTGCTATAATAAATCGATATCTTTATGCGCCCGCTTTATAATAGGCGGGAATAAACTTTAAAAAGAGGAAACAAAAATGGAATTTAACAACAGAGAAATGGAAGACAAGGAATATTACGTTGTCGACTGGCTCCATATAATGAAGTCCATTGCCAGCAAGGCATGGGTCGTTGTTATATGCGCTGTGCTTGCGGCAGCACTTGGCTTTAGTATTGCGGCTTTCCTTATTCCGCCGAAATACTCGGCATCCATTATGATATACGTTGATAACGTCAGCTCCGGCGCTACCGACGGCAACGTTAGCTCCAGCCAGCTTACCGCTGCGCAGAGCCTTGTAAAGACATATGGTGTTTTCCTTGACAACGAAACTACCTTTGAGGCTGTAAGAGAGCAGCTCAAGAAGGACGGTAAGCCCATTTCCGATGAAATGAGATACAAGGACTTCTCCAATATGATCAAGTCCACCGCCGAGAATGACACCGAGGTAATGCGCGTTACCGTTACCTGCCACGACCCCGAGCTTGCGGCTGATATCGCAAACGCGATATTCCCCGTGCTTGAAACCAGAATTTCCGAGATCATAGCCGGCGCGTCGGTAAGACAGGTACAGAAGGCTATACCCGATTATAAGAAGGTTTCTCCCAGCGTAGCAATGTACACAATTTCCGGATTTGTTCTCGGCATTATCGTAGCATCTGCCATTATTGCTATCGCGGCAATGCTCGACAAGACCATACACGATGAGGATTACGTGCTTCGCACGTTCGGATACCCCATTCTTGCAAAGATACCCAACCTCGTTGATAGCGACGGCTCAAAGCACTATTACCGTCATTACTACTCGTACGGTCACCGCAAGCATCGCGGATACTATCAGGTCAACCCGGTTGAAACCGAGAATAAGGAGGGCTAATCGTTATGTCATTTTTGAAGAAAAGCAAGCAGGATTCTGCGTTTTCGGTTCTCGCATCGAAGAAAACCCTTCATAAAAACCTCGACTTTACCGCGACAGAGCAGTATAAGCTCCTTCGTGCCAACCTTGCGTTTACTCTCCCCGGTGATCTTAAGTGTCCCATCGTTGGTGTTACCAGCGCGATAAAGGGCGAGGGTAAGAGTACTACCGCTGTTAACCTTGCATACGTTCTTGCCGAAAAGGGTGACAAAGTTCTTCTTATAGACGGCGACCTTCGTATGCCCTCTCTTGCGAAGAAGCTTGACGTAGCCAGCACCCCCGGTCTTACCGACTTCCTTATGGGCAACGGCGTCGATATGGATCAGTTCCGTACCGGAGTTCTCAGCAACTGGTATATACTTCCCGCAGGTAATATCCCCCCCAACCCCTCCGAGCTTCTCGGCTCTCCCCGTATGGAAGCCGTGCTTAACAACTTCAAGGAGATGTTCGACTTTATAATCGTCGACCTTCCTCCCGTAAACGTCGTTTCGGACGCGCTTTCTATCTCCGGATTTATTTCCGGACTTATACTCGTTATCCGTGAGGAATATACTGAAAAGGGCGAGCTTGAGCATTGCTTCAGACAGCTCGAGTTCTCTAACGTAAAGCTCCTCGGCTGCGTTATGAACGAGTCCAGAAAAGAGGGTGGCTCGTACGGCAAGTACAGAAAGAACCGTTACTATAAGTACAGATACAAGAAGTACGGCTACGGAGATTATTATGCTCACCGCCGTCCGCAGACAACAGAGCAGACAAATAGCGAAACCGATACCAAAACCGCTGAATAATACCGTTCAGCCTCTATAAAACGAACCAAGCGCGCAAAATGCCTTGGTTGGATAAGGTGGAGATTCGTATGATAGACTGGCATAGCCATATACTACCCGGAATAGATGACGGCAGCCAAAGTGTTGAAGAGAGCGTAACCATGCTCAAAATGCTCGCGGAGCAGGGCGTCAAGGAGGTCATAGCGACCCCCCACTTCCTTGCCAACAACGAGAGTGTTGAGGATTTTCTTGCGCGTCGTAATGATGCGTACGAAAAGCTTAAGGAGCAGCTTTTTGAGGGTGCGCCCGAGATAAGACTTGGCGCAGAGGTCGCTTATTATTCCGGAATCAGCAGACTGCCCGAGCTTAAACAGCTTTGCATCCAGGGCAGTAAGTGCCTTTTGCTTGAAATGCCCATGACTAAATGGACAGAGTACATTATAAAAGAGGTTGAGGAGCTTGCTCACCGAGGCAAGATCAATCTCGTGCTTGCGCACGTTGACAGATATCAGCATCTGCAAAGCGCAAAGACTTGGGCGCGCCTTTGTGAGAGCGGCTGTATAATGCAGGCAAACGCAAGCTCGTTCATAGGATTTGCAACGCGCCGCCGTATGCTCAAGCTTGTAGGAATGCAGACGGTGCATTGCGTGGGCTCTGATTGCCACAACACGACTACCCGTGCTCCGAAGATCGGAAAGGCATTTGAGATCATAGAGAAGAAGCTTGGCACAAGATGTGTCAGCAAGATCAGGGACTTCGGTCACTATCTTATCGATTGATCGCCATAATTAAAAGCACTTGCGGCCTTTTGCGCCGCAAGTGCCTTTCTTTTTATCCGAGTGCCGCTTTGTGATTATACCGTGCCCGTTACGGTAAGCACGCTTACACCGGGAGTTGTGGATATTACGCCGCTAACGGGATCCTGCACGTAGGTCGCGCTAGGCACGGTCACTGTGCCGGCGGTGGTAGCAAACGCGCCGCTTTCGGTGTCGTAGGTGTATCCTGTACCCTCGGCAAGTGCTACGCCGTCAAGGGTGACGGTAATGTCGGTAAGCACGGGGTTGAAGACGTCGCTGATAACTACGTTATCGGTCGCGAGAATGGGTGTGTTACCGAGATTCTGCACGATAAGGGTGTAGCTCAGCTGTCCGTTGTCCGCAACGACCGCAGGGCAGACCGCCTTTGCGATAGTGAGCTGTGGAGCTTCGCTTACCGATATTGTCGCAGATGCGGTGATCTCTCCGATGCCCGCGCCGCCGTTTGTCGAGGCGGTGTTGATTATGGTCGAGCCTTGCGCAAGAGGTGCCGAGCCGTTGGCTCTTGCCTGGTAGATGATAGTCGCGGTGCTGCCCGCGGGAAGATCGATATCGCTAAACTCAAGACCGTCGTCGGTGCTTACGGTGGGGGATGTCTGCTGCACACCGTTAAGATAATATATTACCGAGCCCTCAACGTAGTCGAGCGGTGTTACCGTGCTCGCGCCGACGGTATAAGCGCCGAGGTCGTCGCTGACGGTAAGATCGTCGTATGCCGTGCTGCCCATATTTCTTACGGTGATCGCATACACGACGTTTGCGCCGGCGGTGTACGTTCCGGTTATAGCCGTTTTCGTAATCTCAAGGCCGGAGAGCAGCTCTGCCTCGGTGGTGTTGGAATTTACAACGTTCCCGCCAAACGAGAGCGTTGCCTGATTGTAAAAGGTTGCCATGTTAAACCTCCTTCGTTTTGCGCATCCTTTTTCTGCGCCGTTATCAGTATATGACGAAGAGAAGTTCCTTTCCACAAGTTTGTAAGAGTATATTGCAAAATTCGTCGGAATGTGGTAAAATCTTATAGAATGAGAAAATGTCAAAAGGATATAAAAATGTATTACAGACACGATTTAAACTATACGTATCCCGAAAAAAGTGACCGGCATATGCTGGAATTGAAGAGAACGTACAAGCTTGAACTTGACGAAAACTACAAATTTATGCCTCGTGGGGCTTGGTTTCGTATATCTCGCGCCCTCGTTGCCTCGCTTTTGCATCTCATAGTTTTTCCGCTTATGCGCCTCACTCACGGCCTTAAAATATACGGCAAGGAAAATCTTAAAAAGCACAGGTCCGAGCTTCGTGACGGTGCGGTGACGGTATCCAACCACGTCTTTATGTGGGACTATCTCGCCGTGCTTAAGGCTATCCGTCCGCACATAAGCTATTTCCCCGCCTGGAAGCCAAATCTTGAGAGCAGCTTTTACCCCTTCATGCGTATTTTGGGCGCGATGCCCATACCCGAGGGTGATATTCACCTGATGGCAAAATTAAAGCGCGATATGGATGAGGTGGTTTCGAGCGGCAGATGGCTGCACGTATTTCCCGAGGGCTCGCTTTGGTATTTCTATCCCGACATTCGCCCGCTTAAGCCTGCCGCGTTTATCTACGCCGCAAAGTACGGCAAGCCCCTTATCCCGATCTCGATGTCCTTCCGCCCCCGTAAGGGCATAAATAAGCTCTTTGGTAAGGGCCCGTGCGTCGATTTACATATCGCAGAGCCTATTTACGCCGACAAATCGCTCGGCTGCCGCGAAGCCGCTGATGATTTGCGCGCCCGTGCTTACCACATAATGCAGGTGATGAACGGCATAAATCCCGGCGACCCGACCTACAACACCGACCACGATATAGATAACTATAAAAAAACAATGTAAAAAAAGCCGACGGCGGCAATATATCGACAGAAGAAAAAACAAGAGCAAGAATAGAAGGTTTGGCCCTTTTATCCTTGCTCTTTTTGCTTTAAAGAACTATATCGTCGATCGCTTTAAGCTCCTCGGCGGTGAAGTTAAGGTTTTGCGTCATCTTAAGGTTTTCGGTGATCTGCTCGGGCTTCGACGCGCCGATAAGCACGCTGGTGATACCCTCGCGGCTGTATACCCAGGCGAGTGCCATCTGCGCGAGTGTCTGACCTCTGCCCTTAGCGATCTCGTTGAGCTTTCTTATTTTGTCAAGAGCTTCGGGAGTGAGGTTGCTCTCCTTTAAAAATCTGCCGTCTGTTTTTACACGGCTATCCTCGGGAATTCCGTTAAGGTAGCGACCCGTGAGCAATCCTTGCGCAAGCGGGCTGAAAATTATCATGCCCTTGCCGGCAGCCTTTGCGCTCTTGAGAATACCGTTTTTCTCAACGGTGCGGTCGAGAATGGAATATCTGTTCTGATTGATTATAAAGGGGCAGTGTAATTCGTTCAGTATCTCTGCCGCGCGTGCCATCGTTTCGCCGTCGTAGTTTGAAAGACCCACGTAAAGCGCCTTGCCGCTCTTTACGATACTGTCAAGCGCCCACATGGTTTCGTAAAGGGGAGTGTCCGGGTCCATTCTGTGATGGTAGAAGATGTCCACGTAATCAAGCCCCATTCTTTTAAGGCTCTGATCAAGGCTTGCGGTCAGATATTTTTTCGTTCCCTTGTCACCGTAAGGGCCGGGCCACATGTAATATCCCGCCTTGGTGCTTATTATCATTTCATCGCGGTAGGGCATGAGATGCTCGCGCAGTATCTTGCCGAAATTGGTTTCCGCGCTGCCTGCGGCAGGGCCGTAGTTGTTTGCGAGGTCGAAGTGCGTAATGCCGTTGTCAAATGCGGTAAAGCACATATTGCACATATTCGCGTAGTCGGCATTGTCACCGAAATTGTGCCACAGTCCGAGCGACACGGAGGGAAGCTTCAAGCCGCTCTCGCCGCATCTTCTGTATTCGATGGATTCGTATCTTGCTTCGTTTGCTGAATATTTCATACGTTTCTCCTTGTGTTTTGCTTTGTACTTACAGTATACCACAATATAACCGAGAGTACAAGAGCGTGTTTTTATAAAATTGCGCATATCCTGTTGCGATTCTCACGAAAAAATGTTATACTATGAAAAAACAGCAAAAAGGAGCAGGCTTTATGTTTGATTTTAAGGGTAAGATCGCCGTTGTGACCGGCGGCGCGCGCGGAATAGGTAAGTGTATCGCGGACAGCTTCAAGGCGGCGGGCGCTACGGTGTATATTATCGATCTTATTGACAACGACTGCTTTGTCGGTGATATTTCGGACAGATCCACGCTTGAAAGATTTGCGGATAAGGTAATAAGCGAGCAAGGAAGGGTGGATTTCCTTATAAACAACGCCGCGCCTAAAATGTGCGGTATCACAAACGGCAGCTACGACGACTTTGAATACGCCTTAAAGGTTGGCGTTACCGCTCCGTTTTATCTCTCCAAGCTCTTTATGCCCTATTTTGCAAAGGGCGCGAGCATCGTTAATATATCCTCGTCGCGCGATAGAATGAGTCAGCCCGAAACCGAGAGCTACACGGCGGCGAAGGGGGGCATTTCCGCGCTCACTCACGCGCTTGCGGTAAGCCTTTCGGGCAGGGTGCGTGTCAACTCGATCTCTCCCGGCTGGATAGACAACGCCTATACCGTGTACGAGGGTGCTGACGCCCTTCAGCAGCCTGCCGGCAGAGTAGGCAACCCGTTAGATATTGCGAATATGGTGCTCTACCTTTCTTCCGATATGGCAGGGTTTATAACCGGTGAAAATATAACCGTGGACGGCGGTATGACAAAGCAGATGATATACCACGGTGACTGTGGCTGGAAGCTTGATACAAACGATGCCGATTACCCCGCAGGCATATAACTCGTGACCCGTGTAACGTTAAATGTATCTCGGTAAAGCTAAAAGTCAGCGATAATTGGCGAAAATTCGCACAAAAACGAAGTCTTGGAGATCATGAAAGCTATACTTCGTGACAAAAGCCGGTGAGCAAAGAAAACTCACCGGCTTTTGTTATTTGTCACTAATGCGATTTTTGCGCTTACTTATTACCTTTTTCGTTAAGATAACTATCTGCGGAATCAATAACAGCTGGATAATGATTCCCGGCAGACCGGTAACTACGGCGGCGGTGACGCTTAATGCTTTAAGCTCACCGACAAAAAGAAACATAATATAGAATGCCGCCGCGTAGGCAGCACGTCCGCATATCATCGATATGGGCAGGGCGATAAACACGCCGTATCTTTTCTTTCCAAGAGGCGTTTTTGTGAACAGCAGTCCCGATGTAAGACCGTATACGGTCAGCTCAAAGAGCATTATCGGCAGCATCGGAAAAAGAGGTGGCATACCGGTGAGTATACAGTTAAGAATGGGGAGAAGCGCACCGCACACCGCCCCGTAAAACGCGCCGCAGAAAAATCCGCACAAAAGCACCGGAATGTGCATCGGCAATAGGGCTGTGCCCGGCACTCCCGCACCGTGCGCGGCAACGTAGGGGAGAATTATTCCAAGCGCCAAAAAGAGTCCCGATGCGGTAAGGCGCTGTACTTTGTTTTTTATCATATATGAAAAATATAGCTCCGTTTGTTTTTTACAGTATAGCACATCTTTGTTCAAAATTCAACAGCAATCTTAACTTTAAATCGGTTGAAATGCGCGCTTTTATATGTTATAATGAATTATAAAGTACAGTTTAGTAAGGGAGAAGAATATGAAACCCTCTGTTTTGATTACGGGAGCATACGGCGGAATGGGCAAGGCCACGCTGGACGCCTTGGTGGCATTGGGATTTCGCGTTTTTGCGCTTGATCGCAACGTTCAAGAGGCAAAAGAGGACGTAATTCCGATCAAGGCTGATATAACCGATGAGCAAAGCGTGATAAGCGCGTATGAAACGGTCAGCAGCATGACCGACGGGCTTTTTGCCATTATACACTTTGCGGGAATATATATGCTTGACTCGCTCGTAGAGATGTCGGGCGAGGAGTTTGAGAGAATATTCAAAATAAACCTTGGCGGCGTGTTTTTGATCAACCGCACCTTTCTGCCACTCTTGAAAAAGGACTCGCGCATAGTTATCACCACAAGTGAGCTTGCGCCCCTCGATCCCTTGCCGTTTACGGGTATATACGCCGTGACAAAGGCGGCACTCGATAAGTATGCCTATTCGCTCAGAATGGAGCTGCAGCTTAACGGCATCTACGTCAGCGTTATCCGCGCGGGTGCTGTCAGCACGGGTATGCTTGGTGTTTCCACCGCGGCACTCGACCGTTTTTGCGACACAACCGAGCTTTATACCTGCAACGCCGCTCGCTTTAAGGCGATAGTCGATAGGGTAGAGGCTAGGAACATAAAGCCCGATAAGGTCGCGAAAAAGGTGACACGTATACTCAAAAAACGCGCCCCCGTGTTCGCATACAGCATAAACCGTAACCCTCTTTTGCTACTTCTTAACGCTCTGCCTAAAGGGGCGCAGCTCTGGATAATCAAGCAGGTGCTTAAAACGCCAAAAAAACAAAGACGAAAGCAAATAAAAGATGACGAATAAGGATATTTTGAGAATAGCTATGGAGCAATCCGCGCGTGATTTGTGTGCATCACCCGATGACTTTTCAAAGGGTGAAAACGTGGTCGTGATCTCCTACGAAAGCGATGGGGCGCGCGCGTACCTGTCGCTGCCGTTTTCCTGTCAGCTTGTTTCGTACGGAAACAATATAGTGGCATCCGTGTCACGCGAATTGCAGGATATAGCTCAAAAATACATCAATACTTACCCACAGGAGCACGCATTTGAAACCCCGAATATGCACGTTTTAAACGATGCTATCGCGCCTTTCGGTCAGAGGATTTGCTTTATGGCGGAGTATTTTTTACCCGACCTTTGCGTGCTTCGCGCACTTGATTGCAAATACGAGCTTCGCGTTCTTACGCAGTCGGATTTTTCCGAGCTTTATCTGCCCGAATGGTCAAACGCGCTTTGCAAGAAGCGCAAGCATCTTGACGTGCTTGGCGTGGGGGCGTATGACGGCGATAGGCTCGTCGGTCTTGCAGCCTCTTCTGCCGATTGTGAGGATATGTGGCAGATAGGTATTGACGTTTTGCCTGATTATCGCAGGCAGGGTATAGCCTCGGCGCTGACCAGCCATCTTGCGATCGAGATATTGAATCGCGGCAAGGTGCCGTTTTATTGCGCCGCGTGGTGCAATATCAAATCCGTGCGTAACGCGATAAAAAGCGGTTTTAGACCCGCGTGGGTGGAAATGACCGCCAAATCCTTTGAAACCGTGGAGTCGATGAATTCCACTACTTAAAGAGGTATATTTATGCTTGAGAGAATGAGTGACTTTTTTGAGCGCAGACTTGACGGATACGATGCGCATATGCTGAACGAGATCGAGTCGGCAAGGGAGTTTTACGCCTTCACGGCACAAATGCTTCCCACGGCTGACGGCGCTCGAATACTGGACCTCGGATGCGGTACGGGACTTGAGCTTGAGTTCTACTATCCGCTTTCGCCATCGGCTCGCGTTACGGCTATCGATTTGTCCGAGGGAATGCTCGCGGCACTCGGGCAAAAATTCAAAGACAAAAGCATATCTGCCGTTTGCGGCTCGTATTTTGATTTACCGTTTGGCGAATCGGTCTTTGATGCCGCCGTATCGGTCGAGAGCCTGCACCACTTTACAAAGGAAGAAAAGATACCGCTTTACACCAAGCTTTTTCGGGCGCTATGCGACGGTGGATACTTCATACTGACCGATTATTTCGCATCAAGCGATGAAGAGGAGAGAAAGCACCGCGAGGATCTTTGTGCAATGAAAACGGCACAGGGTATTACCGATAGCGAGTTTTACCATTACGATACACCGCTCACTGTGGCGCACGAAATAGAGGCGCTTACCGCCGCGGGATTTTCAAGCTGTGAGATACTCGGCAGCTGGGGAGCGACGTATACCGTAAAGGCAATAAAATAAAAAGGAGATCGAAATGAAAAAATACGTTCTTGCACTTGATGAGGGCACTACAAGCGCACGCGCGATCTTGTTTGACAAAAGGGCTAACATAATTTCCATGGCGCAGCACGAGATAGCACAGATATATCCGCAGCCCGGCTGGGTTGAGCAGGATCCTATGGAAATTTACGCCAACCAGTATTCCGCAATGACCGAGTGTATCGCAAAGAGCGGTATATCCGCGGATGAGATCGCCGCGGTCGGCATCACCAATCAAAGAGAAACCGTAATTATTTGGGATAAAGCCACAGGCCGCCCCATCTACAACGCGATAGTGTGGCAATGCAGGCGCACGGCCGCTATGTGCAAGCAGCTTGAAGCGGCAGGACACGGCGAATATATCCGCAAGACTACGGGCTTGCGTATAGATCCCTATTTCAGCGGCACGAAGATAAAATGGATACTTGACAACGTAGAGGGGGCAAGAGAAAAGGCAGAGGCAGGCGAGCTTCTCGCGGGTACTGTCGACACCTGGCTTATATGGAAGCTGACAGACGGCGAGACCTTTGTCACCGATCGCACCAACGCCTCTCGAACGATGCTTTGCAACATACACACGGGAAAGTGGGATAAGACCTTGCTCGACTTATTCGGCATACCCGAAAAAATGCTGCCTGAAATAAAGAGCAGCAGCGAAATATACGGAAAATTTGAATGTATGGGCGCGGAGCTTACCGTCGGCGGAATTGCGGGAGATCAGCAGTCGGCTTTGTTCGGACAGACCTGCTTTGATGCCGGTGAGGCGAAAAACACCTACGGCACGGGCTGCTTTTTGCTCGCTCATACGGGCGAGAATGCCATAGAGAGCAGACACGGACTTCTCACGACTGTCGCCGCAGGCGAAAAGGGCCGTCCTATCGAGTACGCGCTTGAAGGCAGCGTGTTTGTCGGCGGTGCGGTCATCCGTTGGCTGCGCGATGAGATGAAGCTTATTCACGAGGCATCGGACAGCGAGTATTTTGCCCGTAAGGTCAAGGATAGCGGAGGGGTATACCTCGTTCCCGCGTTTTCCGGACTCGGCGCTCCCGTGTGGGATATGCACGCCCGCGGAACTATACTCGGCCTTACTGCCGGCACGGGCAAAAACCATATTATCCGCGCCGCGCTTGAATCAATAGCCTATCAGACCGAGGACGTTATCGCCGCTATGAATGCGGATATCGCCCTTATGCCCGGCGGCAATAATATATCACTTCTTAAGGTGGACGGCGGCGCGTCGGCAAACGCCCTTCTTATGCAGATGCAAAGCGATTTTTCCAATATTACCGTTTCCGCCTCGTCAAACCCCGAGGCAACCGCCTTGGGCGCGGCATTCCTTGCGGGACTTGCCGTCGGCTTCTTTGCTGACAGAAAAGAGCTTAAAGGACTTTTGACAACCGACAGAAGCTTTGAGCCGATCATGGACGATACGGAGCGCAAGGCGCGCCTTTGCGGCTGGCACAGAGCAGTAGCCGCGTGCAGAAAATTCAGCGAAAGCGAGGAATAAGCTATGTTTGAAAAAAGGATCTTTCGCGTTCCGTCAAGTGACGGTATTCACAATCTCTCGGGTGTCGTATATCTGCCCGAGGGTGAGGTGCGCGGCCTCTTTCACGCGGTCCACGGCATGACCGAGCATATTGCCAGATACGATCGTTTCCTTTCGGATATGGCGGAGCGCGGCTTTATAAGCTTCGGCTACGATCACCTCGGTCACGGCACTACGGTCAACGACGACTCCGAGCTTGGCTATATAGCAAAGGAAAAGGGCTGGGAGCTGCTTGCCAAGGACGTCAAAGTGTATTCTGATGCTGTCCGTGCCGAGTTCGGCGGCGAGAATATGCCGCTTTACCTTATGGGTCACAGCATGGGCTCGTTTGTCGCGCGACTTGCCGCCGCGAGATTTTTACAGCCCGACCGTCTTATAATTATGGGCACAGGCGGCAAAAATCCTGCCGCAGATATCGGACTTGCCTTGATCGAGTTGATCAAGCTGTTCAAGGGCGACAAGCATACTTCAAAGCTTATAGACGATATAGCCTTTGGCAGCTATAACAAGAAATTCGGCGGCAATAACCCCGACGACTCTAAGCTTTGGCTGACTAACGACGAGTCGGTCAGACGGGCATATTATGCCGATCCGTATTGCACGTTCAAGTTCACCGTCAGCGCGATGGGTGACCTTATAAGGCTGATAAAGTACACAAATTCAGCCGAGTGGTATCGCACGGTCCCTGTGTCATTGCCCATACTTCTCGTATCCGGCGAGGACGACCCGGTAGGAAACTACGGCAAGGGCGTAAAAGAGGTTGAAGCAAAGCTCAAAGGGCAGGGCAGAGACGTATCGTGCAAGATTTACAAAGGCGCAAGGCACGAAATTCTCAACGACTTTACGTACGAAACTGTGCGCTACGATATAATAGAGTTTTGCACGTTCGACTCTTGATCCCGATGGGTTCGGCTAAAAAAAGAAAAGCCGCCCGCCGCGACAAGTAAAAATAAAAAAGGAATAAAGATATGAATTTCACCGAGATTGCAGAAAACAGACAGTCTTGTAGAAGCTACGACCCCACAAGAGAGGTCGAGCAGGAGAAGCTTGACAGAATTTTAGAGTCGGCAAGGCTCGCGCCCTCGGCGTGCAACGGTCAGCCGTATTTTATCACCGTTTGCCGCGGTGAAGCTGCGACAGCCGTCGCGAAGGCTACGCAGGGTATGGGAATGAACAAGTTTGCCACCGATGCGCCCGTGCTGATAGTGATATCCGAGCAGCCGTACGTTGCAACGGCGGCACTCGGCGCAAAGGTCAAGAAAAACGACTACCGTTCTATCGATATAGGTATCGTGGCGGCGTACATCACCGCCGAGGCGTGCGCGCAGGGACTCGGCAGCTGTATTCTCGGTTGGCTTGACGATGCCAAAATACGCGAGATCTGCGACCTTGATGCACCTGTACGTCTTGTGATCACAATTGGATATGCCAAGGAGGGTGACAAGCTTCGCCAAAAGAAGCGCAAGGACCTTGACGAGCTTGTAAAGACGGTAGAAACCGGAGGTTAAATATGCGTACCGGTAGAGTTATCGTCCTGCCGTATGATTCGGCGTGGAGCGCTGGTTTTGAAGAGAGTAAAAGCCGATGAGGAGTTAACCCCATCGGCTTTTTATATCCCGTAGGTGCTAGTCAACGGATCTTTAAAAAGATTGATTTCGGGTGTCGCAAAGGTGAAGATCACAAAGAGCAGAGCGATGCCGCAAAGCACCGCAAGAGCCGCCCTGCCCGAGTGGCAACGCGCGGATTTTTTATTGAACAATCGAGTTTCATAAATATATGAGGCAGCCGCTGAAATAAAGAATATTGCGATATTTATCCAGTCGGGCGACTTGCCGATTGCACCGTTGTAGGTGTAAAATATCAGAGGTATAAGCACAAGACCGAGCAGTATTCCGCGCAGCTTGACGCACCAGAAATCCTCTCGCTCACGGAAGAAAAAGCTCTCTATTATCGCATAGATAAACATAGGCCAGAATAGTAGCTTCATATGTTCCCACGTGGATTCGTTGACTCCCGAAAATGATGCGATCCACGCGGCACGATCAAGCCAATCGTATAAGAAATGCAGCAGCGTACCGCCAAGGGACGTAAAAGCGAAGCCGAAAAACTGCCATAGCCTTACAGAACGTTTCATAACCAACTCCAAAATACTTTTTTATAAAGTGTATTCTTGTGAGCGGTCAAATATACAAAAATGCCGATGAGGTTTTTATTTCCTCATCGGCTTAATTTATTTTGTTTGTTTGATCTGTTTTTTCAGCTTTACACGGTCACCACCGGGCAGGGCAAGCATAGGCACGAAGCGATCAAGACCGGTAAAGGTCATTATCAACAGCGAGCCTACTATAATAAAGCTCAAATAGTTGTGTCCAATGACGTCGACGGGGGTAAATACCTGCAAGGGATAAACGGCGGTAGCAATACCGGCAAAGAACACCGGGAAGCAATGCCAGGGGATCATCTGCGAGCCGTAGATTCCCATCGTAGAGGTGAAGGTTGCAAGACGAAGACGGAGCTTGTAGCCGTCGCTTTCGTCGGTGCATTCAACGTTCTTTTCTACGATGTCGCGGATAATGGGGGATATGGTTGTGACCTGCGCCGCCTCGTCTGCGAGGGCTGCATTTCCCGCAAGGCAGAGAATGCCGCACCAGCCCATAAGCTGACGCACGTTCTTTGAGATCTTGACAACGAGCTTTGCCAACGGGGCAAAGGCGTTCATCGCGTTCATTATTCCGCCGAATGCCGACACCCAGATCATCATTACGATGACCCAGCTTCCCGCGCCGCTGAATCCTGTGTAGAGTATCTCGCTTAGCCATGTGTTGAAGTCAACCGTGCCTGCGATAAGACCGCAGATAAGGGAGGATATCATTCCTGCACCAAGACAGAGCAGGGTGTGTATTTTCATAAATGAAAGTGTGATTACTACGATAAGGGGAATGATCATGTATAACGGGACACCCGCCTCGACCTGATCAAGCAGTATCAATGCAGCAGGGCGCTCCTGTGCCAGAGCTTCTCTTGCCTCTTCGGGAATTTGCGAGATAGCCGCGGCTACATCACCCTGTGTGAAGGGAAGATCGTATGTAAAGATTCCGACCAGCGTAACGGCAACGAGTGCGACTGTCAAGCATCCGAATGCCCATACGAGCTGATGCTTCAACCTGTCAATTATCTTAACGTCCTGCATTCCGCAGGCAAGCACGGTAACGTCCGAGATCATACCGATATTATCACCAAAGCACGAGCCGCCCGCGATAGAGCAAAGGGTGAGCATCGTGTTGCCGCCGGTGAGGTGGTTCAGCCACAAAAAGATGGGAGCGCACGCGGCAAAAGTGCCCCACGACGAGCCTGTCGCGATAGAAAGAAGACAGGTAACTATAAGCGCCACGGGTGCTATCGTTGCGGCGGTAACGCCCATTTTGAGCGCGAGATTTATAAGTGCTGCGCCGACACCGGTTGCCATAAAGCACTCGGCAACGCCGTATGCAAACATCAAAATAAAGAAGATAAGCGCTATCTTCTTGACAGAGTCAAGACCCTTGCCAAACGAATGCTCAAATCCCGAACGGTTGACGAGCATGTAAACGCCGATTGCCGCAAAGGTCGCTATCGGTGCTGCGATCAAAAGATCGAGCTTTAACACGATCACACAAAGCGCGAAGATCAATAAAGGCAGAAATTTCAGCGCGGCTATCCAGCCGTTTTCCTTTTTGCCCTCGGCTACATCGTTTTTTTCCGGCTTATCATTTGGGGCGTTGCTTTTGGCAGGTGTCTGCACGTTTTCTTCCATCTGGTTGTCCTCTAAGTTTTTATTTTGCTTAGAAAAAGTGTGGTCAAAACGACCGCACTAAAATTCTAGCATAACAAAAAATAAAAGACAATGTATTTTTTTGCTTTGTTTATGCCATTTTTTGATATTATCTGACTACCGATGAATGACTGTAAATATAGAATTCCTCCTGGCTCGGCATCCACTTCTTTTCCTTTTCGGGAAAGGTTGCCGCACTCGTCCTCGAGCCACGCCTTAGTGTACATAATATTGCCGACTATCTCACCGTCAAGCTCCAAGACGAATGCAAGCTCGGGAATAAAATCGGGGTGTGTGCGCATCGTATGCACGAAATAATGCTCGTCAGCGCCCGGCTTATATACGTTCCAAAATGCCTCGCGGGTCAGGTTTTCTACGGCACGGTAGTCGTTTTTTGTTTCCAACCGTATTATTACGTTGTCCATTCTGTATCCTCCGCAGATTATCTTATCGTCTGTATTGTATCACGAAAAAACATTCTGTCAAATTTTTATAATATTCCAGTAGACAAAGACAATTTTATGTGCTAAAATAATGGTGTTAGAACTTAAAATAAAAGGAGAAACCTATATGCCAATGCAGATGACATTCCGTTGGTACGGCGAGGGAAATGACCGTATCAAGCTGTCAGACATAAAGCAGATCCCCGGTGTAACCGGTATCGTTTGGGCGCTCCATCACAAGATGCCCGGCGAGGTATGGGAGGAAAGCGAGATCGCCGAGGTCAAGCGTCAGCTTGACGAGTACGGCTTCAATATGGATGTTGTAGAGTCGGTCAACGTACACGACGACATCAAGATCGGTCTGCCTACCCGCGACAAGTATATCGAAAACTACAAGACCACTATAAGAAACCTTTCAAAGTTCGGTGTAAAGGTAATTTGCTACAACTTTATGCCTATATTTGACTGGACCCGTTCTAATCTGTTCCACCCCGTAGGCGATGGCTCTACCGCCCTTTTCTACGAGAAGAATATGATCCAGGACGACTATAACGCTATGGCAAAGTACATTCTCGACTTCACCGAGAAGTACAATATGTCTTTCCCCGGCTGGGAGCCTGAAAGAATGGCAAAGCTTGATGAGCTGTTTAAGGCTTACGAGGGCGTTGACCACGAAAAGCTTTGGGCAAACCTTAAGTATTTCCTTGAGGCGATAATGCCTACCTGCCGCGAGTGTGACATCAAGATGGCTATCCATATGGACGATCCGCCGTGGGATATCTTCGGTCTTCCCAGACTCCTTATAAACGAGCCTAACATCGACCGCTTCTTAAAGATGGTTGACGACGAATATAACTGCCTCACTCTCTGCTCGGGCAGCCTTAACGCCGACCCCAACAACAACGTGGCAGACATCGTTCGCAAGCATTGCGACAGAATTGCTTTCGCTCACATCAGAAACGTAAAGCATTTTGAAAACGGTGACTTCTCCGAAGCGAGCCACAGAGATTGTGACGGTGATACCGGCATTCTCGATATCCTCAAGGCATACCATGACTGCGGCTTCGAGGGCTATATCCGCCCCGACCACGGCAGACACCTCTGGGACGAGGGCCCCGGAAACGTGCGCCCCGGCTACGGTCTTTACGACCGTGCGCTCGGCATTATGTACATGCTCGGCGTATGGGACAGCCTCGAGAAATTCGATAAGAAATAATCTTCAAAAGCAAATAAAAAAAGGTAGAAGCATTTATGTGCTTCTACCTTTTTGCTTTTAAAAGCAGTCGGTTATGATCAAAGCAGCGTTTCGTCGATCTTATCGATTATATCGGAATCCACCGTATCGTCGAATTTTCTGGCAAACCAGCATTCGCTATTTGCAAGGCAGTCGTATTCGTTTGAGGTAATGATGTAAGGATGATATGTGGTCGGTCTGCCGCTCAGATCTCCAAAATCCACGTAAGTCATATGATTTTGCATTTTCATTGCGCTTTGCGGGTGATCGTTGTCGGAGAAAAAAAGATGCATGACCATGGACTGAAAATAAGTTTCCTCAGGAGTGGTGGACTCATCGATCATTATGGTAGCAAAGCGAGAGGGGGAATAGTATTCCTTTTCAATAGCATCGATCACGCAATCGGGCAAAACCCACCATGCAGATCCTTGATAGTATTTCCATCCGCTTTTCCTGACACGTTGTCCTGCGGTCTGTCCAAACAGCTTTAAAACCTTTCGCATGAAAACGCCAAAGCCTTTTAATAAATTTCTGACTAAGCGCACGTTGCATTTGAGCGCCCAGTTTCTATAACGTATCAAAGCCTTGTTTCGATTGAATTTTCTGCCAACGCATTCGGCATCCGCATCTGCACGGCAATGTATAAACAAATCGGGATAGCTTGCTTGCAATTTGTCTTCGATGTATTTTGTGGGTTTGATGGGATAATCCTGACCGCTCATATTGGAAAAGTATGAGTAGTGAACACCGTTTTGCTCTTGGATACGTTTTGCATCAGCTATTAATACCATTACGATATCAACCAAAGAGCGATCGTCAAGCTTTCCGTCAATACGGGTTTTGGATATGTAGCAGTAGGGCAGATCCTTGGTATATGAGAACAGGCTCTCGTATGTTTCCTGAGAGGCTTTTTTGTCTACGTGAATGAAAATATGACTGTTTTCCGAATGAAGACGGTGAGCTAATCTAGCTACGTGCTTCATATTTTTGTGGCAATTTATCAAATATGCGATCTTCATTTTGACTCTACCTTTACAGATGTTTTATCAGGTTTTTAAATGCTCAAACACGCCGCACAAATTATAGCATAGATCCGCAGTTAAGTCAAGTACAGACTGCGAATGCGTGCGTTGCGTTCGATGTGCGTTTAGTGTATAATTTCGGTCACCTTGCGCTCTTTTTTGCTTGAATACAAAGCAAAAACTTCACACGGGGCGGTATTAACGCTTTGTCGGGCTTGTGCCGAGGTGCTTTGTGTACATTCGGTAAAAGTTGCTGTAATTATCGTAGCCTATCCGTATTGCCGCGACGGTCGGCGGCACGCCCTCGGATATCAGCTTGCTTGCGGTGGCAAGCTTTTTTTGCAGTATGTACTGCTTTGGCGAGATGTGCATTCTCTCTTCAAACAGGTGACAAAACGATGACTCGGAGCGAGAGGTGTGCTTTGCAAGGTCGGACAGCCTGATCTTTTTGTCAATGTTTCGGTCGATATAACGAATTGCCTTTTGCAAAAACTCGTCGGTCTTTTCCTCGGTGCTTCGTTTAGCTTCAAGCTTGTCGTAAAGGATCTGTATCATAAGGCTTTTTGCCAAGGGGGCGTAAAATGCCGAGCTTTCGTTTTGGCAAATGCCTTTAAGCTTTTCGATATGCTCGGATGAGGATATCAGAATGTTGGCGCTTGTAAAGGCGGGGCGTAAGGCATCGGGCATAGCGCCGTTGTCAAACAGGGTGGTTACTCTCCGATACATCTCGCCGCCGTTAACGGTTACCGAGTGGTAGCACAGCGGCGGAATTATAATAAGCTGCTTTTTTTGCAAGCGGTATTCTCGACCCTCTATCATAACGGTCACATCCCCGTCAAGCACGGCGATCATTTCAAATTGCGCGTGGCAATGCCGCTCGCGGATAACGGATGGGTATATTTTGCTTTCTTTATATTCAATATGGAATTCGTCTGCCGATAGGCTATATCTCATAAAAATCACCGTCCTTATGACAAAGTATAGCACATTTTTGCAAGAAAAGCAATATATTATGCAACTTAAATAATATACATTTCTTTTATTGAGATATATAATAGAGCTATAAGCATGGAAAGGTGTGTGGCGAAAATGATCACAAGATCCATTAAGATAGGAACAAGGGAGATACCTAACCGAGTCGTTTTGCAGCCTATGGAGGGCTGCGACTGCAACGGTGAAGGCAGCCCGGGCGAGCTGACGTTAAAGAAATATATGAGAGCTGCCGTAAGCGGCGCGGGAGTCGTATGGTTTGAGGCTACTGCCGTCTGCCCGGAGGGAAGGACGAACCCCAGGCAGATGATGCTGACCGAGCAAAATCTTGATCAGTATAAGGCGCTTTTGTCTGATATGCGAGAGGCGGCGAAAAGGGAGTGCGGCATTGACCCTATATTCATATTGCAGCTGACTCACTCGGGCAGACAGAGCATAGTGCCATTGATCGCATACCGCAATCCGATCTACGAGGAAAAAAAGCCCGTGAGTGACGAAAATATAGTTACCGACGAGTATCTTGATACCATTCCCGCGCTCTACGCAAGATCGGCAAGGCTCGCGGTAGAGGCAGGCTTTGACGGCGTGGACGTAAAGTCCTGTCACGGATATCTGTTTCAGGAATTGCTTTCGGCATACACAAGAGATGGCAGATACGGCGGCAGCTTTGAAAACCGCGCAAGGCTTTATCTTGATTGTATGGAGGCGGTTAGGGAAGTGATACCCGAGACGGTGCTACTAAGCTCCCGTTTAAGCGTTTCCGACATGGTCAGAAAGCCTTACGGATTTGGCACGACTGAGGAAAACGCGCTCGACCTTACCGAGCCGACAAGGCTTATCGGCGAGCTTTGCAAGCGCGGATTGCAGATACTCAACGTCACGGTGGGCAACCCTTATTATAACCCCCACGTTAACCGCCCGTACAGGCGCGGCGCTTATCAGCCGCCCGAGACGGCAAGGGAAGGGCTTTTGCGCTTTGAGGTGATCGAGAGACATATCAAAAATGAGTTTCCGTCGCTTACCGTGGTCGGCTCGGGGCTTTCGTATTACCGCGACGACCTTATCGATCAAGCGCAAAGACAGCTTGGCGAGGGGATATGCGATCTGGTCGGATTCGGCAGAATGTGGCTTGCGTATCCCGCCTTTTACAGAGATTATCTAAACGGTGATTTTAACCCCAAAAAATGCTGCCTTGCCTGTTCAAAATGCACGGTGCTTATGCGAAACAAAAGAGTTTCGGGCTGCGCGGTGTTCAACGAATATTACAGAGGCTTGTATAAGGAGATAGAACAATGAAAATTGCGATAGTTACGGGTGTCCTCGGCGGCATCGGAAAGGCAACTGCCCTCAAACTTTGTGACACGGGGTACTATGTAGTAGGCATGGACGTCGTTGACGGTGCTGATCTTGCCGATTTTGCGGGACTTGACTTCGAATACATAAAAGGCGACCTCTCGTCCGAGAGATCCAGGCGTGAGCTTGTGGACCTTGCGCTTAAAAAAGGAAACATTGCCGCGCTTATCAACGTTGCCGGCGTTGCGCCCAAGGTGCGCCGCGATATTCTCGAAATGAGTGAGGAAAGCTACGATTTCGTTATGGGCATCAATACCAAGGGCACGCTCTTTTTGACTCAGGCGGTGGCGAATGAAATGATAAAACAGAAAGAGGGCGGCGCGATAGTCAATATCTCATCCTGCTCCGCCTACACCAGCTCCACCAGCCGCGGTGAATATTGCATTTCCAAGGCGGGCGTTTCGATGATAACCAAGCTTTTTGCCGACAGACTTTCGAGCGAGGGAATTACCGTCAACGAGATCTGCCCCGGAATCATAGCTACCGGCATGACTGCTACGGTAAAGGATAAATACGATAAGCTGATTGCCGAGGGACTTGTTCCTCTCGGTCGCTGGGGCACTCCCGACGACGTTGCCAAGGCGGTCGTCGCGCTTTGTGACGGAACGTTTGGATACACTACGGGACAGTCCATTACCGTCGACGGAGGAATGCATATAAGAAAGCTATGAAAAAGACTTATAACACACTCATTATAGGCAGCGGCTGTGCCGGCTTCAACGCAGCTGACAAGCTTTACGACCTTGGAGTTAAGGATATTGCCATCGTGACCGAGGGCAGACTTATGGGCACGTCGAGAAATACGGGCAGCGACAAGCAGACCTATTACAAGCTCTCGCTTTGCGGCTCGGACGGTGACAGCGTGCGTGAAATGGCAGATACGCTCTATTCGGGCGGCGGAGTTATGGGTGAGCATGCGCTTACAGAGGCGGCGTATTCGGTTCGGTGCTTTATGCGCCTTGTGGAGCTTAACGTGCCGTTTCCGACCAACGAATACGGCGAATACGCAGGCTACAAGACCGACCACGACCCAAGGGCGAGAGCCACGTCGTGCGGTCCGCTCACCTCAAAATATATGACCGAGGCGCTTGAAGCCTCGGTAAACGCAAAGGGAATAGAGCTCATCGATTCAAAGAGGGTAATTAAGATCCTCACGGAGTGCAATGCCGTTTGCGGTGTTGCTATGGCGGATACTGTTACGGGCGAGATAAGCGTTGTCGCTTGCCGTAACGTTATCCTCTGTACAGGCGGCCCTGCCGGAATCTATAAGAATACCGTATACCCCGAGAGCCAGCACGGCGCGACCGGACTTGCGATCGATGCGGGCGCGGCACTTTCTAATATGGAAGAGTGGCAGTACGGTATTGCCAGCACTAAATTCCGCTGGAACCTCTCCGGCACGTACCAGCAGGTTTTGCCGAGGTATATTTCGGTTGACGAGAAGGGCGTTGAGCGCGAATTCTTGTATGACGCACTCGGCAAGGACTCGCTCGGTCTTATCTTCTTAAAGGGGTATCAATGGCCCTTTGATACACGCAAGATCGACGGCTCGTCAAGGGTCGATCTTTTGGTGGCCGAGCAGCTTAAATGCGGCAGGCGCGTGTACCTCGATTTTATGCACAATCCAAAGGGGCTTGACGAGGGCTTCGACACTCTTCCGAAAGAGGCATACGACTACCTTGAACGCTCTGGCGTGCTATTCGGCACACCCATTGAACGCCTTGCAAAAATGAATATCGGTGCGGTGGAATTATACCGCGATCACGGTATAGACCTCTATAATGAGCTGCTCGAGATCTCCGTATGCGCGCAGCACTGTAACGGCGGTGTTGCGGTTGACGCAAACTGGCAGACGGACGTTACGGGCTTGTACGCGGCAGGTGAGGCGGCAGGCACGTTCGGTGTATACAGACCGGGCGGAAGCGCGCTTAATTCAACCCAGGTCGGCAGCCTTCGCGCAGCGGAGCATATAACCTCGCTTCAGGACGCGCCTTTATGCAAAATTCCCACCTACACCCCACCCGTGTTAAAAATAGGCGTGTCGAACATTGCGCAAATAAGGGCGGAATTTCAGTCAAAGATGAGTATGGTTGCGGATTTTGACCGCACCAGCAGCGGCATGAAAGAGTTGTTCGTTAAGGTTTGTGATCTGTGCGATAAATTCTTTGAGGTAGCCGTTATAGAGGATAAAACACAGACGGCAGAGCTGTTTTGCCTGTACGATATGGCGTTAACTCAGCGCGCTGCGCTCTCGGCTATGATATGCTCGGCAGCTCAATTAGGAACACACGGGTCGGCACTAATAGACCGAAAACCCGATTTTAATACTTCGCCAAGACAAAATCGCACTCTTACACGGGGAGATGTATCCTATATGGAAAAGATCTCGCCGATGCCCAACCCTGAATTGTGGTTTGAAACCCTGCTTGCAAGGCAAAGAGAGAAAAACGATAAGGGGAATAAGTAATATGAAAATATGCTTTATAGGTGCTTGTGGGCACACAAAACAGGCATACGTATACTTAAAAACGCGACAAGACGTAGAATTTTGCGGCATTGCGCCCGAAAGCGCACACGAAAATATGACCGTGTCGTTCAATCCCGCGATACCCTTTTATGCCGATTATAAGGATATGCTTGATAAGACGGCGCCCGACCTCGCGGTCACATCTCCCGTCTTTGCGCACACCTCAGACGTGATTATTGAATGCGCAAAAAGAGGGATCAACGTATTTTCGGAAAAGCCGGTGGCGGCGTCCCTTGACGCACTTGCTGCTGTTGAGACGGCTGTATGCGAGAGCGGAATACGCTTTTCGGCTATGCATTATTTGCGTTACGACCCCGCCTTTTACCGCGGCGCGCAGCTTGTTAAGGGCGGTGCGATAGGCGAGGTGCGTATGGTTACCGCTCAAAAGAGCTACAAGTACGGCACGCGCCCCATTTGGTACTCCGATCGCACCCTCTACGGCGGCACGGTACCGTGGGTCGGAATACACGCTATCGACTGGATATATAACTTCACGGGCAAGCGCTTTCTTTCGGTCAACTCCACCTCGTTTGGCACAGATCCCGAGATGGCTGCCATCTGTCAGTTTGAGATGGAGGGCGGTGTTATCGCATCGGTAAATATCGATTACTACCGTCCTGCCGGTGCGGCGACACACGGCGACGACCGCATAAGATGCGTTGGCACAAAGGGCGTAATCGAGGTGCGCGACGGCATAATAATTCTTATGAACGCCGACGGCTGTGAGATTATTACACCCACCGAAGCACCCGAGCTTTTGGAGAATTTTATAGACGGAAAAGATGCTATTTCGAAAGAAGAGATTTTTTATCTTACAAGGGTCGCACTTGCCGCGAGAGATTCTGCGGACCTTGGCAAAAAGGTAAAGATAGAGGATTGATGATATGAAGATATTGTTGGTTGGAGTAGGCGGTTACGGCGCGGGTTACGTCACGTCCTTGCTTAACTGCACCGATCCCTCGGTAGTCTTTGAGGGTGCGGTAGACCCGTATTTTTTGGCGAGCCCGAAAAAGCAGGCAATCGAGGATGCGGGGATACCCGTCTACGACACGATGGAAGAGTTTTACCGTCTGCATAATGCCGATCTTGCGATCATATGCACTCCGCCGTTTTTACACCGCGAGCAAAGCATATACGCGCTCTCCCACGGCTCTTACGTTCTTTGTGAGAAGCCTATCGCCCCGACACTTGAAGAAGCCGAAGAGATGATGCGCGCCGAGGAAAAATACGGCAAATGGATAGCCATAGGCTTCCAATGGTCGTTTATAGAGGCTATGCGCGATCTGAAGGCTGATATTTTGTCGGGTGTGCTTGGCAAGCCGATTTCATTCAAAACAGCGACGAGCTGGCCGAGAGGACTTTCTTATTACTCCAAGGAGCGCGGCTGGAACGGCAGGATAGCCAAGGACGGCATAACTATCCTTGACTCAATCGCTTCAAACGCTTGCGCGCACTTTTTGCACAATATGCTCTTTCTTGTTGGCGAGGGTATGGACGAGTGTGCCGATGCCGAACAGCTCAGCGTTGAGTGCTACCGCGCAAACGATATTGAAACCTTTGACACCTGCTCGGTCAAAATGACGGCAAAGGGCGTGCCGATGTATCTTATCGCATCTCACGCGGCAGAAAAACGCAAGGACCCCGAGTTCTTGTATCTGTTTGAAAACGCGGAGGTAAGATACTCGCAAAGCGAGGGGACGGATATAATAGCGACCTTTAAGGACGGTACTGTCAAGAACTACGGCGATCCCTTCCGCGATCGGTACGTTGCCGTATGGCATTGTATTGACGATATACGAGGGGGAGGTGTACCGATCTGCACCGTCAAGGCCGCTATGCCTCATATAAGGCTGGTAAAGCGCATATACGATACCGCCACGGTAAAGGAATTCCCGAGCGAGCTTATCGGCTTTGACGAGGCTGAAAGACGGGTTTTCATAAAGGGGCTTTACGATTTGATGTATCGCGCATACGACAAGACGGCTATGCTGTCGGAAATGCTTTTTTCCATTTGTGGTTGATATCGCGCTCAAAACATGTTATACTAAAACAAAAAATGTAAATAGAGGTGCAATATGTCAATTACAAGAAAAAGCAAGGAAAAAAGCCCCGTTCTTGCTATATGCTACGATTTCGACAAGACCTTGTCGCCGGACGATATGCAGGCGCAGGGATATATACAAACGGTTTACGGCGGCGACGTTCAGGAATTCTGGGCGGAGTCTAACAAGCTCGCAGAGGAAAACGAAATGGACAGCAACCTCGCGTATATGTACAAGATGGTCGAGGCTGCTCACGGTAGGATCGTTTTTACCAAAAAGGCGCTTGCGGAATACGGCTCAAAGGTATCTCTCTTTCCCGGAGTTGAAGAGTGGTTTGAGCGCATAAGAAAATACGGAGCCGATCACGGAGTGATAGTAGAGCATTATATCATTTCGTCCGGGCTTAAGGAAATGATAGAGGGCACGTCGATCGCAAAGGCCGGTGCGTTCGAAAAGATATACGCAAGCTCGTTTATGTTTGACAAGAGCGGCGTTGCCGTGTGGCCCGCACAGGCTATCAACTACACCAACAAAACGCAGTTCCTCTTCCGCATCGAAAAGGGCGTTTTGGACGTAAATGACGCAGGCGTTAATGATTTTTTTGATCCACAGGACATTCGTGTGCCGTTCAGAAACATCGTTTATATCGGTGACAGCGCGACCGATATTCCGTGTATGAAGCTCGTAAATTTGCGTGGCGGACACTCTATCGGAGTATACAACAATTCTACGGACGATAAGTCAAAGGTATTCAAAATGCTTGCCGATAACCGCATAAAATACTTCGCGCCCACCGATTATACAGAGGGCTCGGAGCTTGACAGTCTTGTAAAGGCGATAATCGCAAGGACGGCAGCAAACGAAGTGCTCGAGGAAAGGCATTTTGCCTGCGTAAAGGAGCGCGACTGTGAAGAGGTGCCGATGACTACCACCGAGCGCGAGCAAAAGCGTCAAAAGCTCATAAATTCGCTCGATGAAAGCCGCAATTTTGCCACCACCCATGCGATAATGCAGGTGCTGACCGAAATAGACGATTGGACGGAGTGCGAGATCGATAAACTCCTCGATATAGCCCTTAACCGCCACCCCGTGCGATATTTACTTAACGATTCCGACGTCAAGAGCTTTTATTTGAAGTTAATAGGTATGCTCGGTGAGCAAACAAAAAAGTCCAAAAAAGTTATGGAGAGGATCGGAGAGTGACCTGACGCCTTTTTTCCCTTTTTGATTACCCGAAAAAGATAAAAAACGAATAAGCCGTTACCTTGGCTGCCACGGTGCTCCAAGATAACGGCTTTTTTGTTTTTCTGTGTGCAATTTTGAAAAAGCATTTTTGATAAAAAAGTGCCACCCCGTGTAATGTTTTTTGGCAAAGTGGAGCGTAAAATGTAAATAAAAGCATACAAATTCACGTTTCAAATGCATGATCAGAACGGTTTTCGGTCGGCGTGAGCTTCAAGGCTTTTCTGATGACGCCGAAGATTAGCATTTGCAATTTCAGCCGTTCTTTCCGTCGTTTTTTGTCTTTTTGAGACGGGTTTTTAAGGGCCAAAAACCTGCTGTAAAATTCTGCCTAAATTATTAATTATATTATTTTTTATTAAAAAGTGTTGAAAAAGCGATTTTTTTGTGATATAATGTTGCAATAATATATAATATATATTAGCCATTTGTTACGCGAATGTTACGCAAATGCTACATAAACGGCAATGAGCTTTCAAATTTATTACGTTGAGAAAGGGGTGACGATACCGATGATTACAAAGCAGGGTGAGTGCGTTGAGCAAGATGCAAAGGTGATCCTGCCTTACGAAGTTCAAGAGGAATTTTACGTAGAAGATCTCGGTGAGGTTGATAAGAAACCGGCCTATTCTTTCTTTAAGCGGGCGTTTGATATAGTGTTTTCTATACTTGCGCTGATAGTTCTCGCAATTCCGATGGCGGTCATCGCCATACTTGTAAAGTGTTCCTCAAGGGGAACGGTGTTTTATCATCAGGAGCGCCTCGGTCTTAACGGCGCTAAGATAGACGTTATCAAATTCCGCACTATGCGTATGGATGCGGAGGAAAACGGTGCGCAGTGGTCTAACGGTGACTCCGACCCCCGAATCACTAAGCTCGGACGCACATTACGCAGAACCCGCCTTGACGAGCTCCCTCAGTTTTGGTGCATCTTGAAAGGCGAGATGAGCCTCGTAGGTCCAAGACCCGAGCGCGAGATCTTTTACAACAAATTCGAGCAGTATATTCACGGCTTCAGCGAGCGTTTGAAGGTAAAGCCGGGACTTACCGGCTATGCTCAGGTCAAGGGCGGTTACTACCTTAAGCCCGAGGAGAAGGTCGCTTATGACGTTGAGTACATAAAGACACGCTCGATGTGGTTGGATATAAAAATAATTTTCCAGACGATAAAGGTCGTGTTTAATCGCGAGGGAGCAAAATGAGGAGTTCTGAATTATGTTAAAAATTCGATTGAGAACGCTGGTTTTGCTTGCGTGTATGCTTGAAACGGCATGGCTTTTGCTTGCGCAAACGCTGGGCAACAGTATTCTTTTGTGGCCCTGCCTTGCTTGTTTTCTGGTGCTCGTTTGTTGGGCAGCGATCAAGGGAATGGCGATCCCGGTTCTTATGTTTTTCCTGCCATTCGCCGCGCTTTTAAAAACAGCCCCCGGACAGATCTCGTTCTACACTATCGCGCTGCTGCTCGTGTATACGATATGTATGTTTCTCGGACGGCAAAAAATAAGCCTGATCTATGTTGCTCCTGCGATCATTTTGATTGCGGGCAGCTTGATCGTAAAAACTATATACGGATACGAGCTTGACAATAGCTATTTGCTGTTTGCCTTTTCACTTATGCTCACACCGTTTGTAGCAAATGAGCTTGGTAAGAAATACGATTTTTACTGGCTCACCTTCGCTTTTACGCTTGGAATCGTAGTAGCTGCGCTTTCCTCGCTCTATCTTTTGAGGTTCCAGACTATTGCGCGATATATAAGAAACTTCGAGCTTCTCGGTGTCGTAAGACACGCCGGATATTACGGCGACCCTAACTTCTATTCGGTGCATATTTCTTCTGCTTTGGCCGGGGTACTCGTCTTGCTATTGACCAACAAAAGCAAAGCTCGAATGATAAAGCTCGTTTTGATGGCCATGGCGCTTATTTATTGTGGATTCTTGGCCGTTTCGAAGACGTTTTTCCTTGTAGTTATATGTCTTTTGGCCCTTTTCTTGCTGGAGCTTATGTTCCAAAGAGGCAAGATGTCGCTTAAGCTTTTGTTGCTTCTGACATTCGTTACGGGAGCGGTCTTCCTGCTTTCGTCGACCGCATTTACCAAGTTGTTTGATATGATGATCTACCGCTTCGCCGGCGGTAACAACTTATCCGATTTCACCACGGGTCGAACTGAAATTTGGGAATGGTTTTATAACCTATTCAAAAATGATACCGTTTTGCTTATTTTCGGAAACGGTGGTACGGATATTACTCAGACGGCTATGAGTGCGCACAACACCGTTATCCAGGGCATATATCAGTTTGGTATTATAGGTTTCATACTCCTTTTGATATGGATGGCTTGCTGTGTACGCATTTATCTTACCAAAACCGATATTAAACGCACATCGTTCGCTCAGGTGTCTATCATTCTGGTGGGAACGATGGGACCGTGGATGGCGCTTGATATGCTGTTCTTTGACGAGTTCTTTTTGATGCCTATGTACATTTGCATGGGTATAGCGTTTATTTCAAACGCAGATTACAAGCAGCCTTTAAAAATCAGAAAAGGTAAATACCGCAGATATGAAAAAAGAAGCAGATAACATCAAATCGCCTACCGTGTCGGTAATAATGCCTGCATATAATGCAGAGCGTTTTATAAAAGAGACTATCCAATCGGTTATTGCACAGACGTATACGGATTGGGAGCTTTTGGTTATTGATGACGGCTCGGCGGACTCTACCTGCTCTATAATAGAAGACTTTGTAAACCGCGATAGCAGAATAAGGCTCTTGCGAAACGAAAAAAACATGGGTGTCGCCAACACAAGAAACCGCGGCTTCGATCTGTGTCGAGGTCAGTACGTAGCTTTGCTTGACAGCGATGATATATGGTTTTCGGATAAGCTGGAGTGTCAGCTGGCTCTTGCGCAACAGACCGGCGCCGACATAATATACTGCTCTTATAAGATGATCGATGAGAGCGGAAGCGAGGTCTGTGACGAGTTTATGGTTTCCGAATCCACAGACTTTGAGCGTTGCCTTTACGTATCCGAAATAAGCTGCTCAACAGCCTTGCTTTCGAGAGAAATAATTGATAAATACCGTTTCAATGCGGATTATTATCACGAGGATCTGGTGCTTTGGCTGCATCTTTTGCGTGATGGATATGTCGCAAGAGGTGTAATAGAGCCGCTTGCCGCGTACAGATTGCTTGACAGCGGCAGATCATCGAAAAAGACGCGAAGCGCGCTCAACAGATGGCGCGTTTACCGCAAATATTTGAAATTGTCCATACCCAAAAGTGTAAAGAGCATCACGAAATACGCGCTTTTGGGAATAAGGAAATATAAAAACAACAATGCAAAACAGTTATGATATTGGCGATATGCCACAAAGCGCAAGCCTTGAGCAGCACAAGGCGGCAATGCTTGTAATTCTGCAAGAATTTGACCGTGTGTGCCGCGCTCTTGAAATACCGTATGTGCTTTATGCGGGATCTATGCTTGGCGCGGTAAGACACCAAGGATTCATTCCATGGGATGATGATTTGGACGTTATTATGCTCAGGAAGGATTATCAGCGCTTTCTTGATGAGGCGGGAAGCCTTCTTGACAATGAAAAATTCTATCTGCAAAAAGAATTTTCAGATCATTGGCCGATGTTTTTCTCAAAGCTCAGGCTCAATAATACTACTTGCATTGAGAAGCATCATCCCAAAGATCCAAAGCTCCATCAGGGCGTGTATATAGATATATTTCCGTGTGATAACGCAGCTAAAACGGAGCTTGGAAGAAGGATGCAGTTTGCCGCATCAAAGGTCGTTATCGCAAAGGCGCTCGATGCGAAGGGATATATAACGCACAGCGCCAAAAAGAAGATATTTATCGGATTGTGTAAGCTGTTGCCCTTAAAGCCGTTTTGGCGGTATGCTACAAAGGGGCGCGATGACAGCTCTCTTGTCCATAGCTTCTTCAGCTCGGCATCAAAGTATGCGAAAAACGTGTATCCGAGAGAGTTTATCTCGAAAACGCAGAGTGCGGTTTTTGAGGGGGGAACGTATCCTATATCCGAAAGCTACGACAGCCTTTTGAAGATCCTCTACGGCGATTATATGCGTCTGCCTCCCCCTGAAGAGCGGGCGATAAAGCAGCATGCCGTGCTGGTCGATCTCGATAACTCGTACGAGATGTATATCGATAGATATAAGGATGTGGAATTCGACGTTTTGTCGCATAGTATACGCTAATGTGAAAGCTTAAAAAATTACGTAAGAAAGGTTGGTGATCAGCAAATGATGGATCTTCAGGTCTTGGTTGCAACTATGCACCGAGAGGATTTGTCGATTGTTGAAAAGATGAATATACGGTGTGATGCCGTGATCGCCAATCAAGCCGACAGGGAAGAGATACTGAACGCAAGATCCGACTACGGTGATGCGAAAATGATCATTACCGCCACTCGCGGAGTAGGACTTAACAGAAACATCGCGCTTATGGCAGCGACCGCTGAAATCCTTCTTTTCGCTGACGACGACGTAGTATATAACGACGATATGCCCGCCGGCGTTTTAAACGCCTTTAAAGAGCTTCCGGAGGCCGATGTAATAGTATTCGGTATGGATATGGTAAAAGGGGGCAAGGTAGTCGAAAAACGCACCTGTCCGACTCGCAGATTGCGCGTTTGGAATTCAATGCGCTTCGGCACGTACAGAATAGCGGTGCGCCGCAAGGCTCTCTTGAATAGCAATATAACCTTCAACCAATGCTTCGGCGGCGGATGCGAATTCAGCGCGGGTGAGGACAGCCTTTTTCTTAAAGCCTGCTTTGATAGTGGGATGCGTGTGTATTCTTACAGCTACACCCTTGGTACGTGCTGCAAGGATACGTCCAGCTGGTTTGTTGGACACAACGAGAAGTATTTTTACGATAAGGGAGTGCTTCTTCGGCATTTGTTTCCGAAAAGCGCTTATATAGCGGCACTGTATTTTGGTATCCGTTTCAAGCGCGAAACCAATATTGGCGCGTTAAAAAGGGTGCGCCTGATCTATCACGGAGTACGAAACGGTAAGAGGATGAAGCCGTTTCAGATCAACAAATGAAAAAAATAATTATTGTAAACAATAACATGAAGGTTGGCGGTGTGCAGAAAAGCCTGTGCAATCTGCTGTGGGAACTTGACAAAGACAAGGATATCGAGGTTACCTTGGTGTTGTTCAGCCCTGTCGGTGATTACATGGACAGAATACCGCCGAGTGTTAAATGCATAGTCACCCGCAGCCTTTTCAGATACCTTGGTGTAAGCCAGGGCGAGATGAGGGGAATCGACAGATTCAAAAGAGGCTTTCTTGCCGCTGTTTGCCGTACGTTTGGCAGGGGCGCGGCTATGAAGTTTATCTTGCCGAGTCAAAGAAAGCTGCCCGAGAGCTATGATTTTGCGATAGCATTTTTGCATAACGCGAAGAAAAAAACCTTCTTCGGTGGAGTCCAGGACTTCGTTTTGCACCGCATAGACGCAAAGAAAAAGATCACGTTTTTACACGACGATTACGACAAATGCGGCGCAAATCACAAAATGAATAATGATATGATGGCAAGATTTGACGTTATCGCTCCTTGCTCTGACGGATGCAGAGGTGTGTTTGAGACTCTAAATCCGCAGCTGGCGTATAAGACCATGACTGTCAGAAATTGCAATAATATAGAGGAAATACAGCAGCTGGCGGACGAGAATACGGTTGAGTACGATTCAAATTACATAAACGTGCTTTGCGCTGCCAGACTCTCCCCGAGAAAGGGAATCGACCGCGCGATAGTAGCGGCCGAGGCTGCTTTGAAAAAGGGTATTCCCATCAAGCTGCACATTCTCGGCAGCGGAGTTATGGAGTCGGAGCTCAGGCAAATGGTAGATGAGCGCGGCCTTGGCGAGCACGTGACCTTCTACGGCGAGCAGAGCAATCCGTATCGCTTTATGAAAAACGTTGACCTGTTCTTGTTGACGTCCTTCCACGAGGCAGCGCCTATGGTTATCGACGAGGCGTACATATTAGGTGTTCCGACGTTGACGACAAGGACTAATTCGAGTGATGAAATGGTTACAGCGAGAAATTGCGGCTGGGTATGTGAAAACGACCAGGAATCATTGAACGAGATGCTCGTTGAGGTGCTAAGCGATAGGTGTGTGATATATAATATTAAGGAAAATTTGAAAACTCGCACTCCCGACAATTCCTTGGCGATGTCGCAGTTCTACAACCTTATAAAATAAAAAATATTATTTAGTTTAAAAATTATCCAACGAAATGCTTGTTGAAATTGTATAGTATATAAGCCTAAATATATATAAACAACATTATATTGGTTCTAATATATAAAAATATAAACCCATCTCGAAAAGGAGAAAAGAAAATGATGAAAAAAGTTTCCGTAAAACTTTTGGCATTCTTGTTGACTGCCATATTAGTTTTCGGTGCAATGCCTTCGACGGCTTTGGCAGAGATCGCTATCTCGGCAGAGCCCGCAACGGAAAGCACGCACGGAAGCGTAACGAATTTTGAGGACTTTATGAATAACCTCAAGGTTCTCGAGGACTACGCAAATGCGTATGCCGAAGCAGTCGGTAGAGATCCCGGCGAGCTTGTGCTTAATTTCATACGTACCGGCGTTGAAAGATATCAGGACGATAACTGGAACACTCTTGCCGGCTACGAGATCGTAGGCTTTACAAGCTTCGTTAAGGCAAAGGATTCCGAAAACAGCACCACTGCTATGAACCTTAAAAATATCGTTATCGAGGATTTCACTCTTCCTAACGGTAATAAAGTTGACTTCGGACATATGTTCGGATGTATGAACATCTCTTACGTCAACAAGGGATCGGCAGACCTGTCCGGTTGGTCCGGAGATATTTGTGACCTGCTTCAGTACAGCGTTGCAAACATCGAAGACATCAACAAAAATACCGATGGCTCGCTCGAAAGCATGGTTGCTTACATTCGCGAGAATTGCTTCGGTGTTGATGCTTCCGGCGCGTTTGGCTGGGATGACTTCTGGGGTGATATGGATGCTTACTATATCATCACCGAGTACGAGAGAGGCGCAGGCATCTTTAGCTCCATTATGGAAAAGTACTTCACAGCCAACCTTAACGATACTGACCGTACCGTATACTTTATGAACAACCGTTTCGCAGTTGCGGACGATAAAGATGCAGTACGTAAGGCGATTTTTGATGCCTATTCCTCTGACGTGTCGATAAAAATACTTGAATCCGGCCGTGGACTTTCAAGCTATAATACACTCCGTCAGGCTTGCTGCTATGCGGTGGCTGATTACATTTACAGTCAGGCAAAGGGTAAGCTTATCGAGGGCACCGTTGATGACAATACCGCATCAAACGGCTACTACTCCGTTTTCTCCAGCACACACTCTATCCTCGCACCCGGTATTACCCAGGATATCAACTACGCGCAGACCGTAGACGGTAAGCAGATCGTTTACTACGTTGCAACCGTAGACGTTACCCGCGACGACGTTGACATTCTTGTTAACTACAATAATAACAAAGCGCCCGTCGGCTCTAACATAGGAATGCAGAGCGTTATGAACCAGACCGCAGCGCTTGTTGAGAATTACAGAAATATGACCGATGAAAACGGTAACAAGGTGTACGAAAACTTCAACGCTATCGTAGCTACCAACGGTGCCGGCTATAACATCACATCAGGTGCTCCGGCAGGACTTGTCGTAATGAACGGCGTTGAGTATTATCCCGTTACCGCTCCCGGCTTCTTCGCGATCCTTAAGGACGGTACCGCGATGATCGGTACTAAGGATGATTACGAAGCAAACAAGGATGCGATCAAGGAAGGTATCGCAGCGTTCGGCTCCGTTCTTATTAAAAACGGTAAGATCGACGTAACCAAGAGCGCAAGCTACACCTCCGCCCGTGCGAGCCGTACCGCAATCGGTATCACCGCAGAGGGCAAGGTAGTAATGATGGTTCTCGACGGACGTCAGCTTCCCCGTTCGGCAGGTGGCGCAATGGAAGAGATCGCGCAGATCATGCTTGAAGCAGGCTGTGTCGAGGCAGTAAACCTTGACGGTGGCGGATCTACTACATATCTTTCCAAGCCCGCAGGTAAGGACAACATCGAGCTTGTTAACGTTCCCTCCGACGGCTATCAGAGAAGCGTTGCTACCTCTCTCGTAGCAATTTCCACCGCACCTCCCTCAACCGCGTTTGACCACGCGATCATCTCCTCTGACTATGAATACATCACCGCCGGCACCTCCATGCAGTTCAACGTAACCGGCGTAAGTAATACCGGTAACGCAGCTATTATCCCCGCAGGCTCTTATTGGAGAGTTTCGGACAATAACCTCGGATACATCGAGCCCGATGGTCTTTTCACCGCCGCTTGGAGCGAGGAGGCTCCCGTGCTTGGTGACGTAACCGTTGAGTTTGTCGTTAACGGCGAGGTCAAGGGTAGCAAGGTTATTCACATAGTTATCCCTGACGATATCACCTTTGCCGAGGATAGAATTACTGCTATCTACGGCGTACCCAAGGAGATTGAGGTCAAGGTTTGGTATCAGGGTTATCCCGTAGCGTTTACGCCTCTTATGGATGCTGCTGTGTTGTTTGCTGATACGGAAAACATTGAATCCACTGCTGGTGTAATTGACGGAATGATGTTTATTGGTGATGAAGCTACTGGGGTCAGGACCGTAAAGATAATGGGTGTAATTCCCTTGGGAGAAGATGTTATCATCAGATTTGCTACAGTAAACATGTACAAGGACGATGAGGCTACCTTCGATTTTGATAATGCAACTCAGGGCAACCAGAAGCTGGCATGGAACCGCGAGATCGAGAATGCTAAGACCACCGACAATATGCTTTACAGGATCTCCGACCCCAACTCTCCCATCGAGATCGAGTACACATTTGCTCTCGATATCACAGCAATAGATTTTCCCCCGCAGCTTGAGCCCCTTAAGGAAATGCTGCCTACTCAGCAGGCGGGTGCAAGCGCGTGGACGTACCTCTTGCAGCTTGCGGAGCGCGTATGTACGCAGACTAACGTAACTATCACCGCTGAATTCAGCAAGGAGCTTGATATTGACATCTCCGAGCTTAAGGTAATAAACGACTACTTCAAGCTTACGAGCGTAGAGATTGATGAAAACAACGTTCTTACCCTTGTATGTAACTGGGTAAACCAGTCTAAGCCCATCGATGCCGCAACGGCTAATCCCCTTTGCATTCTTTCGGGCATCAAGGCAACCGTAAAGGATACCGCCGCTTACTATAACAACGAGGTTCTTATCGTTAACAATGGTCACGTAAGCTATGATATCTACCTTGCTGCAAGTTCGCTTTACTCCTTTGCTTGCGATCCGGAAAACCAGGCTCAGTTCGGTCTGTATCCTTACATCCACGAGGATGACTGCCGTAGCGATTTCAGCGATGCTGAGGACGACGAGATCGGCGCAACCAACAACGATAAGGGCGCGCACTTCTCCGGTCAGTATATAGACTTTGCGGATACTTACATTATCAACAATGAGATCCGCCAGGGCTGGCACGAGGAAGGCAACGACTATTACTACTATAAGGACAATGAGCCCTTGACCGGCATTCAGCTGGTTCCCGACCGTCACGATTCCACTCAGGACCGCTTCTACGAGTTTGACGAGAGCGGTAAGCTTGTCAGCGAGGACGGTACAACAGGACTCATCACGTTCAACGGCGACCTCTATTATGCCGTGCTTGGCGTTGCGCAGACACGCTGGCAGCAGATAGACGGCAACAACTACTACTTCCACCCCGACACCGGTAAGGCTCTTAACGGTACACACAAGATCAAAGAGTACATTTACGAGAATGACCCCGCCTCGGGCTCGAGATATTACACCTACACATTCACAAACTACATTCTCACCAGTGGCGAGATGGTATATGATACCGCGGCAGGTCAGTCCGGTTACCGTTACAGATGGGCAGGCGATTGGAAGAAGGGCTGTTGGTTTGAGTATGACGGCAATACCTATCACGTAACCAAGAACTACCCCTTCTTTATAACCACCGGCTACGCTAGTTACATTGCCAACTACGATGAAAAGAATACAACGGGTTGCTATCTCTTTGATGATAAGGGTGTGTTCCAAAAGGATTACACCGGCCCTGCATCAATTGGTAGCGGAAAGATCGCTATGTTCAAGAATGGCGTTCTTTATACAACTGAATTCTTTGGCTCCGAGTGTAAAAAAGGTCTTATTCAGGGCTCTGACGGATACTATTACTTTATGACGAGTATTTATGACGCAACCGCCATACTTGTTAACGATAGTAGTGAATGGGTTGGCGACATAGGTAGCACGGACACCAGAAACGGCATAAATATCAATCAAGGCAGCTACGCCTTTGACGAGTACGGCAGACTTACCACCGCGATCGTCAAGGAAAACATTATTGCGAATACCGCTAATGCAACTGTCGTTGAGATAATCGGTAGCGTAGTTACCGTAAAGAACGAGATAGCTTGTAAGGTAGTTTGCAAGAACGCCGCAGGCGAGTACGTTGTTATTGAGGCTGTTATCAATCCTTACCAGACCGCGACCACGGCTAACGAAGCTCTTACAGAGTACAACTTCGCTATTCCCGAGGGTGCAACCGAGGTCAAGATCATGCTCTTCGGTGACGTAAACGGCGACGGCGGCATCGATACAAATGACGTATCCGATATTTACGCAACCGTAAGAGGCGAGACCGACTCTCTCGACGAGACCGACACCATAGTGCTGGCTCTCGCTGACGTAAACGGCGACGGCAAGATCTCTACCGCAGACGTTGCGCTTCTCAACGCAGCGAGACTCGGCAAGATCGAGCTTGAATGGTAAAACAAATTCAAAAATGAACGACTCATAATGGTCATCCCTTATTTTCCTTTGGATGATCGAGCCACAACGCATATTCTCACCAAGGTGAGATACCCTCGGTGAGAGTATGCCAATATCAAATGAAATTAAGTTTGATAGAAAGGAAAAACAAATGAATAAAAATATATTTCAACGCGTCATAGCGTTTATAATAACGCTGGCATTGGTAATATCCTTTGTGCCGTTTTCTCCGATCTCGGTGACTGCACCGATTGAGGCAAGCGCAGCGGGTAATTTAGATACCAGCGTTAACGGACTGATTGCGTCGTGGACAGATGCTTCTGACTCAAGCGGTAGTGCTTTGTGGACTGCATCCGGCAACACAATAACAGGTAGTGCTACCGGATATAAATACCTAAGTTTTATAAGCAGAACAGTCACCACCCAATTGACGCTTACAAACAATCTTGGTAGCGAAGCGGAATTATCATTCAGCTATGCGTTATCTGGCGGCGGTTCTGTTAGCGGTATTTCCGGAACTTCTTATACAGGAACCCTTGCAAATGGTGGTTCACTTACCATTACACTTACATCGCCAAAGGGCACATCTACAGCTACTCTTACTATTACCGATATTTCGTTAACAAGTACAGCTACCGGTGATGTGACAAATACGTTCAAGCTTGCTGATGGCGGTTCGTATACCGTAGATGGTACTCAGATAACCGAACAAAAAGAAATCACCAAAGGCGCTGCAGACACATATGCGGTTGTTGCAACAGCCGCATCGGGAAATAAATTCTTTGGTTGGTACAATGAAACTACCGAAAGTTACGTTTCATATGAAGCGAGTACATCATTGCCACTTCCGACGGCAGCAGTCATAAAGCCGGTATTTATACCGTCTAATACCGCACTGTTTGGTGTAGGTTCGAATACTTATTTTGATTTGAATGCCGCAGCAACTGCTGCAGCAAGTGCATCGAGCAAAGTTGTTGTTTTGAAGGACAACGGCACACTTCCTGCGGGAGATTATACTATTCCCTCAGGCGTAACGTTGTTAATTCCGTTCGATGATGCAAATACACTTTGTACCACAAAGCCTGCAGAAATGACAAGGGCGGATTTCGATCCAAACTCAAATATGTTTGTTATTCCTACGGTTGAGGCATATTGCACTCTGACGATGGCAAGTGGCGCAAATCTAATAGTAAATGGCGCTATCAGTGTATCAGGATCGCAAATTGCAGGCGGTAACTTTTGTGGCGCTCCGGCTGGTGATCTTGGATATATTGATATGAAGTCCGGAAGCACTATCACCGTAAACTCTGGTGGTAACTTGTACGCTTGGGGATTCATTTATGGAGACGGATCAGTTACCATTAAAAATGGAGGAACTCTTTACGAAGATTTCCAGGTGAATGACTGGCGTGGCGGTAGTTCATCTATGGACATGGTAGATAACGCACAGCGAGTATTTCCTATGAACCAGTATTCTGTTCAAAATATTGAAACGTTACTTACTCTTGAAGCTGGCGCAATAGAAAAGGTTTTTATGACCGCTGAAATTACTCTTGCGGGTATACAGGGGTCCGATGTGCCATTTGTAGGTAGCAATGGCATGTTTAATATGAATAGTGGTTATATGACTCGTGATTACAATGAAGATACAGGCAAGGTTGAATTCAAGTTGTATGGTGATGCTACAATAAAACCACTGAAAGTATCGATGAAGCTATCTTTTTTGGGCGGCTCAAAGACAATCGATTCGTCAAAATATGAGTTGCCTATCAATGGCTTTATGAAGATCGAAGCCGTAAGCGGAACGGTAACTATGAATCAGAGTATTGCCCTTCTTCCAGGTGCTGAACTGATTGTTGGAGAGAATGCAAAAGGAATTCTGGCAGATGGTGTAAGCGTTTATGTTTACGATATTGATGCTTGGGGTAACTATTGTAGTTCTGGCGATTACGCTTTGTGCGCAGTGCCCAACACTTCAACAGGAAGAAACGAGTTTTATCCGTCTATATTCTACAAATATGATGATATAAAATCATCGTTACCAGATGCAAAAGTTGTTATTAACGGAACTATTGATGCTAGTAAGGGATATGTATACGTTGTATGCGGTGCCTCCGGTTCTGCTATGGCGGACATTTGTGGTACTGGCAAAGTAATCGTAAGAAAAGGCACAGCAACCACTACATATCAGGCTACATATATAAAAGATGGTGCGACATATCACGAAATCGCTGTTAAAAACGCTTTGCTGAAAAACGATGACGGCTCTTATGTCAGCGTCGAGACACTTTCTTCCGATGCTATTGTAGCGCTTCAATATGACACTAACGAAGGCAAATGGATTTGTGTAGATCCGGCGGATACCGGTTGTACCGTTGGTCATACAGGCGAATGGCGTACAACCAAGGAACCTACATGTACTGAGGCTGGCACAGAGGAGCTTACATGCGCTGTGTGTGGTAAAGTAGTAACAGGTACTATTGCGGCTAAAGGACATACCGAGGTCGTTGATGCAGCAAAAGATCCTACTTGCACCGAAACTGGTCTTACCGCAGGTAAGCACTGTTCGGTATGTAACGAGGTTCTCGTAGCACAGGAAACTGTTCCTGCACTTGGTCACGATTACATCAACCACGAAGCAAAGGCTCCCACTTGCACCGAAATCGGTTGGGAAGCATACCAGACTTGTTCTCGTTGCGATTACACTACTTATGTAGAGAAAGCGGCTCTTGGTCATAGCTACGACGAAGGCGTAGTAACCACCGAACCTACTTGTACTACCGAGGGCGTTAAGACCTTCACTTGTACGGTTTGTGGTGGAACAAAGACCGAGACTGTAGCAGTAATTCCTCATACCGAAGTTATCGACGCGGCTAAGGCTCCCACCTGTACAGAAACCGGTCTTACCGAGGGTAAGCACTGCTCGGTTTGCGGCACCGTTACCGTGGAGCAGACCGTAGTTGATGCGCTTGGTCATAAATATAATGAAGAAATAACCACCGCGGCTACCTGTACAACGGCAGGTCTTAAGACACTCACCTGTACGGTGTGCGGTCACAGCTACACCGAGGTTATCGATGCTCTCGGCCATACCGAGGTAGTTGATGCGGCGGTTGATGCAACCTGTACCGCAACCGGTCTTACCGAAGGTAAGCATTGCTCGGTTTGTGGCGAGGTTCTAGTAGCACAGACTGTTGTTGCTGCGAAGGGTCACACCGAAGGCACTGCGGTTGTTGAAAACAACAAGGCTCCCACCTGCACGGTAGATGGCAGCTACGACAACGTAGTCTACTGTACTGTATGTAATGTGGAGCTCTCGAGAGAAACAATAACCGTTGACGCAACCGGACATAACTACAGCGCAGTAGTTACCAACCCCACCTGTACTGAAAAGGGTTACACCACTTATACTTGTTCTGTATGTGGCGACACATACAAGGATAGCGAAACTCCTGCAAAGGGTCATGATTATGACGACGGCGTAGTTACCACCGAGCCTACCTGCACCGAGAAGGGCGTCAAGACCTTCACTTGCGCTTGCGGTGACAGCTACACCGAAGACGTCGCAGCTCTTGGACATAAAGAGGGCACAGCAGTTAAGGAAAACAACGTAGATCCCGACTGTGAAAACGAAGGTAGCTACGACACCGTAGTTTACTGTACCGTATGCGGTGAGGAGCTTTCAAGAGTTACCACTACTGTTGATGCACTCGGACACACCGAGGGCGAGGTAGTCAAGGAAAACATTGTTGCTCCCACCTGCACCGAGGACGGCAGCCACGATGAAGTAACTTATTGTACTGTTTGTAATAAAGAGCTTACCCGTGTAACAAAAACGGACGAAAAGCTCGGTCACAAAGAGGGCGCGGCGGTTGAAGAAAACCGCGTTAATGCGACCTGTACCGAGGACGGCAGCTACGATGCCGTGGTTTACTGTACTACTTGTGGCGCAGAGCTGTCCAGAACTAACAATAAAATTGACAAGCTTGGTCACGATTACAGCACCGAGTGGACGGTAGACGTTGAAGCGACCTGCACTACCGCGGGTAGCAAGTCTCACCATTGCTCGCGCTGCGATGACAAGGCAGACGTAACCGAGATCCCGGCAACCGGCCACAAAAACGGCGAAGCGGTTACCGAAAACACCGTTAATGCGACCTGTACCGTAAACGGTAGCTACGACAGCGTAGTTTACTGTACTGTATGTGGCGCAGAAATTTCAAGAACCCAAGTAACTATTACCGCTCAAGGTCATACTGAGGGCGATACTGTTAAAGAAAACATAGTCGCTCCGACCTGTACTGAGGACGGCAGCCACGATGAAGTGGTTTACTGTACCGTATGCGGCACAGAACTCAGCAGAGAAACAATAACTGTTGCTGCAACAGGACATAGCTACGATGCAGTAGTTACCAACCCCACCTGCACCGAAGCAGGTTACACGAC
>JAZNGE010000004.1:0-48551 GCA_045576315.1 Eubacteriales bacterium | reverse complement strand
GTCCATACGGTAGAACATCATCGCGAAGCTCATCTCGGAGGGCACGCCGTATACTATACCGCCAAGCTCGAGGGTATCGGTTGCAGCGGATACGTAGTAGTCTGCCTCAACGTCTCTGAAGGTGTTAGAGGTGAAGCGGAGCTCCTTGTTAGGATCCTTGACCGAGGTGTACTCGTACTCACCTGTTTCTTCATTGAAGTAAATGTAGTTTGTTGTATTGAAGACCTTCTTGGATTCGTCATTGCGGAATGCTTCAACAGCGGGAACGTCGTCATCGGTACAACCGATGCTCATTACGGCGTCACGAATCGCGTAGTTGATAACTTCTGAAGAACCAAGACCCATATATATGTCGGGACCCTTACCTGCAAGAATGGAAGGAAGGAGAGTACCGCCGGTAACGAGCTTAAGGTTTACACCGTAGCCGGTCTGATCGGTAAATCCATTCTTTGCATCGACCATTGTACGCCAAATGTTAGACTGGTCACGACCGGTCGCAAGCCATACGTCGACCGATACGGTATCCTCGTCAGGCTCAACGGTCAAGCCCATCGCATCGTAATCAATGATGAAAGAATATATGAAAGATCTGATTTCGAACCAAAGGGAGCTGAAGAATCCCGCCTTTGCCTTCGGGAGCTTCGAGCTGTCGGTATCGGAGGGAGCTATCGTGATGCTGTCAACGATAAGAGTTCCCTTCTTAGAGTCGTTGATCCAGGTACCGAGAGTACCGAGGTACGACTTAAGGTTAGACATATTCGCGGCAACGTCGTCACCGTTGTTTTGTCCCATTTTATTAAGAAGAATAGCGATAGTTTCAAGAGTAGCTACGTGAGAACCGTTGGTTCCGCAGAGCTCGATAAGCTCTTCCTTAACGTTCATAAGCTCCTTAGCCTGATTGATCAGGTTTACAAGAACCTCGGGAATGATCGAGAAGAACTGATAGTCACGGTACTCGTCGGGAGACGAACCTGTGAGCTGAAGAATGGTAAGGTAGCTCTGGTTTACGGAAGAAAGAACGTTCTCAACTCTCTGGATAAGGTTCTTAAGAGAGCCGAGGGAGCACTCAAGGTAGAGGGTGTACTGTACGCCCTTTTCAAAGTAGAACTCGAAGGCATCGGTGATACCGTCACCAACGAACTCGGACTGCCACTCCTTGTCGTAGTTGAACTGTGCGTTGTACGCCTCAAGGAAGGGAGCGGTGGGAGTACCGTCGCTAAGACCGTAAGCGCCGCCGGAAAGCTTTATAGCACGACAGATGTACATACCCTGCAGAGTGTTCTGAAGGTAACGCATGCTGATCTTGTAAAGACCGGTTTCGGTTACGGTGAAGTTGTATGCTGCCCACTGACCTACGGTGTTATAGCTGTTCTCACCTATTACGTTATAGACCTGAGAGTCGGGGTGAGAGGGGTAGGTAGCGGAGGAAGAGTTGTCGTTGGTAGCGTAAACCGAGGAGTCGGATACGTAGTCGGGGAACTCTGCCTGGATGTTGATAAGGTTACCGTTGGTTGCAGCGGTATAGCCCTTGTCAGCGTACTCCTTCTTTACATCTTCATAAGAGGGGAGCTCGATCTCGGAGGATGCTGTATCGTCCTCGCTCTCGTAGCCGTAGGGAACGAACTCGATAGACTTGATGATAACAGGCTCACGCTCTGCCTCAAGGGTGATCTGGTGAGAACCGTTGAGAAGATAGAACATGAAGAAGCCCTCGTAGTAACCGGTGGAGTCCTGGCAGTAGTAGGTGTTCCAAGAAGGAATAGCCTGTGCGTTAGGAAGCATCGAGTTACCGTTGATATCCTCAGTGATGGTGTACACCTGAACGGTCTTAACGCCGTTCTTAACGGTGGTAACTATCTTCTGGTAACCGTTATCGGAGTTATCGTCGTAACGAACTTCGTAATAGTCACTTTCGGTAGTTTCACTTACGGTTTCATCAATGTAGGTAAATTCCCACGTCTTGTTGAAGGTTACACAGCTGGACTCGTCGAAGGGAGCGGCGCCGTCGATAAGAAGCTTACGCTCGATCGAGCTTATGCTGCTCTCGCCGGTCTCACAGCTGTAATAAGTGAACTTAATGTAGTAGTATCCGGATGCTTCGTCGGGAAGCGTAAAGGTCCAAGTGGACTTGCCGGATGCAGGGAGATAAACGGAGTTTGATCCGTTCTCATCACCAAAGTTTGCCCATTTGTCAGGATAGTCGCCCATTGCGCCCTGGCAAATCTGGCTGGCATCAGGCGTCTGTGCGCTGCTGCCTGCTACAAGGCTATTGATGATGTCGACCTTGATGACCTCTGCGTCAGGGTTTGCGACCGCGGGGCCGTACTCTTCGAGATACTCGTCGTAGGTTGACACACCGACGAGCTGCTTCATCTCCTCAAGTGAGGAAGCGGTATCGCGGTTAGTGCCGCGGTCGGTGTCAGCCGCCGAGACCGTGATCGCAATCACGCTGAAGAGCGTTGTCGCAGAAAGAATCAGACAAAGGACTTTCTGTAACAATGTTTTTTTCATTTGTTTTCCTCCAAATATTCTTTTTCAGCACAAGTATACAAAAAAATATAAGAATGCCTATTTGCAAAAATTATAACATAATCGCCAAAAAAAGTCAATACAACTATTATATACGCGGGAGGGGTTTCAAGTGGCTCTAATTTATTAGAATTTCGTTGTTGTGTGCGATAATGCAAACTATTGTTTACATAGATTTTTTTGTGATTTGTTTTTTAAAAGCCGATGTAACTTAAATTCACCATTTTTCGCCCGATTTTCGCTATTTTTCGGCACTTTAATTCCAAAAGGTAAATTATAGTTACTTTTTACGCCTATTTTTACTAATTTGACACTTGTACAATATACGGCAAACTTTTTGTACATATTAAACAAAAAACGAGAGGTTTTTTCTACATATTAAATTTGCTCAAAAACGAGAAAAAAGAGCGCAAAAACGGTTTTCTTCTCCGTTTTGCGCTCTTTTTAAAGCATTATTCACCGTCTATAAACCCGCCACCGACGAGTATATCACCGTCGTAAAGGACAGCGGATTGACCGGGGGTCAGGGATCTTGCAGGGGTGGAAAGCAGAAGCTTTGCCCTGCCATTTCCGAGAAATTCGGCCGTACAGTCTATTGGCGGCGCTTGGTATCTGAGCTTTACCGAAAGGTTCATTTTATCGCCCGCATTCGGCTCTGATATACCCGAAAACACCATAGCGGAAACACTTACGGTGTTTGTCGTCGGGGGGTCAAGAGATACGGTCACGCTATTGCTTACGGGTTCGATCTTTTTGACAAAGGCGCGTGCGCCAAGTGCTATTCCAAGCCCTTTTCGCTGACCGACGGTATAGTTGATTATGCCGCTGTGCTTGCCTATCACCCTGCCCTCGTCATCAAGAAAATCACCGGGAGCTGATGCGCCTGTATGCTGCTCGATATATCCTACGTAATCGCCATCGGGGATAAAGCAGATCTCCTGGCTGTCGGGGGCATCGGCAGACGAAAGTCTGTGACCGCGCGCCTCGGCACGCAACTGATCCTTTGTCATATCGCCAAGCGGAAGAATAAGCATAGCGAGAATGTCTTGAGAAAGACGCCAGAGCATATAAGTCTGATCCTTTCTTCCGTCATCGGCGCGTTTAAGTGCGTAGCGCTCGTCAAGACCGTTTTTTACCTTAATTATATTGGCGTAATGCCCTGTTGCGATCGCGTCGAAGCCGTTTTCACGCGCAAAATCACACAAAAGTCGGAACTTTACGTCGCTGTTGCACACGATGCAAGGGTTTGGGGTTCTGGCGTTAGTATATTCCTCTATAAAGTTAGGTATAACGCAGTTTTTAAAGGCATCGCGGGCGTCTATGACAGAAAGCGGAATACCGACCGACTCTGCAGCCGCCCTTGCCGCCTTGACGTCGGTATATTCGTGCATAATGAGGACGGCGCCCTCAACAGTATGCCCCTGCTCCTTCAATCTGAAGGCCGCATAGGTGCTGTCGACGCCGCCGCTCATTCCGATAAGTATCTTCATTATTCCTCGTGATGTGAGCGCTCTATCTCAAAATCAACAGGTCTGCCGATTCTGTTGTAGTAGTCGGCAACGGCGGTCTTGACCGCCTCCTCTGCGAGAACGGAGCAATGCACCTTTACGGGAGGAAGTCCCTCAAGTGCCTCAACAACTACGGCATTGGTAAGCTTAAGCGCTTCCTTTACGGTCTTGCCCTTGATAAGCTCGGTTGCCATAGAGGACGTTGCGATAGCCGCGCCGCAGCCAAAGGTCTTGAACTTGCAATCTACTATAACGTCGTGTTCATCTATTTTAAGATACATTTTCATGATGTCGCCGCACTTTGCGTTACCGACCATGCCGACACCGTTTGCATCCTCGATCTCACCAACGTTTCTGGGGTTGGTGAAATGGTCCATTACTTTTTCACTATACTGCATATTTGTAAACTTTCCTTTGCATTATTTGCTGTTTTTAACTACTTCTTCCCACAGGGGACTCATATTGCGCAAGCGCTCTACAACCTTGGGAACGGTTTCGATGATATAGTCGATCTCCTCATCGGTATTATCGTGAGAAATCGAAAGACGGAGGGACCCGTGTGCTTTTTCATGGGGTACACCCATAGCAAGAAGCACGTGTGATGCCTCAAGAGATGCGGACGAGCAGGCAGAGCCGGTGGAGGCGCAAATGCCCGAAATATCGAGCCAGAGAAGAAGGCTCTCGCCCTCTATGAATTCAAAGCCGATATTAACGTTTCCGGGGAGTCTGTTTGTTCTGTGTCCGTTGAGCTTTGCATAGGGTACTTTTTCAAGCGCTTCGATAAGTCTATCGCGCATTTTTGCGACACGGGGTAGGTCTTTAAGCCTTTCCTTCGCAATTTCAAGCGCCTTTGCAAGACCTACGATATAGGGCAGGTTCTCAGTGCCGCCTCTTTTGCGTCTTTCCTGTCCGCCGCCGTCGATGAGGTTGGGGATCACTACGCCCTTACGGATATAAAGCACACCGATGCCCTTGGGGGCGTGGAGCTTGTGTCCGGAGAGAGAAAGCATATCTACCTTAAGCTCGGAGAGATTGATGTCTACTGCACCGACAGCCTGAACGGCATCGGTAAACATGAGAGCGCCCTTTTCGTGCGCTATCTCGCAAATTTCTGCGATAGGCTCGATAGTACCTACCTCGTTGTTTGCGTACATTATCGCAACAAGGGCGGTCTTATCGGTTACTGCCGCGCGAAGCTCGTCGAGCTTTACAACACCGTCCTCGTCAACGCCGACGTAGGTTACGGTAAAGCCCTGCTTTTCAAGAGAAGCGCAGGTGTTAAGAACCGCGTGGTGCTCTATTGCGCTTGTAACTATGTGAGTACGTCCCTTGGCCTTCATTCTCATTGCCGCGCCTTTGATAGCCCAGTTATCAGACTCTGTACCGCAGGATGTAAAATAGATCTCACCCGCCTCACAGCCAAGGACGTTGGCTATACGGGATCTTGCATCATCAAGCAGCGCCTTTGCTTCCCTACCCTTTGAATGCAGGCTTGACGGGTTGCCCCAAGCCGTTTCAAATACAGGAGCCATCGCGCTTATGACCTCGGGGTAAACCGGGGTGGTTGCCGCATTATCGGCATATATAAGCTTTGCCATTTTTTATTCCTTTTTCCAGTCATTTCATGACTTATTTATTTTCCAGATTATATTGTATACTAAAATTGTGTATTTTGCAATAGTTATATTACCCAACTTTGTTAACTTTCTGTGAACTAGGGCGCGTTTTTCGTTATTTTCCGTGGGTTTTGCACCGCTTTTTATCCCTGTTATTAATAAACTCTTTAAATTATATTTAAATATTATTTATTGATGTCGGTCGGATATTTGAGTATAATATATGTGTATTATTATGGCGGATTATGCTCTGCCACAGTTTCTACGATGGAGAATTTATGTATTATAGATTGATCGCCCTGCTTTTGCTGGTGTCGATGCTTTTGGCCGGTACGTCAGTACTTACGGCCTGCACACCGCAAGAGCCGACAAACGACGACGGACCGCCGACAGTTGACGGCGGCGCACCGGATAAAAGCATCATAAAGCCGGAAGTCAAGTCGTACGACAGAAAAACGATAAATTTCAACCGAATTGAATACTCAAGACCCGACGTCGACAAGATCCTGTCCGATTTCTCATCAGTTACCGACGTTATCGCAAAGAACGAGATCCCCTATAAAGATCAGCTCGGCGCGGTCATCTCGCTTGAAGCGAGCTACTCAAGCCTCAGAACGATGTACAGCTATGCAAACATTCGCTTATCCGAGGACAAGAGAAGCTCATATTGGTGCGATGAATACGATTATATTTCGGGTTATATTCCCTCTTTTTCAAGCACTATTGAAAAGCTTTACGTTGCGGCGGCGAGATCGGAGCATGCGGCAAAATTCGAGGTCGATTATTTTGGCGACGAGCTTGTTGAAAAATATGCCGGCGGCGGAATATACACCGATGCGCTTGTCAGGCTGATGGAAGAGGAAACGGCAATTGAGAACAGGTACTCTTCCCTTTCAACCTCAAGCGTAGTGATAACCTACAAGAACAAGACCGACAGCGTTGACGCTATAATAGATTTCTATGCCGAAACGTTTGGCGAGGAGAGCCTCACCTACAAGACGGCTCTTGAGGAATGCTCGAGACTTTATCAAGAGCGCGCAAACGAGCTGTCGCGCCAGATGCTCGTTGAGCTTTTGAAGATCAGAAAGCTGATTGCTGACGAGCTTGAGTATAAGAGCTATGCCGAATACGCATATCAGACCATGGAGCACGGGTACACCGCAGATCAGATGCTCGGCTTTATCGGTGACGTAGCAGAGTTCGTTGTGCCGGTATATTATGCCGTGAGCTATTACATTCTTTGGCCGTATTTTGATCAGTACGACAGCTGCCGTCCGCTTGACAAGGTCGATCTCATCAACTCCCTCTACTACGCGTACGAGGATATGGACGATGATCTTTTCGACATATACTCATATATGCTGCAATTCGGTCTTTACGATGTGCAGCATTCGAGCGAGAACCGCTTTAACGGCTCGTTCTGCACCTACCTTGACGACTACGACGCTCCGTATATTTTCCTCTCTACGAATGGGGATTGCACAGATTATATGACCTTGGCGCACGAGTTCGGACACTTTGCCGACTATTTTATAAACAACGGCAGCGAGACCTCGCTTGACGTATCCGAAATATCAAGCCAGGCTCTTGAATATCTCACGCTCACTAAAATAAAGGAAGATATAACCGCCGAGGAATACAAGTATCTTTTGTATTCGCAGATCTCAAGCTCGTTTGACGTGCTTCTTTTCCAGAGCTTTTACGCGCTGTTTGAGCATTATGCTTACGACATAGCATACGACGCGATAAGCGAAAACGCGCTCATCGGTGCGATGAAGAGAGCCGCTGACGATATGGGAATGGACGCGGATTACTTCGACACCCTTGATCACGTGCTTATCCCTCATATAATGCTCTATCCCTTTTACGTGCAGTCATATCCTGTATCGGTTTCGGTAGCGCTCGAGATATACTACATCGAGACCGAGACAGAGGGCGCGGGACTTGAGGCATATCTTGATCTTATAGACCGTGAGGGCGGCGACCTTGCGTTCGAGGAGCTTATTGAAGACGCGGGGCTCACCTCACCGTTTACAAAGGCGTACCTTCGTGGTCTTGCGGACAAGATCCACTATGACATTATGGGATCGCATTTCTTCAAAAAAAGCGCTGTTAACATCAACGCGGCATAAAAAAAGCAGATACGTATAGGATTTTTCCGTACGTATCTGCTTTTTTTGCTTTTATTGCTCGGCGGCAATATAGTGCTGTGCCTGGGTTGAGAAGAGTCTGTAATACTCGCCCTTTTGTGCCATGAGCTCCTCGTGGTTACCCATCTCTACGAGGCGGCCGCCGCCTATTACGACGATCTTGCCTGCGGTAACCGCATTGGAAAGGCGGTGGGATACGAATATACTGATCTTGCCCTTGGCAAGCTCGGAGAACTGATTGAATATCTCCTCCTCGGCGATGGCATCAAGGGACGAGGTGGGCTCATCGAGAATGAGGATGTCCGACTTTTTGTAGAAGGCGCGGGCAACCGAAAGCTTCTGCCACTGGCCGCCCGAAAGCTCAACACCGTTCTCCTCAAACATTCTTGTAAGGGGGGTATCGTAGCCGTCGGAGAGGCTCGATATAAAGGTATCGGCATTGCCTGATACTGCTGCCGCCTTCAACGCCTCGGGCGTATGCTCGCGGTCAACGTCGCCGAAGCGTATATTTTCACCTACGGTTTCGGCATACTTGCCGAAGTCCTGGAAGATTATGCCGAACAGATCGTAATATTCCTCGGGAGAATATTCCTTGATATTGCGGCCGTCAAGAAGTATCTCGCCCTCGGTGACGTCGTAAAGACGGGTGAGAAGCTTGATAAGCGTAGTTTTACCCGCTCCGTTAAGACCGACAAGGACGACCTTTTCACCCGAATTGAGAGTGAGGTTAAGTCCGTTTATTACCTTTTTATCAGTACCGGGATATGCGAACGATACGTTGCGGAACTCTATCGTATGAGGAACTCCGCGCGCGGGGATCGCGGGCTCGGCAAGGGTGGACACGACGGTGCGCTTCTCATTCATAAACTCTATCATATTATCGATAAAGAGCGTGCCCTCGTAGATGGTTGCGGTAGCGGCAACGAGAGTGGTGACGTAGCTGGCAACAGAGGTGAGCGCGGCGGTATAGAGTGAATAGTCACCTATATTTCCGTCAGCGAACACGACGTCGTAGGCAACGTAGCCGAAGAGAACGCAGGTCGCGACGGTGAACAAGAGGCTGACAAGAAGTCGCCAGAGGGTTTCGCGTACTACGAGGCGTTTAAGGCCCGCAAAATATTTTTTGAACACTACCTTATACTTGGCGATAAAGGTATCGGAGAGGCCGAGTATCTTTATCTCCTTTACGTAGTCCTTATTTACCATAAGGTCGGAGTAGTAGTTCATAGCGCGGCGATCCTTGGAGTGAACGCGCATATAACGGAAATTGCGGCGGCGGTAATAGTAATTTACAAGCGCGCCCGGGACGGCGGCGAGTATAATTACTACGGGAGCGATGGGGCTTAAGGTTATAAGGACGATGATGTAGGAAACTATACTTATCATCGCGCTTATTACCTTGAAGGTGGCGTTAAGAATATTTATCGGGCGCATACCTGCCTCACGGTTTGCATTCTCGAGCTTTTCGTAAAACTCGGGGATGTCAAACGAGCGCATATCGACCGTTTTTGCCTTGGTGATTATTTTGAGCTTTATGTGGTTCACCACCAGCTCGCCTGCGACGGTATTGACCATTGCGTTAAGGCGTGCAAGCACCTTGCTGATAAACTGATGAATGAACAAAAACACGAAAAGAAATAACACGGGTCGCATGGTAACGAAGATATCGGTATAGATATCGCCCGACGAGGTTTGACCGATAAGACTCTGTATGCCGTTGAGAAGGTCCTTGGTTATATACGATCCGATAACCGGAATTACACCGTCGAGTATACAAAGAACGACCATGCCGACAAAGAGCAGCGGCGCTGTTTCCCAAACCAGAGAAACTATGTAGAAAAGGCGACCGAGGAAGCCCTTTACAAGACCGAAAGCATACGGGAAGAAGGCTTTAAAGCCCTTTGGACGCGGGGGACACATGGGGGGATGGCGCATCGGAGAGCCCGTCATTTACACTCACCGCCTTTCTTATTTTATATACTTATTCATTCTGGCCTTGCTTGTAAGCCCCGACCAGATGATTATTATAGCCTGTCCGGGTATACCGAGAAGGAATACCGGCCATATATTCATACCGAATATTATGATCAAGGTCATAAATATCGAGAGCAGCACCGACCAGATAAGTATGGAAATTATGAGATAGTTTAACTTATGTCTGCCCCATATTGAATTGAAGACGAGGGCGACCGTGGCACTCACGGGAATGGCGTATATAAACATGAGCCAAGGGCGGAGCGGAAGGTCGGGGGAGAAGATAAGCATGCTTACAAACACGAAGGTGGCGATAAACCATACCAGCATAGTCGCAAGGAAGGAAATTACAAAGCGGTTGCGCGCGCCGATCTTATGGCGTGCTATTTTGTTCTCTATGCTTTCGGTGTGGTCGGACTCAAGCAGGTAATCGACGCTTACGCCGAAATAGTCGGCAATTCGCTTGAGCATAAATATATCGGGCACGGACTCACCGCGCTCCCATTTTGAGATCGCTTTATCGGAGTAGTTAAGCACGTCGGCGAGGGCGAGCTGCGTCATTTTTGCTTCGGTACGCAGGTCGCATATATTTTTGGCGATTACATCGCGAAGTTCTCTCACGTTTTGCTCCTTTCTGTGTACGGGTCGTATATCGTAAGGTTGATGAATTTTCGAGTGCTAAATAAATCTGCCGTGGGACAAAAGAGGTGCTTTGTCAAGCGTTATGACGCCGTATGACGGCGAGTAGCCCGAGGCAGAGCCGGGATTAAAGAGATAATAAGGATGCTCGTCGTCGGACACGTATTCCTCGTAGGGATTGTGGGTATGGCCGAAGAGGACGATATCCGCGCCTACATCCCTTGCAAGACGTTTAAGAGCGCCCGTGCCGTGCTTTGCGTAATAGCGATGGCCGTGGGTGGCGACTATCTTAAAGCCGTTAAGGGTTATAGACTCGACCTCGTTGGCTTCGCTGCCGCGAAAGAGTGGGCTAAAGTCACAGTTGCCGCGTACGGCTATCCACGCTACGCGCGGGAACATATAGGCAAGGGTATCGACGTCGGCAAGACCGTCACCGAGGAAAAACACCGCCTCGGCATCCTTGTGCATATTAAGTGCCTTACGCATAAAGAGCGTAGAGCCGTGGGAATCGGAAAAAACCAGAATTTTCAAGTGGATACTCCTATTTGAACACAAATGCCGATATGCTGCATATAATGGTTTTAGAAAGCTGAAAAAGGAGAACGGATTATGCAGATCAATCGGGAAATGCTGGCCAAAATTGCCGGCATGGATGATTCACAGTTATGGCAACAGATATGCGCGATCGCTGAAAATTACGGATACACGCTATCTAAAAATCAGCCGTCGCACGCGGAGCTTGAAAAGATGCGCTCGCTGATGCGCGGGGACGTACAGATAAGTCCAAAGGACGCGATGCGGCTGATAAATCAGTACAAAAACAGAGGTCAGGGATAGGCTATGGCAGACACCGATATCTCAAGAGTAATAAGTCTGATAATGGAAAATCCAAAGCTTATAGAAGAGATAAAGGGGCTGGTCGAAAAGGACGGCGAGGGCGGTGGCGCGGAGAATGCGGCGGCGGTCGAGGAGCAAATGAAAATTGATGCCCCGACACCCGTCATAAGCCGCGCGGTAGAGCCGAAAAGACGGCGGCAGGAGCTGCTGTCCGCTCTGAAGCCGTACATATCCGACGAGCGAAAAAAGGCGGTGGAGTCCTTTGTTACCATTGCCGAGATCCTAGATATGATGAGGGAGAAATGATGTATACCGGCAACTATTATCCAACTGATGAGGGAATGAAGGTGCCGAGGGATTACAGCGGCTGTGCCTTCGGTGAAGAGGTAAAGGAAAGTGTTGCGGCAAATACAGATCCAAGCGAAGAGATAGAAGCTATGGGAAAGGTGCGGCTCGGGGGCGGACTGTTTGAATCACTTGGCTCTGCCCTGCCCCTCGGGAAAATGCTGCCCGAGGGGTTAAGGGGTGCTTTGCATATTGAAAAATTCAAAATGGGCACAGAAGAGCTATTGATCATAGCCCTCGCGCTTTTCCTGCTTTTATCAAAGAATGGCGACAAGGAATGCGCTATAATACTGTTTTTATTGCTTTTTGTTAACTAATGTAAAGTTAAGTTATCATAAATTCGGGGTATGGTGACACCCGTGTGAATTAAAACAGTGTGAACTGGTTGGTTTCGGAGAGTCCGTCGAGGACGTGATTACGCCTTAAAACCTCGATGACCGATTTGGATACACCCGAACGCTCGCGAAGCTCCTCAACTGAGTAAATGGTATAATTATCTCGCGCACGTATGATCTTTTCTGCGGCACCGTCACCAAGACCGGACAAAGAATTAAATGGCATTCTTATCTTTCCGTTCTCGGGAAGGAATGCGGTAGCATCAGAGCGTTTAAGATCAACGTTAAGGAACTGTACGCCCCTGGCAAGAGCCTCACGGACGAGGTAAAGGGTGGCAAGCAGTTCCTTATCCTTTTGTGAAGCCTCCTGCTTGTTTTCCTTTTCCTCAAGGTCCTTTATGGCATTGTTTACACCGGGGTATCCGCCCGAAACTATCTCCGCATCAAAGCCTGCGGGAGCAACGGTAAAGAATGCGGCGTAGAACTCCATAGGATAGTATATCTTGTACCAGCCAAGACGGATAGCCGACATATCGTAGGCGGCGGCGTGTGCCTTGGGGAACATGTATTTTATCTTCTTACAAGACCAGATGTACCAATCGGGCACACCGTGCTCAAGCATCGTTTGCTCCCAATCGGGAGTAAGTCCCTTACCCTTTCTTACAGACTCCATTATCTTGAACGAGGTGGAGTCATCGAGTCCCTTTTGGATAAGGTAAAGCATGATACCGTCACGCGTACCCACAACCTCGGAAATGGTTGCCTTGCCCTGCTTGATAAGTTCCTGTGCGTTGCCGAGCCAAACGTCAGTACCGTGGGTAAGACCCGATATCTGAAGAAGGTCGGCAAAGGTCTTGGGCTGCGCGTCAAGAAGAACCTGCTGAATGAAACGGGTACCCATCTCGGGTATGCCGTACGTGCCGAGCAGACATCCGCCTATATCGGACGGAGTTATGCCGAGGGGAGCGGTAGATGCAAACAGCTCGTAGACCGAGCGGTCGTTCATCTTAACGTCAAGGACGCTTGTATTTGTGTAACGCTCGAGCATTTTATACTTGGTCGGCATATCGTGGCCAAGCTCGTCGAGCTTAAGTATGGTATCGTGAAGATAGGAGAACTGGAAGTGCGTGGTGATGATATCGGAGTTAGGGTCATCTGCCGGGTGCTGCACGGGGGTGAAGTCGTAGATCTCATACTCCTTGGGTACAACTATGATACCGCCGGGGTGCTGACCCGTGGTGCGCTTGATACCTACGAGCTTGGTGACCATATGCGCGGTTTCAGCCTTGGGGATCTTTATTCTGCGCTCCTCGAGGTACTTGCTTACGTATCCCCACGCGGTCTTGTCCGCGAGAGTACCGATAGTTCCGGCACGGAACACGTGTCCCTCACCGAAAAGCTCCTCGGTGTACTTATGTACTCTGCCCTGCACGTCACCCGAGAAGTTAAGGTCTATATCGGGTGATTTATCGCCCTTGAAGCCAAGGAAGGTTTCGAAGGGGATATCCTGTCCGTCGGGGAAAAGAGGCTCGCCGCAGACGGGGCAGTTCTTGTCGGGAAGGTCGAAGCCCGAGCCAACCGAGCCGTCGGTGAAGAACTCAGAGTATTTACACTTCGGGCATCTGTAATGGGGCGGAAGGGGGTTGACCTCGGAGATACCCGACATTGTGGCAACGAGGGACGAGCCGACCGAGCCACGCGAGCCTACGAGGTAACCGAGGCTCTCGGAATATGCAACGAGCTTTACCGATATCATATAAAGACCGGCAAAGTTGTTTTTGATGATAGAGTCAAGCTCCTTTGTAAGTCGCTTTTCTACTATTTCCGGAATTTTCTCGCCGTACCAATCGTGTGCGCGACGCCAGCAGGATTCGGTAAGCTCCTCGTTTGCGCCCGGCATAATGGGGTCAAATCGACCCTCGGGTATGGGGCGTATACGGTCACACATATCGGCGATCATATTGGGGTTTTTGATTACTATTTCGTGTGCGACGTCCTCTCCGAGATATTCAAACTCACGAAGCATCTCGTCGGTGGTGCGCAGGTAAATAGGCGTAGGCTCGTCCGCATCGGAGAACTTCATACCCGCAAGAAGTATGCGGCGGTATATTTCGTCCTCTTCGTTGATGAAGTGCGCATCGCACGTAGCGCAGACGGGCTTACCGAGCTTTTTACCAAGCTCGTAGATCTGGCGGTTAAGGGCGCGCAGACCGTCGTCATCAGCAACCTTTCCCTCTCTTATGAGGAAGCGGTTGTTGGCGATGGGCTGTATTTCAAGGTAATCGTAGAAGGACGCGATGTCCTCGATCTCCTGCGAGCTTCTGCCATCGAGAATAGCGCGGAAAAGCTCGCCCGCCTCGCAGGCAGAGCCTATAATAAGACCCTCTCTGTACTGCTCGAGGACGGATTTGGGAATTCTAGGGAAACGCTTATAATAATCAAGATAGCTGAACGATATGAGCTTATAAAGGTTGCGAAGACCGTCACGGTTTTTCGCAAATATTATCATATGATACGGACGCAGCTTTAACGGGTCGCTCGACTCGCTCATTGCCTCAAGCATTTCCTCGAACGTGCCTATACCGTCGCTGCGCATACGCGACTGCATAACGAAGAATATCTCCGCGAGCACGCGTGCGTCGTCAGAGGCTCTGTGATGGTGGAAATCATCGAGAGAATAATGCTTTGCTATTGTGTCGAGCTTATGGTTTTTAAGCTCGGTGTTTACGAATTTGGAAAGTCCGACGGTGTCAAGGAAGGTGTTATTGAAGGGGAGACCGTGGCGCTCTGCGGCTACTCTTATAAAGCCGACGTCGAAGTTGGCGTTATGAGCGATGAGCATACGGTCGCCCGCAAAGGCAAGAAACTGCTCGACAGCCTCGCGCTCCTTGGGTGCGCCCTTGACCATATCGTCGGTTATTGAGGTGAGGGCGGTGATCTCCTCGGGAATGGGCATCTCGGGATCGACAAAGATGTCCATCTCGTCGATGACCTCACCGTTTTTGATCTTTACCGCACCGATCTCAATGATCTTACAGGTGCGGTTTGAAAGACCTGTGGTTTCTATATCGAAAACGATCATTTCGTCCTCGAACGAGGGATAGACCGAGCCGAACATACATCTGGCGGTGTCGTTGACGAAGTACGCCTCTATACCGTAGAGGACTTTAAGATCGGTATTGCCCGATTTTTCAAGCGCGAGCATTACCTCGGGGAATGCCTGCACGTTACCGTGGTCGGTGACGGCGATAGCCTTGTGTCCCCATTTTATAGCGGTGCTTATTATTTCGCCGGGGGTGATGACGGCATCCATCTGCGACATATTTGAGTGCAGGTGCAATTCAACGCGCTTTTCGGGTGCGTTGTCAACGCGGTCAACCTTTTTGAGCGTTTTTATGCCGCGGAAGGATACAAAGGGCTCGTTGTCGAATTTATCACGGATAACACGGCCGAATACGGCTACGTGCGCGCCTGACTTGAACTTCTTTACCCAATCGAGCTCCTCTGCGGTGAGCGATTTTTTGGCATAGGTGGCGCTTGCGCCGTCCGAAATGCCAACGGTTACGGTAGTTTTATCGCCGCTGCGAGTTTCCTTGGTTTCAACCGAAAATACTGTGCCGAAGAACACGGCGTTGCCGTGGGCGGACTCAATGTCGGCAAGGGGGGTGGGGGTGAAGAGATCAAAGTCCTCACCGTAAACTATATCCGACGATGCTATGCTGTATGTAGTCGCGCCAACGCGGAATTCGGTTTCGCCCACCTTTTCATAGATGCCGGTAACGCTTGAAATGCCCGATTTTTTATCAAAATCGTAGTACGGATCATTCTGTCGCGCCGCCTCTTCTCTATCCTTTGCCGCTTGCTCACGATCGCGTATAAAGTTCTCGCGGCTCTGTCTTTCCGCTTCTTCCATACGCCTTTCACGGTCGGCGGCAAGCTTGTTTTTATGCTCCTCTACACAAGCGGGGTCGCCCGTGCATATTTTGATGCTTCGTCTTACACCGTAACGGCTTTCGAGTATGCGAGAAAGAATATCCTCTGTGTCGGCGTTTTTAACAAAGTCAATGCCAAAGAGCCCAAACGGCAGGTATGCGGTTATGGTTTCGCCATCGTCGGAATACTCGGCATTCGAGAAAAATCCGTTAGTAACCGCGCCGCAAAGAGCCGCCTCGGCGGTTATCTCGTCAAAGCGGGAAATGTTGAATTCTTCGGGGGGGAAGTGAGGTATTATCTTAAAGGATTCGGCACCGTAAAACTCGCGGCACTCGTCCTCGATTTCATATATCAGCTCTGCCTCCTCGTGCTTATCAAAGGTGAGCTGAACCTCAACGCGCATAGGATCCTTTGCATATCTGAATATAGCACTATGACCCCCCTCAAGCATAGCGCGCTTCTCCGGGGTTGGATTATATTTCGAAAATACGTCAAAAAATCCTTTTTCCATCTTTATCCCTTTACTTGCGAAGCTGCTTTATCTCCTTGATAAGCTCGTCCACAAGCTCATTTTCCTTTATTTTTCGTATTATTTCGCCCTTTTTGAAGAGCAAGCCCTCGCCCTTTCCGCCTGCGATGCCTATATCAGCCTCGCGTGCTTCACCCGGGCCGTTAACAACGCAGCCCATCAGGGCGACCTTGATGTCCATTTTATCAAGTCCCTCTGCCTTGGCGCGATTTTCAAACTCCTCGACAAGACGAATGAGGTCAATTTTGGTTCTGCCGCAGGTCGGGCAGGAAACGATGTCCATAGTGCGCTGTGTATCGATTTCGAGAGCGCGGAGAATTTCGCGTGCGGCGTATATCTCCTCTGTGGGATCTTCGGTAAGAGATACTCTTACGGTATCACCGATACCGCGGGAGAGAAGCGAGCCAATGCCGATGCTGCTCTTTACAACTGCGCGGCGGCGCGCGCCCGCCTCGGTCACACCGAGGTGAATGGGGTAAGCGCACTTTTCGGCAATTATGGTATTGGCGGCTATCATCGTAGGCACGTCGGACGCCTTTACCGACACGGCGATGTCGTGAAAATCGAGATCCTCAAGTATCGATACGTGGTAAAGCGCACTTTCGGCAAGTGCCTCGGCGGTGGGAGAGCCGTATTTTTCAAGAATAGAACGCTCGACAGAGCCGGAGTTTACGCCTATGCGTATAGGCAGACCGCGCTCGCGGCAAGCCTTTACAACCGCTTCGGTCTTATCGCGACTGCCGATGTTGCCGGGGTTTATGCGTATTTTATCAGCACCTGCCTCTATTGCGGCAAGGGCGATTTTATAGTCGAAATGAATATCCGCAACGAGCGGGATACTGACTCCCTCTCGCTTGATGGCGGAAAAGGTTGCCGCCGCCTCGACGTCCGGCACGGCAAGGCGCACTATATCACAGCCTGCCGCTTCAAGCGCCCTTATCTGTGCGAGGGTGGCGCTGACGTCGTGGGTATCGGTATTTGTCATAGACTGAACGGTTATGGGTGAATCGCCGCCGATGGTGAGATTGCCTACGGCGATCTTTCTCGTTTGTCTTCTGAAATCGTTATATTTCATAATCAAGTCCTCAAATTATGAGTTGAATAATGTCCTTTACCATAATGACCAAGGAAAGTCCGAGAAGAAGCGCAAGTCCGACGGCGTTTACCATTCCCTCTACCTTGGGGGGTACTCTCTTTTTGGTTATCATCTCAAAAAGCACGGTTATGAGTCTGCCACCGTCAAGCGCGGGAATTGGAAGCAGATTCATTACACCAAGGTTGATGCTGATAAGGGTGACCATGCTTAAAAGGGATGCAAAGCCCGCCTTGGCGGCATCGCCGATTGCTGACGAGATACCTACGGGGCCGGATACCGCGCCTATGGTGTATCTGCCGGTGATGAGGTCATAAAGCGACTCCCACACCATACGGACGATGAGGAAGGAATTTTTGAATGAGTAGGACATGACCGAGCCGAAGGTCTTGTCGGCACGCTTAACTCTGAAATCGATAGTGCCGAAGAGCTGTCCCTGTGACTCAACGGTAGGAAATACGACGTCCTCGATCACTATTTCCTCACCGTTTCTTATAACGGTAACGTCGAGGGGCTCGTAGCCCGCTCTCATTATTTCGTAAGTAAGCTCGTCGTATATGCCGATGCGCTTATCGCCTATACGGATTATCTCGTCACCGACCTGAATACCGGAATCGGCAACGCTGACCTCGTAGCCGAGGTGATCCTTAAGGGTCGTGCCGTCGTCAAGAGCGAAAGAGCCGACGACGGTCGAGGGCATAACGGTGACGGACGTGACGATTATCATAGCGAGGAAGCCTGCGACGATATTTACGGTCGCGCCTGCGGCGGTGATTATAAAGCGCTGCCAAGCGGGCTTCTTGTCAAAGCGGTTGGGGTCGTCGATGGGGTTGTTTTCGTCTTCCTCACCGTTTTCTCCCGCCATAGCGACAAAGCCGCCGATGGGAAGGAGCGCGAGTGAATAACGAATGCCCGTCTTTTTAGACACGCGAGAGAGAAGTCGCGGGCCCATACCGATAGAAAACTCGTTTATAGTTACCTTGAATATACGGGCGGCGGTATAGTGGCCAAGCTCGTGTATCAATATCAGAAAGCCGAACACAAGTACGGCTAAAATTATCGTAGTTACAGTTCCCAAAATATATCTCCTGTTAGTTTCGTGCGAGTATCTCTTTCTTTGCTATCTCTCTTGCCTCACGGTCTATGGCGACAAGCTCTTCAACGGTAGACGCGCGGCTGCCTGCCATGCGCTCGTAGGTTTCGCATACGACCTCGGATATGCCGAGGAACGAGAGCTTTTCGTTAAGGAATGCGGCGACGGCTATCTCGTCGGCGGCATTGACTACGGCGGGCATTGCACCGCCCTCGGTCATCGAGCGCTTTGCGAGGGAGAGAAGCGGAAACGCCTCTGTGTCGGGGGCGCGGAATGTGAGCGCACCGACGGAAAAGAGGTCAAGCTCCGCTGATGCGGTGGGGCATCTGTCAGGATAGTCGACGGCGTACTGCACGCACATACGCATATCCGGGACGGAAAGCTCACCGATCACGGTGTTATCAATATATTCCACGGCGGAGTGAAGTATGCTCTCACGGTGGATCAGCACCTGTATTTTATCGGCCGGAGTGCCGAAGAGGTGTGCGGCCTCGATTATTTCAAAGCCCTTATTCATAAGGGTGGCGGAGTCGACGGTTATCTTTTTGCCCATTTTCCAGGTGGGGTGAGCGAGGGTGTCGGCAAGGGTGACGCCCGAAAGCTCTGCCCTGCTCTTTCCATAGAAAGGACCGCCGGATGCAGTGAGAAGTATGCGCTTGATCTCGGAGCTTTTGCCCGATTTCAAGGACTGGAAGATCGCGGAATGCTCGCTGTCTACGGGAAGGATCTCGACACCGCGCTCACGTGCGCGAGCCATAACTATCTCACCTGCGATAACGAGGGATTCCTTATTTGCAAGAGCAAGTCTTTTGCCCGAATCTATAACGGCAAGAGTAGGCATAAGACCTGCCTCGCCTATTATTGAATTGACTATGGCGGATGCCTCGGAGAGTGCTATACCCTCCGTGATGCCCATCTCTCCCGAAAGGACGGTTATATCGGTGTCGGCAAGGCGAGCCTTTAAGTCGCGTGCGGCTGCCTCGTCAGCCATGGCAACGTACCGAGGCATAAACTCGCGTGCGAAGGCTTCCGTCTCCTTGGCGGCGCGGTTGGCACTTATATAATCGACACGGTAGCCGCGCGAGCGCGCAACGTCGAGCGCCTGCGTGCCTACTGATCCGGTAGCACCGAGAACTGCGATCGTTTTCATAATCTTTCTCCTTTCGGTGTGTTTGGGCGGCCCACTGTTGACGCAGGTCGCCCAATGCTATTTATACAAACGGGGGGAAGAACATACAAATGGCGAAGAGGACGGGTGCGACCGCGAGTGCGGAATCGAACCTGTCAAGAACGCCGCCGTGTCCCGGGAAGATATAGCCGTAGTCCTTTGCGCCGTGCTCGCGCTTGATAAGCGAGGCGATAAGGTCGCCGAATATCGACACGACGGAGAGGACCAGTCCGAGAACCGCAAGAACGATATAGTTCGGTCTTACGTCGGTGGTGACGAGGGATATTACGATACCGTAAACGAGGAATGCGACAACGGTAAAGAACACGCCGCCGATAGCTCCCTCCCAGGTCTTTTTAGGGCTGATCTCGGGGATCATTTTATGCTTTCCTATCGCGCAGCCGACGAAATACGCAAAGACGTCGGACACCCAGCTGCCGACAAAGACGAGAGCGAAGCAATACACTCCGTAGGGCAGGTATCTTACAAGGGTGATGGCGGCGAAAGCCACGGTGATATAGGTGAAGGTGGTGAAATGAGTTGCCACATCGGCAAACTTGACCTCACCGCGCTTTACCACGGCATAGCCGAACATATAAAGCATTACCGTTATTATAACGAGAAGCGCGATAAATATAAAGTCGGTCACTCTGTGGCTGAAAAGGTATGCGAATATAGGGGTGGCAAGTGTCACGATATACGCGGGAACGGTGAGCGCGAGATTTTTACGCACACCGATAACGCCCGACATTTCGTAGATCGAAAAGGCGGCGAGTATGCCTGCGGCTATCGGGTAGATGATATACTGCGAGAATATGAGAAGCGGTATACCGACGGCTGCCATTACAAGAGCGGTAAGTATTCTGGTCTTCATTTCTTATCCCCCTTGCCGAGTCCGCCAAAGCGGCGGTCGCGCTTATAAAACTTGCGCACGCATTTCATGATCTGGCGGTCACCGAAGTCGGGCCAGAGCGTTTTGAGAACGACGTACTCGGAGTACGCGCCCTGCCACAAAAGGAAATTGGACACGCGGAAGTCACCGCCCGTTCTTATGATAAGGTCGGGGTCGGGGCTTTTTGCGGTATACATATACTTCGAGAGTATCTCCTCGGTAAGAGTGGTATTACCGTCGGCAAAGGCACGGTTAGCGGCGTGGACTATCTCGTCTCTGCCACCGTAATTGAGCGCGACGTTACATATGAACTCGCGGTCGCCTGCCATATTCTCTACCTCGTAGCACTTTGAGCGCAGGGGCTCGGGAAGCTTTTCCTTGTCACCGAGAAATTTCATACAGAAAGTAGGATCTTTCTTGATCTTATCGATAACGACCTCGTCAAGATACTTATAAATGAGCTTCATAAGTCCGTCGACCTCCTCCTTCGGACGCTTCCAATTCTCTGTTGAGAATATGTAAACTGTCACGTGGTGGACGCCTATACGGCGGAAGGTCTCGAGGATAGGCTCAATTCTCTTTGCGCCTGCTACGTGTCCCTCGGAGCGTACAAGACCGCGCTTTGTAGCCCAACGTCCGTTGCCGTCACAGATGATGGCAACCGAGTTAAGACGGTCGTCGGTCATTATATCCTTGGTTTTGTTGAAAAAAGACAATTTGTTTCCCTCTTTCAGAAAAGATCAGATCTCCATGATCTCCTTGGTCTTGTTTGCGGTAATGGTGTCGATCTCCTTGATATACTTGTCGGTGAGATCCTGGATAAGCTTATCGGACTGCTTTGCCTCGTCCTCGGTCATGGTGGAATCCTTCTTCATAGCCTTGACCTTATCGTTTGCGTCGCGGCGGATGTTACGGATAGCGACCTTGGAGTCCTCACCCATCTTGGAGATCTGCTTGGAAAGCTCGCGGCGGCGCTCCTCGGTGGTGGGGGGGAAGTTAAGACGGATGCAAGAGCCGTCGTTCTGGGGATTGATGCCGATGTCGGATGTGAGAATAGCCTTCTCAATGCCCTTCATTGCGGACTTATCCCAAGCGGTGATAACGATAGTACGAGCATCGGTAACCTTGATCTCGGCGATAGATGCAACGGGTGTGGGAGAGCCGTAGTAATCTACGGTTACCTTTTTAAGAACGTCGGGGTTTGCTCTGCCCGCTCTGATGGTAGAGAGGTTCTCGCTATAAGACGCGATGGTCTTTTTCATTTTTGCTTCAAAATCCTTGGTATCGAGTTTCATTGTGTTTCTCCTTATGTTATGTTTTTTATTTTCTTTTTATTCTGCGGTGACTATGGTGCCAACGCTCTCACCGTCTATCGCTCTGATTATATCAGCGGGGTCTTTAAGACCGAAGACGTGAATGGGCATGCCGGTAGAAAGGCAGAAGGCGGTGGCGGTGGCATCAAGTGCCTTGAGGTTCATTGCGAGGACCTCGGACGCCTTAACGCGCTCAAGCTTTTTGGCATTAGGATCTTTTCTCGGATCTGCGGTGTATATGTAATCGACGTTCTTTGCCATAAACATAGCATCGGCCTCGATCTCCGCAGCTCTTACAGCACCGGTGGTATCGGTGGAGAGGAAGGGGATTCCAAGACCTGCGCCGAACACTACGATCTTGCCCTCGGAGAGATATTTCTTTGCCAGCTCGGCGGAATAGTTCTCTGCCATGGGTGCCATGGGAACAGAGGTCATTACTGCCGCATCCGAGCCTGCGCGGATTATTGCATCCTTGACGTATATTGCGTTGATAACGGTAGCGAGCATGCCCATACGGTCTGCCGCCTGTCTATCCATTTCAACACCCTGTCTGCCGCGCCAGATATTGCCCGCGCCGAGAACGAGCGCGATCTCGTATCCGCGGTTCTTGGTTGCTACGAGAGCCTCGGCAACCTTATCGACAAAGGCGGCATCATAGATCTCGCCGCTGCCTGCCGCGAGTGCCTCACCGGAGAGCTTGAGTAGAATTCTTTTCATTGTCATTTACCCCCAAAAAGCCTAGTAAAATATTTTTCCCTATATATTTTACTACATAAAGTAGAATTTGTAAAGGGATTTTTTGAAAAATTTAGAGGCGGTGCCGCCAAGGAATAAAGGCGACCCGTCGGCAGATAAAGCCGACGGGTCGGAATGCTTTATTTTTTGAGTGCTATTGCAGCCTTTGCTTTAGCTATAATGTTCTCGGCGGTAAGGCCGTACATTTCAAGCAGGGGCGGTACTTTTCCGCTTCTGCCGAACCGATCTTCTACGCCAATTCTTAACACGGGTACGGGGTAAGCGCCCGAAAGTGCCTCACAAACCGCTGCACCGAAGCCACCGATAACGCTATGCTCCTCGGCGGTAACTACGGCACCTGTCTTCTTTGCGGAACAGATAAGAAGCTCCTCGTCAAGAGGCTTGATGGTATGGATATTGATGACCTCGGCGCTGATGCCCTCGGCCATAAGAGCCTCGGCAGCCTCGAGTGCGAGATGCACCATATAGCCGGTTGCGGCGATGGTAACGTCCTTACCCTCGCGGAGAATCACGCCCTTGCCGATCTCGAACTTATATCCGGGGGTCGAGGATGTGATCTGCGGAACGGCAAAGCGGCCGAAGCGCAAGTACATAGGACCGTAGGTGTTGATCGCTGCCTCAACTGCGGCGTATGCCTCGTCGGCATCGGCGGGGTTGATGACGGTCATGCCGGGAATGGTACGCATAAGCGCGATATCCTCGTTGCACTGGTGGGTAGCGCCGTCCTCACCAACGGTGATGCCCGCGTGAGTTGCGCCTATCTTTACGTTAAGGTGGGGGTAACCGATCGAGTTTCTGACCTGCTCGAATGCTCTGCCTGCGGCGAACATCGCGAACGTTGAGGCAAAGACCACCTTGCCGGTGGTTGCTATACCTGCGGCAACGGACATCATATTGCCCTCTGCGATACCGCAGTCAAAAAATCTCTCGGGGAACTTCTTTTTGAACATACCCGTTTTCGTAGCTGCGGCAAGGTCCGCGTCGAGAACGAGGAAATCGTACTTTTCGCCAAGCTCGGCAAGTGCCGCGCCATAGCTTTCTCTGGTTGCTTTCTTATCTGCCATTTCCCTGCCCTCCTTATTTAAGACTTTCCTTGATTGCGGTGAGGTCTGCGATCGCTACCTCGTAAAGATCCTGCTTGGGTGCTTGTCCGTGCCACTCGCACTTATTTTCCATATAGGAAACGCCCTTGCCCTTTACACTCTTCATTATGATGGCGGTGGGCTTACCCTTTACGGTCTTTGCCTCGTTAATGGCGGACTCGATCTCGGAAAAATCGTGTGCGTTTATGGAAATTACGTGCCAGCCGAAAGCGCGAAGCTTTTCGTCGTGGGGGGTGGGATTCATTACCTCGGCTACGGGGCCGTCGATCTGAAGACCGTTCCAGTCAATGATGGCAACGAGGTTATCGAGCTTGTAGTGAGATGCGAACATAGCCGCCTCCCAAACCTGTCCTTCCTCGCTCTCGCCGTCACCGACGATGGTATAAACGCGGTAGGAGTCGCCGCTTACCTTTGCGGAAAGCGCCATACCGCAAGCGGCGGAGATGCCAAGTCCGAGCGAGCCGGTGGTCATATCAACGCCGGGGATACCCTTCATATCCGGGTGGCCCTGAAGTCTTGAATCTATGTGACGGAGAGTTTTAAGCTCTTCAACGTCAAAGAAGCCGCGGTTTGCAAGAACCGAATAAAGTGCGGGAGCGGTGTGTCCCTTGGAAAGCACGAAGCGATCTCTATCCTGCTTTTTCGGATCTTTGGGGTCGATATTCATTTCCTCGAAATAGAGGTATGTGAGAATATCAGCGATCGAAAGCGAGCCGCCGGGATGTCCGCAGCCGGCATTGTAGACGCCTTCAATAATACCAAAGCGCACGTCGTTGGCGATGCGCTTAAGCTCAAGCTCTCTTGACTTGTTCATAAAAATCTCCTTAAAACTTTGATGAGAACATTTTACTATATCCGCGTGCAAAAGTCAATACAAAAAACGAAAGAAAGGAGTGCAACGGTATATTTTGCACTCCTTTGGAAAATATTAGTATCTTTGTCTGGTCTTGTACTGGAAAATAAAAGCGGGTACGCCTATGATGAGCGTGATAACGGCTGCGCCGACCCAGGGAATGTCCTGAAGCCACTCAAGAGCCTTGTAGTCGTAGATCATACATCTGATGGTATAGGAAATAAGGTAACCGCCGAGCAAGGCAGTACCTGCCATCTCCACGTATTTTCTGAATATGAAGGCAAGCACGGTCACGCCGATGGCGATGCCGAGGCATACCATAGACTTTGATGCGGTATGCTCAACTCCCTCTCGCATATAGAAGCCCATATAGCAAAGCATATAGACGCAGTAAGTACCTGCTACGGCGTAGGCGACGTAGTAGATAAAGCGGTAAAGAACAGCCGCGATTATAGCAAGGACGAGTCCGCAGACCCACGGGGGAACGTTGATTATAGACATCAGGGTGGGGCCGATGAAATAAACGCCGCACACAAATCCGACGAAGAAGCAGCCGATAAACTTCAAGACCGGCATAAGCTTCTTGCCGAAGAACGCCATTACAAGACACAGGATAATGATTATGTAAGGAACTGCGCCATAGATGGGATCAAGGAATTTCATAAGAGCAGCCCAGATATTCATTATATCCGGTGCTTTGGTAACCGCGTAATAAAGATTAACAAAATATTCCCAAAGCTGATAAAATCCGAACTCACCGTGTATCAGCTCCTGAAAGAAAAGACCTATGCTCTCAAACATTATCTGCACCTCCTTGTTAGCATTAGTGAAGCTGTGTCGTAAGGATAATATACCACAAACCAAAAGAAAAATCAAGAGGAAAGATGTGGAATTATCGCACCTTTCCTCAAAATTAACAAATTGGTAATTTAACCTTATTTTTCCAGCGCGGGATAGAGGTTATATATCTCCTTACCCATCTTATCCGCCATGGCTGCGGTCTGACCCGAGCCGCTGTCACGGCGACCGAGATAACAGATCATAATATCGGCACGCGAGGCAAGCATAAAATTGCGCTCCTTTATGCAACCGGGAGTATATTCATCCGACACGTAAACGACCTCATCGGCCACGGAAAGTGTATAACGGTATGCATCTTTTTGTGCCTCGCTCCATTTTGCGTCCTGCTCGATACAGGGCAAAAGAAGCACAAGACGAACGTCGGGATAAGCGATGCGGAAGCGGATCACCTCGCGCGCGGCGAGGGTATCGAAGCCTATCGCTCCGCCAGCCAAAAACTCGCGGCAGCCCTGCTCGTATGCATAGTTTATAGCACGGCGAAGGAGTGCGGGAAGCGCGTCTTTATGCGAGTCCTTGATCTGTCTGTGACCGGTAAATGAGCAGACCTTTGCCACGATTTCACTTCCCTTCCTTTTTGCCCGTTATATTCGGGCGAGTGCTTTCGTGCAAATTTTACCACAAAAAGAATAATTTGTCAATATGCTTGAAAATACGAGGGCGGTATGCTATACTGTAAGCATCTCATATTGGAGGCGGTCATATGATCAAAAATTTCTACGGAATAGCACCGTTCGGATCGTTGCCGAACGAAAGGCAATTAAGTCACTTTAAAATCGGCAAAAAGGCATTTTTTCACTTTGGCGTTAACACATTTTCTGACAAGGAATGGGGAGATGGCAAGGAGTCGGAGAAGCTTTTTGACCCGACGGATATCGACATACGCGAATGGATACGCGACGTTCAGGCTGCGGGCTTTAAGCTTGCCATCATAACCGCAAAGCACCACGACGGATTTTGTCTGTGGCCCTCAAAATACACCGAGCATTCGGTAAAAAACAGTCCCTACAAGGACGGCAAGGGTGATATTATACGCGAGTTTACCGATGCCTGCCACGAGTACGGTATGAAGGTGGGAATTTATATTTCTCCATGGGACAGGCACTCACCCTATTGGGGTAAGGACGAATACAGCCTTTACTACGCGAAGCAGCTTGAGGAGCTGGTGACAGAGTACGGCAAAATAGACGAGATCTGGTGGGACGGTGCAGGAAGCTCGGAAACCAGATACGACTGGGGAATGTGGGCTGATATTATCAGAAAAAATCAACCCGATGCAGTTATTTTCGGATCTATGGGAGCAACACCTTACGTAGATATGAGGTGGGTCGGAAACGAGGCCGGATATGCCGGCAAGACTCACTACGCATCGATAGATGCAAGCTCGCTTCTTGTGGAAACGGTAGCGGAGCTTAATACGGGAAAAATAGGTGGCGACAGATATCTCCCTGCGGAGGTCGACGTGTCGATAAGGCCGGGTTGGTTCTACCACAAGGAGCAGGACGGTATGGTAAAATCGTCAAGAGAGCTTGACAACATATGGTTCCGCTCGGTTGGAAACAACGCGATCATGCTTTTGAATTTTCCGCCGGACCGCCGAGGCAGGCTTGTCAGACACGACGTGGAAAACGCGACAGAATCAGACCGCCGTATCAACGCGATGCTGGCGAGCAATATTATGAATTATACCACGCTAAAGGCGGACTCTAAATACTGTGACGGCACCGAAATAACAAATGCTGTCGCTTCGGACAGCGAGCTGTTTTACGCATCTGCCAAGGACAGATCAACTGCCGTGATAGAGATAACGGTGGCAGACGGTGCGCCCTCATACAACACTCTGATACTAGGTGAAAAGGTGGAGCTTGGCGAGAGAATAACGGCGTTCAAGCTTGAGGCTCTTGACGGCGACAAGCCTGAAATTCTTTACACGGGTACCTCCGTCGGCTATTTGCGCGCTGTAAAATTCAAGAGCGGCGCATACAAAAGACTGCGCCTTACGCTCGAAGGAATGAAAGCTCCCGTAACACTTCGCACTCTCTCGCTCAACGTATACGACGAGGAAGAAAGCACGGACGGTACGGGTGCAAGAGTTGAGCTGACCACCCTTTCAAGTGCCGAATGTATATTGAGCGCAGACGGCAAGGATGCACAGATAATGTTCGGCGGAATATTCCCGTTTGACCGCGTGAGCTTTATGACTCACACCGGAAGCGAATATCGCGTATACGCCTTTGACGGATCGAAATATTATCCGATCGCCGAGGGCGTTGCGAACACCTATCGCGTAAATATCGAGCTTGACGAGCCTATTTTGTCATCCTATCAGATCAAGATAGAATCGTCAAAAGGCTTCCAAATGGATCCTCAATTCAGCGTTTCGTAATACGGTATAGCCTGTCGTTTTTTTGGCGGCAGGCTATTTTTTTAGCTTAACTATTGACATTTGTGTTTTTATATGCTATAATATTAGCAATGTAACTATGCCCCAGGGCAAATCTTTCGGAGGAATCATGGACGACGGCACAGGCGATAGTACCTGCTTTACCATCACCATACATAACTGATGACTTAGTCGCTGCTTAAAAGAAAGTACGCGGTTAGGTCTTTTTTTGCTTGCTTCCAAAGACGTTACAAAATATTTATTTGAAAGGATTTTTAATCTAAAAATCATGGGCCCTGCCTTACAAATCGTAATCATTGTTTTCTGTATCATTTTCTCCGCGTATTTCTCTGCGACGGAGACTGCTTTCTCGACATTCAACCGTATCAGAATTAAGAATATGGCGGAGAAAGGCAACAAGAAAGCCGCCAGAGTGCTGGCGCTGTCGGATAATTTCGACACCCTCATCTCCACCATACTCATCGGTAACAACCTTGTTAATATATTGAGTACGTCACTTGCTACTATTTTGTTTATAAGCCTGTGTCACAACAACCAGGACCTCGGCTCGACCGTATCTACCATCGTTATGACCGTGATCGTGCTTATATTCGGTGAGATCACCCCCAAGACGCTTGCAAAGAAGCGCCCTGAGGCTTTCGCGATCTTCTCCGCTCCTATCATCAATGCGCTTCTTATCATACTCTACCCCTTCTCCTTTATTTTCAAGGCTTGGCAGTCATTGATCTCCAAGATGCTCAAGAAGGAAGAGGACGAGGGCGTAACTGAGGATGAGCTTATCTCCATTATCGAGGAAGCCGAGGAAGAAGGCGGACTTGACAAGGAGGACGGTGAGCTTATCAAGAGCGCGATCGAGTTCAACGAGCTTGAGGTTGGTGACGTATTCACCCCCAGAATTGATATTACCGCTATTTCCAAGGACGCGACCTACGACGAGGTAGCAAAGGTGTTCTCGGATTCCGGATATTCCCGTCTGCCTATTTACGACGGCGACATCGACAATATTCTCGGTATTGTTTACTACAAGGATTTCTTCAACGAAGCATTTGATGAAAACAGCTCTCTGACCGATATTTCGAAGCCTGTTATCTACGTTGCGAAGGCGCAGAAGATAAACGATCTTCTCAAGGACCTTCAGAACAAGCAGATGCACATGGCTGTCGTGCTTGACGAGTACGGCTCTACTGCCGGTATCGTAACCCTTGAGGACATACTTGAGGAGATAGTCGGTGAGATCTGGGATGAGCACGACGAGCGTATCGAGGAGATACAGCAGGTCGGCGAAAAGGAATATATAGTTTCGGGTATGGCATCTATCTCCAAGGTGCTTGATACCTTTGATATTGACGAAGAGCCCGACTCGGCAAACGCTAACGGTTGGGCAATGGACGTCCTCGGCAAGATGCCCGAGGTCGGCGACACGTTTGAGGAATACGGTCTTGCCGTTGAGATACTTGAAACCAACGGTAAGCGCGTTGAGCATCTCAAAATAGTTGATATCCGTGAGTCTGAGGACGAGGATGAGGAAAAATCCGAGGACGAGGACGAAAAGAACGACTGATAATAAAGGGAGCTTGGGTAACCGAACTCCCTTTTGTTATTCTTTTTTCTCAAAAAGGTATGGACAATCGCAAAATTTTATGATAAAATATGTACTATATTTTTTCCGAGGAGGTTCAAAATGAAAGCTGTTGTAACCGTTATAGGTAAGGACAAGATGGGCATTATTGCCATGACGAGCGCGGAGTGCTTAAAGTACGGGGCGAATATCGAGGATATCAGCCAGACCGTTCTTGACGATTATTTTGCGATGATCATGCTCGTGTCGCTTGAGGGTCTTACCGTTGATTATGCAAAATTTGCAGAGGCTATGAGCCTTGCGGGAAAGGATGCCGGCGTTGATATTCGCGTTATGCACGAGGATATCTTCAACACTATGCACAGGATCTAAAAAATGCTTAACACACGCGACATACTTGAAACCATAAGAATGATACGCGAGGAAAACCTCGATATAAGAACGGTCACGATGGGTATTTCCCTTTTTGACTGTATTACCGACGAGCCGGCGCGTACCGAGCAGAAGATATACGACAAGATCACCACGACCGCAAAGGATCTTGTAAGGGTGTGTGAGGATCTTGAGCGCACTTACGGTATTCCGATCGTAAACAAGCGCGTATCGGTAACGCCGATCTCTTACGTCGGTGCGGGATTCTCTCCCGACGGATTTGTGGGGCTGGCAAAGGCGCTTGACCGCGCGGCAAAGGAGCTTGGAGTTAACTTTATCGGCGGCTACTCTGCCCTTGTGCAAAAGGGCGCAACGAAGGGTGCTGAAGCACTTATCGAGTCGATCCCGGAGGCGCTGTCCCAGACCGAGCGCGTATGCTCGTCGGTCAACGTAGCGTCGACCAAGGCGGGCATCAATATGGATGCTGTGCGCAAGATGGGCGAGATAGTGAAAGAGACTGCGTACTTAACGAGAGATAACGACTCGATCGGCTGTGCGAAGCTGGTGGTGTTCGCAAACATACCCGAGGACAATCCCTTTATGGCGGGCGCTATGCACGGCATCGGTGAGCCTGACAGCGTTATAAACGTTGGTGTAAGCGGCCCGGGTGTTGTGGCTGCGGCAATAAAAGAGGCGGGGGCGTGTGACTTTTCTGCCCTTGCGGAGACGGTAAAGAAGATAGCCTTCAAGATAACGAGGGTCGGTCAGCTTATCGCGGCAGAGGCATCAAAAAGACTGGGCACGCCTTACGGAATCGTTGACCTTTCGCTTGCGCCTACACCTGCGGCGGGCGACTCGGTAGCCGAGATACTTGAAAACATGGGTCTTGAGCGTACCGGTACTCACGGTACTGTTGCGGCGCTCGCCCTGCTCAATGACGCGGTCAAGAAGGGCGGCGTTATGGCATCTAACCACGTTGGCGGCTTGTCCGGCGCGTTTATCCCCGTATCCGAGGACAGAGGAATGATCGACGCGGCAAAGTGCGGCACGCTCACCCTTGAAAAGCTTGAAGCTATGACGGCGGTATGCTCGGTCGGTCTTGATATGATCGCGATACCCGGTGACACTGACGCGACGACGATATCCGGCATTATTGCGGACGAGATAGCGATCGGAGTTGTAAACACAAAAACGACGGCGGTCAGAGTTATTCCCGTTTGGGGCAAGGGCGTCGGCGAGTTTGCGGAGTTTGGCGGTCTTTTAGGATATGCACCGATAATGCCGCTTAAAAAGGAGTCCTGCGCGGACTTTATAAACCGCGGCGGCAGAATTCCCGCACCGATACATTCGCTTAAGAATTAAATCAAAAAAGAGAGATTCGTGTGAATCTCTCTTTTTTCGTTTTAAGTCAGGTTGTCGCAGCCTGCAAAGGCGTAAGCACCGACGTGGATCACATACTCGCCGTATTCGACCGAAAGGAGAAAATCAAGGTCAAAGAAGGCGTAGTTGCGGACGGTGTAGGTGTCAACCTTTGAAAGCTTTGGGAGGGTGAGATGCTCGGATGTGCCAAGATATGACACGAGCGTATAGTTATTGCCGTCAATATAGAAGACAAAATCACCGATAAATTTAACACGGGTGGCGGTATCGGTGGTTATAATGCTTGCGAAACGCCCGATCTCACCGTTGGCGGTATTATAGGATATGGAAAGGGCGGAGCGGTTTATAACCTCGGTGATGCGGTAACAATCGGCAAACGCGCCCGCCCTGATAGTAGTCACAGACGAGCCGAGGGTAACGCTGATTACCGTTGACATATCGCGAAAGGCGTTCTTGCCTACCGAGGTAATGCCGTCACCTATACGGATATGAGTCGGGGAAAGGTCGAGAAATGGGGAGATATCAAAGTCGGGCATAGCCCCCTCCCCGCTTATATCAAGAAGCGAAAGTCCGAAATCGGTGACGTAGTATGCGGCACTTATGCCGCCCGTAAGGGTTGCGACACTGTCGGGAATGGTTACGGCGGTCAAGGAAACGGAGCAATCTGAGCATTCAAGTCCGACAAAATTATGGCCTTTGGCCGAAATTTCGGTATACGTATTGTAATTTTCGCACCTTTTACAGTATTCGTAGGCTTCGTAGCCGACCTCGGTACAGGTAGGGGCTTTTGCCTCAACGGAAGCTATATCGTGCGCCGGAGGAAGCTCACCTGCGAAGGTGGTATAGGAGCATAGCTCGCAGTATTCGAATGCGGCAAATCCCGACTCGGTACAGGTAGGGGACTTGGCTTCAAACTTAACAAGGACGTGCGGAAGCATATCGGTGGTACGGCTTTCCGAGTTGCCGCACTTGCAGGTGCGATATTCGCGTCCCTCGGACGTGCAGCTTGGTGCATCGAGAGTATGCCATTCGCCATATGCGCAGGTATGCTCTTTGTTACAGGATACGAGCAAAAGCAATATAATTATTAAAAGCGGAATTGATTTTTTCATCGACATTTTCCCTATTTTCTGATAGGTCTATTCTAACACAGGATAGAGAAAAATGCAATAGTCAGGTAGTCTTTTTATATTTGCGCGATTTTATAGCATTGCTGATAGGTAGATATATGGCGAAAAAGATGCAAACCGAGAAGGTAAGCTTCAACACGAGGGAGAGTGCCGTGGAATCTGCGCCGCTGAATGTAAAGAGGCGGCGGCAAGCTATGGCGGCGGCAGCGGCGGAGGCGAGGGGGAGGAGAAATGACGAGAAAAGGTCGATCCTAAACCTTATGCGCTTATATAGACGCATTGCCGAGAGGATAAAGTTAAAGGCTTCCATAATTACTATGACGAGAGCGTAGCCTGATATGCCGAGTGCGGGGATAAGAAACCAAACGAGGACTATGGAGAGGATAGAGTCGGAGATATTTACCCACATTGAATAGACGTGCTCGCCTATGCCCTTTAGCATTGAATCGGCAACGTGGTCGAGGTACATTATCGGCACTACGACCGCCATTATCGACACGTAATACCCTGCGCTGTAAGAATCGTAAAATACGTAGCCTAGCTCCTCGGAGAAAATAGCGAGAAATACGGATACGACCGTGGCATACGAGAGCGTTACACCAAGTGCCTCGCTTGCAATTCTTCTCATTCTTCCCTCTTCACCCCTTGCCATACCCTCGGCAAACTCGGGAACTAAAAGTCCTGCGAAAGAGGAAAGGGGTGACATTGGGTACAAAAGCATGGGAAGTGCCATACCGTGTAAAATTCCGTACTGTGAAAGGGAGTCGGAAAGGCTCTCGCCGCCGTCGCGCAGACGCTTGGGTATAAGTATATGCTCGAGGGTAAGAAGTGCCGAACGAATGTACGCGGATAAGGCGAGCGGTAGCGCCATAGAGGTGATATCCGAAAATCTAGCGTGAGTGCCGGTGCGCGAATATACGCGCTTGTCGTAGACGAGATGGCAAAGGCTTACTATAAACACGAGAAGCTCGGTAAGTGTGGCAGAAAAACACAAGGCGAGTGTGGCATATTCGACACCGTATTCAGCGAAGCTGCCGACGGCGAGCATGGTTATGCCTATTCTGAATATTTGTCCAAGCACCTGCACGGTAGCGTTGCGACTGACTCTTTTAACCCCGACAAAATAGCCCGAAAATACAGAGGAAAGCGCTAGCGGTACAAGAGAAAACGAAAGCACGCGCAAAGGCAAGACTGTACGAGCATCTCCGAGGACGCGCGTGCCGAAATAATCGGCAAAAACAAAGAGGACGGCAGTTGCCGCGGCGCTGAATACCAATGAATACAGGACGGCGTGGCGAAGTATGCGGCGCACGCTATCCTCCCTGCCCTCTCCTATTGCGGCGGCAACGAGGCGCGTGACGGTGAGATTTATGCCCGAGGTGGCGAACGTGACAGCGAAGGCATACACCGTCATTATGAGCGTATATATGCCTATGCCCTCTGCGCCGACGGTTTTGGTTACGTAAGAATTAAATATCATTCCGACCGAGCGCATCGCGAGTCCGACAGCGGTCAGGATAAGTCCGTTTTTGAAAAATCGTTTTCTGTTATCTGACATATAAAAAATCCTTTCCGTAAATTTTATGTACAACGGAAAGGAAAAATGTTATATTCAAGTTGACAATAATTTTGTGCTGTGGTAAAATGGCGGTGGAAAATAAAAAAAGGAGGCTTTCGCCTTGAAATTTGATTTATGGGAAAGTGCAAAGGAGCATCGCCTGATAGTAGCGCACAGGGGCACGGCAGGCGGAAACATTCCCTGCAACACTTACGCATCATACGAGATCGCCCTTATGCAGGGGGCGGATATGATCGAGACCGACGTTGACTGCACGAGGGACGGCGTGCTTGTGATCTTTCACCCCGGAATGGAGAAAAACCATCTTTTCAGAAACGATATACGCATACCCGACCTGACCTATGACGAGGTCAAGGCGCTCAGGTTTGTAAACTGCGACAACACGCTGACACAGTTTGGAATTATGCGTTTTGAGGAGCTGCTTGAGAGATTCAAGGGGCGCTGTTATATAAACGTAGACAAGTTTTGGGGCAATCCCGAGGCGATATACCGCGCTATCAAGAGGCACGGTATGGAAGAGCAGGTGCTTGTAAAGAGCGCGATCAGCGAAAAGGTGATTTCGGTGCTTGAGGAGCTTGCGCCCGAGCTGCCGTTTATGCCGATCGTTTCCGAGGAGCATCCGTTACATACGGAGCTGATGAAAAGGAATATCAACTATATTGGCGCGGAGGTGCTTTTCAAAAAGGACGACAGCGCTTTGGCGAGCGATGAGTTTATCGATATGATGCACCGCGACGGCAAGCTTGTGTGGGTGAATTCCATCATATATAACTATAAAGAGCAGCTTTCGGGCGGCCACTCGGACGACAGCGCGCTGTGTGAGTCGATGGAATACGGCTGGGGCTGGCTTGCGGAGCGCGGATTTGACCTTATACAGACCGACTGGCCGGGAATGCTTATAAATTATTTAAAGGAATCGAACAGATATTACAAATAAGAAAAAGCGGCATATCTCGAACGGGATGTGCCGCTTTTTGTGCTTTTAAATGTCGCTTTGTTTAAGCCGATCCCGCTTTACAAGCCACAGACCGAGTAAAAAAACCACGATGCAGACCGCCGCACCGGTGGCTGCATTGAATATGCGTATATCTGCCACGGACATATCTCCAAAGGACACGAGCATAGAGCGCTGAAGAGTGAATATTGAAACGCAGGCATCCGCAAGCGATACGTTACGAAGCGTAATGAGCCTTGCCGAATTGCTTTTGCGAGCCCTTACAAGATTTATAACGGCGAGCGTGATCTTCGTAAAAGAATATAACGCCATGGCTATCATAGCGATCTCGTGCATTACGATTCCGCGATCGCGGATAACGGCGAGTATCACCGTTCCCACAAGTGTCACGGAGAGAATCATCAATATAATACCGCTCGACACGGTTAAAAGACGTACGTTTTTCTTTGCTTTGATCACAACGAATCGAACGGAACTGAGCACCACGTAATAGACACCGATCGTAAAGAGCCAACGGGAGTGTGTGTAAAGTCCTTGTGCGATATGGTAGATGGCGAAGGCTATATTGAATAGCAGAATGGCGAGCGCGATCTTAAACGTTCTATCCATATATATCACGCGCTCCTAAAACGCAATCGCTGATAACCTTTATAACAAGATCCATATCGTCCATACAATCGTTATCAAGCCATTCCATTACGATAGCGAACACGCCTGTCAAATAGAATTTTATTATATAGGCGCGCTCCTTTGTCGGAATGCCGAATTGGGCGAGTATAGGCTCAAAGACCAGCTCGAACATTTTCTTATAAACCTGATCCATATTCATAACGCGGAACTGCTTAATGGACAGCTTGAATATGCGGCGATTTTCCTTGATGAAGGTCAGGTAGGGGACGAGATATTCTTTGGTTATAAATATAAGATTCGCTCGTTCACAGTTGCCAAGCTTACCGATAATATCCTTTTTATCTATATCGTAATAAGCAAAGTGCTTATCAAGGATATATTTGGTTGCTTCCTGCAACAGATCGTACGTATTTTCGTAGTGGAGGTAGAACGTAGAACGGTTAACTCCGGCTGCGTCACATATTTCCTTGATCGTGATATACTCAAAATCCTTCTTTTCGAGGATCGACAGGAGGGCCTCGTCCATTTTGACAGACGTGTTAAAGTATTTGCTTTCGTTCTTGTTCATTGGTGCGACCCACTTCTTAAAAATTATTCAGCCTCGCTGATCTCTCTTGCGAGCTCGACGATCTCGTAGGCATATTTCTTTTTGCCGTTTTCAAGCATTTTCTTGTAGATAACGTAGTTTACTCCGCAAAGGGTAAATCCGATAACGCCGATGACGATGCCGATTATCATGGAAGCGACCGTTGTGCCAATGACCTGCATTGCAAGGCTCATTCCCGTGCCTGCGATAAGCGCAGAGACGATACCGAAGGTGTAAGCGAATACAGATGCGGGGCGCTTTGCCTTAGCGTCGAGCTTTTTGAGGGCGATGATCTTTGAATGCTCCTTGGGGGCATATTCCTTTGCGATGGATTCTGCAATAATTTTGTCTGTGTTCATTTGTTTTCTCCTTTTGTTTTGGTGATCTTATTATACCAATGAAAAAGAGGAAACGGAACAACGCATTTTGCAGAATATGTTGATTCTTAAAAAAAGATATTGCGTTTTTTTGCGGCAGGATCAACAACCCTACCTTTATATGTAATTGTAGACGTTTTAGCCGACATTATAAAACAAAACCGCAGAAAATTGATCTGCGGTTTTGCTTTTGTTTTATTGGAATTAGGATTAGCCCTGAACCATCTTCTGAATTTCAGCAGCGAAATCCTCTTCTCTCTTCTCGATGCCTTCGCCCTTGTCGAAACGAACGTAGCCGGTTACCTTGATAGAACCGCCGCAAGCCTTTGCGGTGGACTCAACATACTTAGCAACGGTCATAGAGTCGTCCTTAACGTAGAGCTGGTGAAGGAGACAGTTGTTCTCAAAGAACTTGCCAAGCTTACCCTCAACGATCTTCTCAAGAACCTGCTGGGGCTTGTTAGCCATCTTAGGATCCTGCTGCATCTGCTTGATGAGAATGTTCTTCTCCTCAGCGAGAACCTCAGCGGGAACGGAAGCAGCATCAAGGTACTGAACGGGCATTGCAGCGGTCTGGAGTGCAACGTTCTTTGCGCACTCAGCAAACTCTGCCTTGTCAGCGATGTCAGTATCGAAGCTTACAACAACACCGGTAGCACCAAGACCGTGAATGTATGTTGCAACTGCGCCCTCAACGATAGCAAAACGACGAATGGAAAGCTTCTCACCGATGGTACCGGTCTTCTCTGCAAGTGCATCACTTACAGTACCAGCGCCTTCGCCTGCGTACTCGCAAGCAAGAAGAGCCTCAACGTCAGCGGGCTTAGATGCGATAATGGTCTTGAGTACGTCCTTTACGAACTCCTGGAAAAGTGCATTCTTTGCAACGAAGTCGGTCTCGGAGTTAACCTCAACGATTGCGGTGGTATTGCCGATAGTCATGATATCAACGATACCCTCAGCAGCGATTCTCGAAGCCTTCTTCGCAACTGCTGCCATACCCTTCTCACGAAGGATCTTAACTGCCTGCTCAAAGTCACCGTTGGAGTCCTTGAGTGCGTTCTTACAGTCCATCATACCGCAGCCGGTCTGCTTTCTGAGCTCGGCTACGTCCTTAGCGGTAAATTCTGCCATTTCTAAATCCTCCTAAAGTAGAATTACTCTGCGTCAGCAGCAACTTCAACTGCCTCTGCGGTGGTTTCCTCTGCGAGAGTCTCCTGTACGCCGCCGTGTGCCTCGATAACTGCATCAGCAAGTGCGCCTGCGATGAGCTTGATAGCACGGATAGCGTCGTCGTTACCGGGAATGATGTAGTCAGCGTCCTCGGGGTTGCAGTTGGTGTCAACGATTGCAACTACGGGAATGCCAAGCTTCTTCGCCTCAAGAACAGCGATGTGCTCCTTACGGGTGTCTACTACGAATACTGCGGAAGGAAGTCTGTCCATATCCTTGATACCGCCGTATGCCTTCTCAAGATCTGCCATCTCCTTAACGAGCTTAGCAACTTCCTTCTTAGGAAGGAGATCGAAGGTGCCGTCTGCCTGCTTCTTCTCAAGATCCTTAAGTCTCTTGATGGACTTGCGGATGGTGTTGAAGTTGGTAAGCATACCGCCGGGCCAACGTACGTTTACGTAGTACATTCCGCATCTCTGAGCCTCTTCCTTCATGGTCTCAGCAGCCTGCTTCTTAGTACCTACGAAAAGGATGGTGCCGCCCTCCTGAGCGAGCTCGGAAACGTAGTTGTACGCCTCCTCAAACTTCTTAACGGTCTTCTGAAGGTCAACGATGTGAATACCGTTTCTCTGAGTGAAAATGTACTCAGCCATTCTGGGATCCCACTTCTTAGTCGGGTGACCGAAGTGAACGCCTGCTTCAAGCAACTGCTTGATAGAAATTTCGAACATTTTAATGTTCCTCCTTGGTTTTTCCACCATAGCGACATAATACTGCGACTCCGGTATGAGTGGTACCGAAGCACCGGCAATAAACCTACTCGCTATGTGCGTTTTATTTTTGTCTGCCGCGCGGGCAGCTCTAATATAATAACACACGCGAGATAAAATTTCAAGAACTATTTTTGGTAAATTTGCATAATTTACAATTTGTTAATATATTGTATGGTGCGTACGTGCGTGAAAAGGTACACTTTTGTTTACAAAAATAATTTTTAGTCAGTATCCGTGTAAAATTTCAGAGCATTCTGCGGTAATATTATTCCGGACTTGAAAATTAACGAATTTTGTGGTAGAATATATACATTCAAAAGATATGCGGAGGCATTTATGGAAAAGACAGGCAAAAAGGGCGGTCGTATCGTGCCGTGGTTTATTGCGGCGGGATTTGTCGAATTCTTGATATACTACGTTCTTTCCCTTTTCGTTTACGATTTTGATATTATCTACTACTATCTTTATTTTATAGAGCGCTTTATACTTCTCGCGATACCCGTTGCGGCGGCTGCGATTACCGTAAGGCGCGCAAGGACGCATTTTGATGCTTTGAAGATAGTGTCCTGCATTTCCCTCTCCCGCCTTGTTGTGTTCATACCATTCTTTTATATAGAATACGTATACAACATTTACGACTCGGTTGAGGCGATACTACTCTCCCTTCTCTCCTCGCTCGGCGCGGTAGTGATCTACGTTATAGTTATCTTTTTGATATACCTTCTTATGAGGAGTATCATCAACCGTCGCGGTGGCGCAAATTATCCCGTACGTATGTTAGATTTGTCATCCCCCCCTGCCCTTGCGGTCTTGACGGTATCGATGATCATCTTTGCTTTAAACCTTGTTTTCGAGGTGTACAGCACCGTACTGTTCTTTATTGAAAACGGAACTGTTTACTACATAAGCGAGATAGTGCTTATGATGCTGTCGTACGTTTTTCTCGCGGTACTGCTTATAGGAATACACGCGATCGGTGTCACGGCAATCAACCGTGCAGAGCCGATGGCGGAAGAATAAAAAAAGGACTTGGTCAGTTGGCCAAGTCCTTTTTTATGTAAATCAGATAGAGTGCTTTTCCTTAATAACGGTAAGAGCAGCCTCGTCTGCGCAAACGATTACCTCGCCCTTGAAGAACTGAAGAATGGATGCGGGGACGGCGGGGGTAACAGGACCGAAGAGAGATTTCTCAAGGATCTCTGCCTTGCCCTTTCCGAGAGCGATAAGAAGGATCTTATCAGCTGCCATGATCTGTCCGATACCCATGGTAAGCGCCTGGGTGGGAACGAGGTCACGGGATGCGAAGAAGCGAGAGTTAGCATCGATGGTGGAGTCGGTGAGGTCAACGAGGTTAGTGCCTGCGGTGAAGTAATCCGCGGGCTCGTTGAAGCCGATGTGACCGTTGTTACCGATACCGAGAACCTGAACGTCTACACCGCCCATAGAAGCGATAACGCCGTCGTATCTCTTTGCCTCAGCTGCGGGATCCTTTGCAAGACCGTTGGGGAGATTGGTGTTCTTCTTATCGATGTCGATGTGATCGAAGAGGTTGGTGCTCATAAAGTAAGCGTAGCTCTGATCGTGATCGGCGGAGAGTCCGACGTACTCATCGAGGTTAACGCTCTTTACATTCTTGAACGATATCTCGCCTCTTTCGTACTTTGCGATAAGCTCCTTATACATTCCGATGGGGGACGAGCCGGTTGCAAGTCCGAGAGTTGCGGTGGGCTTGTTTTTAACGATGTCCGCGATTACGGCAGCGGCATTGATGCCTGCCTCCTCGGCGGTTTTAGCTGCAATAATTCTGATCATTTTTAAAAATCTCCTTATTACTTTGCGTACTTCTTTACGATAGCGCGCATTTCGGGAAGCTGCTTTTCCATATCGGAAACGAGCTTGAACTGATTGCGTGCGCGATCGAGGTTGTGGTTGGGTCTGGAAATCTTGAAGTAGGTATCGCCGTTAAGGTAGTCGGTAAGGAAACGGGTACCGCACTCAAAGGTCATCATCATAGCACCGATGGGAAGAAGGTCAAGCTCGGTCTCGGTAAGTCCGCCCTTTGCACCCTCGATGAAGCCCTTAACGTAAAGCTCGTAGAGGGAGATGTCGAAGTTTACCTTGGAAAGATCAGCCTCATCCTCAAGAGCGGTGGTAGCACCGAAACGAATGGAATCACCGAAATCGTTTACGGAATAGCCGGGCATGATGGTATCAAGGTCAACTATGCAAAGCGCCTTGCCGGTCTCCTCGTCAAAGAGGATGTTATTGAGCTTGGTATCGTTGTGAGTAACGCGAAGGGGGAGAGTTCCTGCCTTACGTGCGTTTTCAAGGGTGTTCGCAAACTCTTCTCTTTCGTTTACGAAAGCGATCTCATCCTTAACAGATGCCGCTCTGCCGCAAGCGTCCTTTGCCACAGCCTCGCGGAACAGACGAAGTCTGTCGGGAGTGTTATGGAAGTTGGGAATGGTCTCGGCAAGCTGATCTGCGGGGTAGTCGCGAAGCATATACTGGAAGTTGCCGAATGCAACCGCGCTGTCGTAAAACTGCTCGGGCTTTTCAACCTTGTCGTAGGAAAGGCTGGAGCTTACGAACAGGAGAAGACGCCAATAGTTGCCGTCGGCATCTATAACGTAGTTTTTGCCGTCCTTTGCCTTTACGACATTAAGGGTTTCTCTCATAGGATCGCCGCCGTTCTTTGCGATGAGATCAGCAAGATATGCGGTAACGGAAGCGAAGTTGTTCATCAGGCTTACGGGATCGCGGAAAACGTTGGTGTTTATACGCTGAAGAATGTAAGACTCCTGCTTGCCGCCGTTGTCGGTAACGACGAGCTTGGTGTCGTTGATGTGGCCGGAGCCGTAGGGGGTAGCGCTTACGAACTTACCGGGAATGTCAAAGCTCTCGGTAACGATCTGCTCTTTGGTTTTCACTTTAGAATTCTCCTTCTGAAATCCGAGTAATGCAGCGCCCAATATACCCGCGTCATTCTTGAAGGTTGCGGCAACGAGCTTGGTTCCGCCGGAAAGCATACCAAAGCTCTCGTGAGATACTCTCTCGCGAAGGGGTGCAAGAAGAACCTCACCCTCTCTGGAAATACCGCCGCCTATACAGAATACTTCGGGCTGAAGAATATTGATTATGTTCGATACACCGATTGCAAGGTGCTCAATAAAGTCGTCAAAGACAAGCTGTGCCGCACGGTCGCCCTGTGCCTTTGCGAGAAAGACGGTCTTGCCGTTTACGCGCTCGATATCACCGCCGCAGATGTTCCACATTTCGCTATCGGGATAAAGCTTCATTATGCGCTTTGTTTCTCTTACGAGGGCGGTTGCAGAGCAGTATGCCTCAAGGCAGCCTCTCTTGCCACAGCCGCAGGGAATGCCACCGACGTCAACGATTATGTGTCCGAGCTCGGCAGCAAAGCCGTTTATGCCCTCCCACATAACACCGTCGAATACGATACCGCCGCCGACACCGGTGCCGATGGTGAGAGCAACGAGAGAGGATGCACCCTCGCCCGAGCCCCAGATAGCCTCGGCATATGCAGCGCCGTTAGCATCGTTGGCAACGTATACGGGGCGACGTACCGCGGAAGCAAGAAGCTTGGTGAAATTAACGTTTTTCCAACCGAGGTTACAAGCGGAGGTAACGACACCGTCCTTGATAGTGCCGGGGGTGATAGCGCCTACCCACTGTACCGCGGACATTTTTATCTTTTCCTGGGTGCAGAGGTTGCGGCATATGCCGGCTATGTCAGCACATATTGCTTCACCGGAGCGGGGAGCGTTTGTCTTTATGCTGGTCTGTCTTACAATCTTTCTGGAATCGAGGTCTACAAGACCTATGGCAATATTGGTACCGCCAAGGTCTACGCCTATACAATAATTCTTATTGGACATTTGTCTATCCTCCTTATTATATACCTTTTTTCGTTTTTTTGCAACACCTAAAATAAAAATAAATATTTTTGCGCGTAACTTGCGCGATATTTAAAGAAAATTTTAGGATATTACGCTTTAATTATAATTCACCCGATTGACAAATTCAATGGAAAATAGTATAATAATTTGTAGAATAGAACTTTTTTGAAGATTTTATACAAAACGAGGAAGCTATCTATGAAACACGACGAGATCGTTTCGATACTGTGCGAGCTGCACAGCATATCAGGATTCAGAGTTTCGCTGCACGGTACGGACTTTGAGGAAATAGCCGCGTATCCCGTGGACAGACTGCCCTTTTGCGCAGCCGTACAGAAAAACCCGAAGGAATACGCGAAGTGCGTTGCCTGTGACAAGGATGCCTGCAAAAAGGTGGAGAATGCCGCGGAAACGCTCATATACAAATGCAGATACGGTCTTACCGAGGTAATATGCCCACTATACAACTTCGGCACGCTGACAGGATACATAATGATGGGGCAGACAGGTGACGAAAAAATTGACACGGGTGCGCTGATAGCGGCAATAAGCGGAGTGACGGAGTCGCTTGGCGAGGCGCGTGATCTGGTATCAAAAATACCCGTTATATCATCGGACAAGCTGTCGTCGTTCGTAAAGATAATGACCATTTGCGCGGAGTATATGACCTTAACGAACGCCCTGCCCTCTCGCTCTCCTCGCATACCCGAGCTTGCGAAAATATATATGCATGAGCATTTCAGCGAAAAGATCACTATAAAGGAAATGTGCAAGGTGTTAGGCTGCTCAAAATCCGCGCTGCTCACCTCGTTTAAAAACGAATACGGAACGACACTGAACAACTATCTGTGCCGGATAAGGATAGGCGAGGCACAGCGCTTGCTAAAAACGACGAATATGACGATAAGTGCTGTCGCGGAAGCCACGGGATTTTACGATCAATCATATTTTTCAAAGGTATTTTCCGCAAAGCTCGGAATAACACCGAGCGATTACAGAAAGGAGAAGGCAAACTGAAATGAGAATAATACACACATCCGATATACACCTTGACTCACCTCTGACTACCCATCTTTCCTCGGACAGAGTAAGGGAGAGAAAAAGAGAGCTGGTCGCTACGTTTCAGCGCACGGTAGAGCGCGCGGAAAGACTGGACGCGATCGGATACATAATTGCAGGAGATCTGTTCGATACGGAGAAGGTGACGCGATCTTCCCTTGAAAATCTGCTGTCAATAATGGCGAGAGTACCAGAGATAAACTTCTTCTATCTGTTTGGAAATCACGAGAAGCGCTTGCTTGTGGAATCGGGAGTTGAGCTGCCGAAAAATCTCAGGCTCTTTGACGACGAGTGGACCTATTACCGACTTGACGACGTGGTGATCGCGGGAAGATGTCAAACAAGCAAAAATATGTTTGACACCCTGAAGCTTGACCCCACAAAGCGAAACATCGTGGTATTGCACGGAGAGCTGTGCGACCGCTCGGACGAGGGTGGAGCGATCGGTGTTAAGGAAATTGAAAAATTGCCTATCGATTATCTCGCGCTCGGACACTATCACACATACGGCGCGACCTCGATCGGCCCAAGATGCACCGCGGTATATTCCGGAGTGCCCGAGGGACGCGGATTTGACGAGGTTGGCGAAAAGGGCGTGGTACTGCTCGATGTCGACAAATTCGGCATACGTCATGAATTTATTAAGACCGCGAAGCGCACTCTGCGCATAGTTACGGCAGACGTCAGCGAGGCAAGACGCGGCGTGGACGTTGAGGAAGTGGTCAGCGCGGCGATACGCGGAATAGACCGTGAGGATCTTGTCAGAGTGGTGCTTGGTGGCGAAAGAGATCTTACGACAGTCATTGACACCGATGCTTTATACGAAAGATTTAAGGACAAATTTTACTATTTTGAAGTAAAAGACGCGACACGGGTACGTATATCGGCAGATGATTTCAAGAATGACCGCTCGCTCAAGGGCGAGTTTATCCGCTCGGTAATAGCGGACGAGTCGCTCTCTGACGATATGAAAGAAAAGATCATAACGACGGGGCTGCGCGCCCTGCTCGGTGAGAGTATAGACTAGGGGGTGAGTTTGATGAAGCTTATAGAACTTTATATTGAAAACTTCGGCAAGCTGGCAAACTACAAATACACCTTCTCCTCCGGGCTCAACGTTATAAACGAAGAAAACGGGTATGGAAAAAGCACTCTTGCGGCATTTATAAAATCGATGCTGTACGGTCTTGAGGACACGCGCAGACCGAAGCTTGACGAGAATGACAGAAAGAGATATTTGCCCTGGCAGGGTGGAGTTTTCGGCGGTACTCTTACCTTCTCGGCAAACGGTAAAAGATACAGAATAGAGCGCACGTTTGCACCCAAGGCGGCAGACGACACGTTCAAGCTTTATGACTGCGAGAGCGGAAAGGAATCAAGAGATTACAGCGAAAATCTCGGCGAGGAGCTGTTTGGAATAAACGTCGACGGCTTCGAGCGCACCGTATTTCTGTCCGAGCGCCGTCTGTCAGTCAAGAACGACAACAAGACGATATCCGCAAAGCTGTCCGACCTTGTCGGCTGCGACGGTGACGTAGGCGAGCTTGACGAGGCGATAGACTTACTTGAGGAAAGAAGAAAATACTACTACAAAAGAGGCGGCTCGGGACGTATAAGCGAGATACGCGCGACGATAAGCGCGCTCGACATTGAGATCAACGACGTTATGAGGCTTGCCGATGCTTTGCCGCAAAAGGAACTAAGCACAAGAGAAAAGGCAAAGGAGATCAACGCGGCGGAAGCGAAAATAGCCGAGCTTAATTCGCAAAAGCAGACCTTGTCTTATGAGAAGCAGTATCTTACAAAGAAGGCGGCAAAGGACGATGCGGAGCGCAAGCTTGCCGAGGTAAAGAGCTTTTTCAAGGGTGAGATACCCACGCAGAGCGAATTAAGGCAGGCGGAAAGACGCGCTGATGCTTATCGCGCGTTAAAGGACAAGCTTGCGGTAGAAAAGGACACGCCCGACAGACGCGAGATCCTTATTCGCGACATTGCCGAGGCCGGTGAATATATCGATAAGCTTAATGTCGGGAAAGGACAGAAAAAGCCTAGAAAGTGCTTCCCTGCTCTCTTACCCCTTGCGATAGTATCGGCGGCGGTGGGCGGCGTAGTTGCGGCTACGGTGAACCTTATTGCCGGAATATGTATTATAGGCGTGGGTGTTTTGGCTCTGATATTTGCGGTTGCAAACGCGGCTGCCTGCAAGACTGCCGGCGGTGACGACAAGCTCAAATCGAGCATACGCGCTATGCTTGGTCGCGAAGAAAAGAGCTACGTTACAGAGGAAGAATATCTCTCTACCCTCATAGCCATCAAGGCTAAAAAGGAAGCCGAGCTTGAGCTTGCAAACGAGAGAGATGAAAAGATCAAGTTGGACACGGAAGAGCTTAACGGACTGCGAGAGGAGTGCGCAAAGTTCATTTCCGGATTTGCCGTAAGCGACGGCGACCCCTATCTTCAGATACGTCAGCATCTGTCCGACTATGATTATCTTAGTGAAAGAGTTAAGGAGCTGACCGCAGAGGTGGCGTACATAGTGCGCGAATACGGTGTAAACGTAGAAAAGCTCAACCGCGCAGGAAACGTCATAATAAGCGAAAATGCGGACACCGTTCGTACAGAGCTTGAGGAAAGTGTGCGCAGACTGCGCGGCGAGGTTGCGCTGCTTGATCGCGAATGCAAGCGCGATGCCGAAGAGGTGGCGCGACTGGACGAGCTTAAGGAGAGGCGCACGGAGCTTACCCTGAGGCTTAAAGAGAGTGAAGAGCGGCTGGAAGTTATCAACCTGACAAAAGAGCATCTCACAAGGGCAAAGGATCTGTTGACGGCAAAATATCTCGGCAGGACACGCGCGGCGTTTGCGGAGTATATGAACGTTATCGGAAACGAGAACGCAGAGCTGTTCACGATGGACACGAGCTTTGGAATAACGAAAAGCGAGGGCAGCATCTCAAAGCCGACCGAAGCGTACAGCCTTGGAACGCAGGACTTTTTCGCTCTGGCGGCAAGGCTTGCTCTTGTTGATACGCTTTACGACAAGGAGCTTCCCTTCGTTATGCTCGACGATCCTTTCGCGCACTTTGACGACAAAAAATGCGCTACCGCACTTAAGGTATTAAAACGCATAAGCGAAAAGAACCAGATAATATATCTGACCTGCTCTAAATCGAGAGCAGTATAAGAGGAAAGCGCACGCCGATGGGCGTGCGCTTTTTGTTGAGAGTGCCGACGCTTCTCCTGTATTTTTACAGCCCTTGCGGTTCTGCACGTTAACATTATATGAAAATTATCGAAAAGGCTTGCAAAGGCGGGAGTTTAATGGTAAAATAGTATGTAGAAACTTTTACGAGGTATTTTATGAAATTCAAAGGATTGATTGCGCTCGGAGTCGCGGTGGCGATCTCATTTTCGCTGTGCGCGTGCGGAGAGGACGTGCCCTGCACCGAGCATATAGATAAAAACGGAAACGGACTGTGTGACAAGTGCGGAGAGGAATACACGGCGGAGTGTAAGCACAGCGATGCTAACCTCAACCACAAGTGCGACAAGTGCGGCGCGGCGGTTGAGCCGGCAAACCATCTTGACGAGGATTCAGATCACCTTTGTGACTACTGCGGCGAAACATTTAGCTCTTGCATAGATATAGACCGCAACAAGATATGCGACATATGCGGCGGAGTACATATAGAAGAGTGCAACGATCATTTCGACGAGGACGGCAATTATTCGTGCGATTACTGCGAGTTTGACATGCACCCCGAATGCTCCGGACACAAGGACGAGAATGCTGACAAGGTGTGCGACGAGTGCGGTGTAAGATACGAGCCGAGCTGTACCGAGCATACGGATGCAAACGAAAATCTGCGATGCGACATATGCGGAGAAAATCTTGAATGCACCGAGCATAAGGATGAGAATGAGGACGGCGAGTGTGACAAGTGCGGCGACGTTATAAAGAAGCACACTCACGTTGACGAAAACGGCGACAGCAGATGCGACGGCTGTTACAGCTGCATGGCGCATACCGACAGAGAGCCGAACAATATCTGCGATACGTGCGGTGCGGCGCTCGGCGAATGCGCGCCTCATCTTGACGAGGATGGCAACGGAGCATGCGACAAGTGCGGCGAGCCTTACAGCCCCTACTGTGAGCGATGCGTTGACTACAACAAAAACGGCAAGTGCGACAACTGCGGTGCGCACGTTGATGCCCCCATTGAGCTGCCCGAGCACAAGTGGGAATAATTAAACACAATAAAAAGCGTTGACAGACCTTTTTGGATCTGTCAACGCTTTTTTTAGGTTGTCGACGCAAGCTTCATTTCCTCGGAGCTATATGCGACTGAATTCACTTCCTCGGGAGAATGGAACGTGGGAACGACGGATTTCATTGCTGCTGTTATCTCGGGGCAAGCTATCTTGTCGGAGTAGCGCTCAACCGCGCTTGCAAGATAGGCAAGCTTATCTTCAACCTCTGAACGAGTAAAGGGCGTATCACGCTCGATGAAGATGAGATCGTTTTCGGTTTTCTCAAGATCCTCGGTTTTGATGAGCAGCTCCTCATAGAGCTTCTCACCGGGGCGAAGACCGGTTTCGATAATATCGATATCGACGTAAGGCGTAAGGCCGGAAAGTCTGACCATGTTTTCGGCAAGGTCAATGATCTTAACGGGCTTGCCCATATCAAGCACGAAAAGCTCACCGCACTTTGCCATAGCGCCCGCCTGCATAACAAGTCCGGAAGCCTCGGGAATGGTCATAAAGTAGCGGATTATGCGCTTATCGGTTACGGTAACGGGTCCGCCTGCACTTATCTGCTTGGTGAAGAGGGGGATAACCGAGCCGTTAGAGCCGAGAACGTTACCGAAGCGAACCGCCGCGAAGGAGGTTTTGCTGTCTGTACGGCACTGGATTACCATTTCGCACATACGCTTGGATGCACCCATAATATTGGTGGGATTTACGGCCTTATCGGTGGATATAAGTATAAACTTGTCCACGCCGTATTTTTCAGCCATATCCGCGGCATTATAGGTGCCGAGAATATTATTCTTCACAGCCTCGCAACCGCTTTGTTCCATAAGAGGTACGTGTTTATGTGCCGCCGCAT
>JAZNGE010000003.1:0-163584 GCA_045576315.1 Eubacteriales bacterium | reverse complement strand
GAGAGGCTGTCGCGCGGTAGCGTGGCAGCCTTTTATTGTTCCCTGCTAAGCAGGCCGGTTCTGTTGGTGGACAGATATGGGCAAATACAAAGGCGAACCCAATTAGTTCTTGCTTGATAATTTTTCCGTATTCTTCGTCAGGCTTTTTGTCAAATACACTCGTATTATCCGCAAAGCCTTCCTCGACTTCAAAAAAATTCTCTAACCAACAACTGCTACGCATCCTACGGATAATTCATTCACCTTTGTATTTACCCTAGAAGATGGTAATTACCGCGAGCAAGTGGAGTGGCTTGAGCAGGTTTTGCTTGCTCTGCCCGACGGACACAAGGTACTGCTCTTTACTCACATTGATCCGATAAAAAATTCTCTTGATATTATAAGATTCGGCGCGGGCGACGATGCGCACTTTGATCTTTGATGAGCGGCTTATTTCACCTATAAAACCGCGCTTGACGGCAAAAATTCAATAAATAAAAAGTGAAGATGCAAGATATGTGACATCCTCACTTTTTTGTATTCGTATCTGTCCGAGGGGGAGCGTTTTTTTGCTTCGGACGGGTTATCTTTCCATATCCGGCGACCACACGGTCTGACTGTCGGGGCTTGGAGCGAAGCGAGTTACCGTATCGGTGCTTCTGCCGATGAAGCGCATAAAATTGTCGCAGAAGATCTTACGGCGCATCTTTTCGGGAATGCCGAATTTGTCAAAAAGGGCGGTATCGATATTAAGCCACTTTTTCGTCCAATCGGAGCGATATATATCGGCGCTGCCGTCGGTGCCGTACATAATGTTGTTGGGTACGTCGTATCCCACGGTGAAAAGCTTTTTGAAAAGCTCCTCGCGGTATATTTCGGGAGTGCCGGGGGTTAGATCGAGAAACATTTCGGAAGTTCTGCCCGAGAGGAGAGCGTTTAAGAATTTGCCATAGAGGGCGATGCACTCGTCTATCCAAGGCCACGAGCAATGAGCAAGCGAAAATTTCAACCCGTCGACATCGAGCAACGCCTCCCAATTTGCAGGACGGTTATAGATGGACGAGGGGTTGCCGTCCCAAAGGATGCCCGAGTGGAAGATCACGGGCTTTTTGCGCGAGGCTATCTTCACGAGCATATCCATGCTTTTTGTATCGCCTACGTAGAAATTGTTGCAGATAACCTTGAAGGCGGTGACGCCGGCATCTGCGGCGATATCTATCTTTTCTATTATTCCCTCTTCATCGGGATGCACCCAAAGCACAGGAACAAGTCTGTCCTCATAGCCGCGTGTCCACGTCAGAATTTCATTAAGACGCGTATCAAAATCCGCGCCGTTCTTGCCGTAAAATTCAATAGGGCCGTGCGAGAAAACCGAACAACCGTACACACCTGCTTCGGCAAGCTGGCTGATCAATCTTTCGGGCTCGGGCGGAGTGTTTTTGGCGTGGACGTGCATATCGTAGATTTTCATACGGGATGCTCCTTCTTTTTTGTGGTTATATGAATATTTTAGCACATTTCGAAAGTTTTTTCAATGCTTTTTTCAACTTTTAAGAAGTGTTACGCGGCCCTGAATTTATATAGCAAAAAAACTTGACATACCGCCACCCGTGTGATATTATATATTGTGATAGGTATACTGTCAGAGGAATATCTTGGCCAATCAAGGAGTTAAGTTATGTTTATTGCAAAACAGATATCGTCACTTGAAAAGGTGCGCGAGTTTGACACGCTTAATATGCCCGAAATCAAGGCACACACCGCGCTTCGCGGCGAGCGCTTCAGCTATCAGATAACGATGCGAGCTGATGCGAACAGTATGGGGTACGTAAATGTAAAATCACCGCTTTTGCCCTACTTGCGCCTATACAGAGTGCAGCAATCCGTGATGGACAAGCCGACGACGGAGCCCGTTCAGGAGATAGGATATATAACGACAGAGCCGGGACTTATGCCCGACCTTTTAACTCCGTTTGAAAACGGGGGCGTATTCTCGGTTGGGCCGGAAGGAAAGAGCCTTTGGATCGAGCTTGATCTACCGACGGATATAGCTGCCGAAAAGTACCCTATTACAGTAACTTTTGAGCGATTTGAGGCGCACAATCCGATGGCTGCACCGATACTGCAAATGACGAAAACAATGGATATTGAAGTGCTGCCGATAACGGCGGCGGAGCAAAGCCTTATATACACGCGCTGGTTTTATGCCGACTGTATTGCCGATTATCACAACGTGCCGATATATTCCGATGCGCACTTTGATCTGATCGAGGCTTATATCAAGGAAGCCGTTGACGTTGGCATCAACATGATACTCGTGCCTATACATACACCGCCGCTCGATACCGCTATCGGCACTCGCCGCCCCTGCGTGCAGCTGGTAGACATCAAAAAAGATGGCGGAAAATACAGCTTTGGATTTGAGAAGCTCGAGCGCTTTATCGACATATGCAAGCGCTGCGGCGTGCGCTACTACGAGATGGCACACATGTTCTCACAATGGGGCGCGAAGTGTGCGGCGAACATCGTAGTAGAGGAAAACGGCAAGAAGGATTATATGTTCGGCTGGCACGTTGCATCGACCGATCCTAAATATATCGAGTTCTTGAAGCAATATATTTCTGCCCTTTCGGGAGAGCTTAATGCGCTCGGAATTGCGGAAAACACCTATTATCATATTTCCGACGAGCCGACGACCGACAAGATAGACGCATATCGCACGGCGGTTGATATTATCAGACCGTTTATCAAAAACAGCCGCACCTTTGATGCGCTTTCCGAATACGAATTTTACGAGCAGGGGCTGGTGGAATGCCCTGTTACGTGCGTTAACGCGATCGACAAGTTTTTGAAGCACGATATACCGAATCAGTGGGCGTACTACTGCTGCGGTCCGCAGAAGGTATACACGAACAGCTTTATGGCTATGCCCTCGCAGCGCACAAGAATTCTCGGAGTTTTGCTCTACAAATACGATATCAAGGGATTTTTGCACTGGGGCTTCAACTTCTACAATGCTATGATCTCTTATTACAGGATCAATCCGTACGTAACGACGTCGGCTGACGGTGCGCTGCCGTCGGGAGATCCGTTTATCGTTTATCCCGCGCCAAACGGTGCTTTCCCCTCAATTCGCGGCAAGGTCACCCGCGAGGCTATCGGTGATATAAATCTCTGCCGCACGCTTGAGAGATATATCGGGCGCGACGAGGTTATAAAGCTGATCGACAAGATTGCGGGTATGGATTTGACGTTCGATCAGTATCCTTTGGATATTGAATTTTTCGAAAGGCTGCGCGCCGCGATCACAGAAAGACTGCGTGAAAAATAAATCACTTGTGAGAGGAAAGAAAATGAGCAAGTTTGAAAAATCACTTTTAAGCGTTACAAAGGACCCGAAGGAAGCGGTCAGGATCATTGCGGATAATATGATCACCACGCGCCCGCGAGGCGAGGTGGTATACCGCCCCTATCACAAGAGTGAGATATACCGCGATCTGCCGATCGTAGGTCCGAGATGTATAGACATAAAGAAGCTGCACCCCGAGATAAAGGTCGGACAGTTGGTATATATAAGCGCGATACTTGACAGCTGTGCGGATGCGCAGATCAAGCTCAACTTTTGGGGTGACGGAAAGCTGCTTGTGAACGGCAAGGAAGTTTACGACGCCGACGGAAATACCGCCATCAATCAACCCGTCATTGATATAAAGCAGGGCGAAACGCCTATCACCTTTGCCGTAAAATGCACCGAAGAGGATAAGTTTGAATTCAGATTTATGCCCTCTGTGAGATACTACGTAATGTGGGCAAAATACTACCTTTTAAACGTAAGAGTAAAGTCGCCCTTGGCTGAATTTAAGGATGAGGACGGTGTGGCGATCTCCCGCGTTTATAACGAGGGTGAGGAGTTTGACGAAAAGTACGTTTATCCCGAGGCAAAGGCCGCAAAAAGAAGTGTAGATTTTAGCGAAAACTATGGAAATTGCAAAGATAAGTTTGCATATGCTATGACAAACGCCGCCTCTGACACCACCCTGTCGATAGAGATGCTTGGCGAGGGTAAAATCCTCGTTAATGGGGGGGCGTGTAACAAAAACGAGGGTATAAGCCTTAAAAAAGGCGATGCCGTGCTTGTGAAAATCAAGGAAAAGGACGGCAAATGGGGCTTTAACTATTCGGATGCTGATATAAAGCCCGAAATTCTAACATCGGCGCGCAGAGCGGGTGACGATTGGATCATAATCGGCACGTTTGAGGGGGATCTTGATACCCCTATGGGACCCGAATTGAATATAGATTTCGCAAAGCCGATGATAGATGCAGAGGGCAAGGCGACCTATTGGAAGCTTGCGGACAAGAGTGAGTTTGTGCGCCCTTCCCTTGCGACAAGATTTTTCGGTCAGTGGTTCTACGCTCTTATGGTCGGCACGCATGGTCTTTACAAGGCTTATGCGGCAACGGGCGATAAGGAATATCTCGACTATTTCACCGACAGCACGCAGGTGCTTGCCAGCTATTACGACTACGTGCAGTACGATGCGGCTTTGTTCGGTCAGGCGACGTTCCTTGAGCTTTCCACACGTCTTGACAACCTTGACGCTATCGGCTCGATGGGAAGAAACCTGTGCGAGCTTTACAAGATCTCACCGCGCGAGGACACCCTTAAGCTTATCGAAATACTTGCCGATGCGGCAATGAATAATATCCCCCGATTTGAAGACGGCACGTACCACAGAGCAAGGGATATGTGGGCGGACGACCTGTTTATGAGCTGTCCTTTCCTTGTGCGCTATGCGGCACTTAAAAACGACAAAAATTTCGCCGAAGAGGTAGTAAGACAGCTGCTCGGCTTCAAGAAAAAGCTGTGGATGGCTGATGAGAAGATAATGTCGCACATCTATTTCCTCGACACTAACGAGCCTAACCTTGTGCCGTGGGGCAGAGGCAACGGCTGGGTATACGTTTCCTTGACCGACGCGCTTGAAGTGCTGCCGCGCGATACCGAGGGCTACGGCGAGCTTATGGACTTCTACCTTGAATTTACCGAGGGTATAATCAAGCTTCAGGACTCCGAGGGACTGTGGCACCAGGTATTGACACTTCCCCACTCGTATCAGGAAACATCCTGTACGGGTATGTATCTTTTGGGTCTTTGCCGCGGTATCAACAACGGCTGGATAAGCACCGAGTACAAAAAACATGCTGACAAGGCGTATTTTGGACTGCTTGACAAGAAGATCTCCTCCGTCGGAAACGTTTATGACGTTTGTATGGGATCGAGCAACTCAAAGAACGCCGAGTACTACGTAAATCTCGGTGCTGTCGACAACGACGACCACGGCACCGGCGTTATTCTCACCGCGATAGCCGAATACATAAAGGCTTGTGAAAAGTAATAATAAAAAGCGCTTATGGACATTGTGCCATAAGCGCTTTTTTATACTGCTGTTATGCGATGAAAATTGCGGTCAATGCGGCTGCAAGGGCGGCGGCGAAGACGCCGGAGAGAAGATTGACAACGTCGTTGTCGAAGAAAGCAAAGCCTGAATGACGGACGGTCGGGCGGTTGCAATGCTCTTCCCTTTCGGTGAGCGCGCCGCACTCGCGACAGGTATACTTGATCTGGAATACCGAGCCTAAGAAGGAGTCGAATATCACGCCACCGAACGCGGCAAGCGCCGCGATAGCGACCGGCCACATATTCGTACCGTAAAGGCCGAATGCGAAAGGAATGAGGGCGATGACTATCGATGCGACGAATGACGAGAGCGTGCCGATGACGGACATACCGCCGCTGATGCCGCACTCGCATTTTTTCATCTTAAAGAGGTCAAAGGTATTTTTGGAATACACGCCGAGCCCTGATGCTACGGTATCGGCAAACGCTTCTGCAAGGGCGGCAACGTAGCCGACAAGGAACGCAGGCTCAAGGGTTGCTATATAAAGGAGCGCCATAATGAGCGGCACAAGTCCGTTGGCTACGACCTGTACAAGATCGCGCGTGCCCTCTTTTTTAGTGATGGTATCTTCCTTTTTTCTTCTCTTTTTGACCTTATCAACGGCGAGCGAGCCGACGAAGAAGGAAAGAAGCGTAACAAATCCGAAATTGCCGAAGGCGAGCGAGACAACAAGGTCAAGCACCATCGCACCGACCAAGCCCCACGCCGTCAGGGCGCGCTTGCCTATAACGGCGGCGATAAGAAACGGAGTTACGAGAATGGGTACGATATACACTGGGGTGGCGTCGAAATTTACAAGGAAATAGGTAAAAAACGCGACACCGAGGGTGATCATAATATTATCAAGTCCCCACGCACCGATAAGCTCGAGTCCCGCGGAGAGTATGCCTATAAAGAGGCAATACCATACGCCGAGTTCAAGGTCGAATATATATGAAAACGTGAGGGCTGTGGCAGTTGATACAACGAGGTTGGTGAGAGTGCCGAAGAGAGATTTGCTTCTGAAGATCTTGGGATTATGCTTGCCGATGAGCTGTCCGACAACGCCGGCAAAGCCGTCGCCAAACGAGGTACAAAAGACACCTATGCCGAACGGAACGAGCATTTCGGGCAGGAAAAGGCAGACAAATGACATCACCGACATTGCCACACCGTAATAGACCGTGCCCGGCGCGTTTTCACCGTCGGAGGACATGGCGGGCAAGAGATTTAACAGATGAGAGAGGAGCAAAACCGCCGTGAACACGAGGCAAACTATTAAAAAATGTATGCTCGCGCCCATAAAATGCGAGAGTATGACCCACTCGAAGCCGACGAGTATATGTACGAGCTTACGCGTGAACTTTTTAGGCAAGCCGAGCTTGTACAAGACAAGTGCCGCCGCCACGACGGCAACGACGTACACTACGGCAAAAAGATAGCCTTTAATTTCTGGTATCATGGCGATCTCCTTCATAATTCTTTCGATTTATTTTAACACAAATGTACCGTCAAGTCAAGGGCTAATTAACAAGCAAAGAGGCACTCGAGAATAATTCGAGTGCCTCTTTAATTATCCGACGATCAGAACTCGTCGTTTTCCTTGCTGCGAAACTCGTCCTCTTCACCCTCGTTTTCACCGGTGGCTTCCTTGCCGGGAATAACGATGCCGCGAGTCATCGCACGGTAGTTTTCCTCTTTCTTCTTATCGATAATAACCTGCTTAGCCTTTTTGGAGACGTCGATATCTACCTTGATAGCAGAAAGAATGCTCTCGTCCTCAACAGTAAGGAACTTTTCAAACGCGTCGGGGTAAACAAATCTCTTGACAGCACCGCCGAAGCTTACGTTGATGTAGTTGCCCTCGTGGTTGGTAACGATGCCCTCGCCGAAGGTCTTATGTGTAACTTTAGTGTTCTGAAAAATCATTATCAATATCCTTCCACATAACTTAAGGGGGCGCATCCCCCTTCATTATATTTAGATTATTTATAGAGATGAATTTTGCCACACTCAAGGTATCTTTTCCCTAAGCGGAACGCTATTATAACAGACAAATGTTACGGAAGTATGAACATTTAGCACATTTTCAAATTTATTTTATATTTTTATCAAAAATGGGGATTTTTATGTGATTTGGGCGGTTTTATATTGACTTTCCCGGGGATTTATTGTATAATTGAGCAAAAATTAGAGGGGTCTGAACATGGGTGCTATAGCAACGATAATCGTACTAATAGTATTTTTGTTTATCGGTCTTATGGGAATCGCCGCCGGAATAGCAGGATTGGCGATATCTGTGAAGAAGGCCGGATCGGGCATCACCGCCGCAAGGGTCTTTACCGCGATATCCGCCGTCGTGTTGGCTATAGGCATTTTATTTGCGGCAATCCCGAGCGGCTTTTTCGCATTTGTCATTATCACGAACGCAACACCACCCGACGACTTTGTAGAAACGGATATAGTTATCGAGGAGGACGGATACCAGGACACGCGCTTTACTGCAGACGGCGTGGTTTATGAAACGCTTGATCTTTGGTTGTGTGACTCTACCCTTATCGGTGAGCCGGTGTTTACTTATAAAGAAGCGGGATTTATGAACCGCTCGCAGTGGGGAAACTACTACACGGTGGATAACGACCACGGCTTCAGGCTTGTGAGTGATAGCTTAGGCCTGCTATTTTGTCCGGTCGAGAACAAGGCAGATGCGATAGAATATTACACCGACTTACAAAACGCGAGCGCTTACTATTGTGGCTATGACGATACAAAAGTCAAGCTGTCGGACGAGGAATGCAAGACCGTGCAAAATTTCCTGACGGTCGGTACAGATGATTTGGAGCAAAGGGAGCTGATCTTGGACGAGGTGGAGGAGTTCTACATAGACGTCACAAGCAAAGACGGCGTGGTGCTGATCAATTCCTATTCATTCTTGCTTTTTGATGGGAAGATCTACTACGCGATCAACTACACATTCGACTTTGAAGACGGGCTCACGTATTGCACGGTTGGCCTGCTTGCCGAAGAAATCTCTGACGGATTTTTTAAGATACACGAGATATATAAGCAAAAAGGGGCGTGAGCCCCTTTTTGCTTATTCAGATAGATGCGAGGTACTCCTTCGGCGTGCAGCCGAATTTTTCGTGAAAGGCGCGGTAGAAGCTGCGCATTGAGCCAAAGCCACTCTCAAAAGCACATTCGGTAATACTCATCTCTCCCTCTCGCATAAGCCTTAACGCTTCGCGAAGCCTTTGCATATTCAGATACTTACCAAACGAGATACCAAAGGTCTCGTGAAAGCTGCGCGAAAGATAGCTTTCGTTATATCCGAATACGGCGGCAAGTGTGCCGAGGGTAAGCTCTTCCCTGAAATGCTCGCTTATATAGATAAGCACGTCGGCGGAAAACTGCGGCTCACGCAGGTCGGCATCGTCGGATGCCGTTATCTTCTCAAATATTTTGCCGAGGATAGCGTAAACGTAGCCGCGGCGCATAAGCTCGTTGTCAGCTGATATTATACGGCCAAGAAGATCGGACACAAGGGCGAAGGTATCGGCATCGTCTATAAACGGTACGTATGAATGCACAGAGTATATAAGGTGCATAAAATCGGCGCAGTAGCTGCGCGGTATGATCAGGTGGGCAACGTCGGAATCCTCTATCGTGCGGTAGCCGTGAGCATCATAGCTCAAGGCGACCGAGATGCCGCCCGCGCGCACTACTCTTTTACGGTTGTTGACGAGAATTTCGACAGCACCCGACTTTACTATGTATATTTCTATCTGCGAGTGAAAGTGAACCTCTACTGTCGGATTGTGCCCGATACCGAAATCGAGTGCATCCTTTATTTCTCTTTTTAAGTGAAATTTAGCTTCCATTGTCAATCTCCGTAAAAAATCGCCACAAAAATATTTGTTTTTGGCAAGAAAAGCGCAAAAATTATGCTATAATTATAATGCAATATTAAAAGCTTGTCAAGTTTTAATTTAAATTACCTATATAGGAGTTGTTTATGTCACTTTTTAAAGGAGGCGCGAAGATAGACAAGAGCGAGCTGCTCTTTTCAAGGCGCGACCTGCTTAAGCTGATAATTCCCGTCTTTTTCCAACAGGTTTTGAACATGACGGTGGGTATGATAAACACGATGATGGTATCGTCGGCGGGTGACGCGGCGGTATCGGGCGTATCGCTGGTCGTTACGCTTGACAACGTTCTGGTCGTGTTTTTCACCGCGCTCGTAACGGGCGGTGCGGTAATAGTCGCACAAAGGCTGGGTACGGCAAACTCAAAGGATATAAGTGAGGCGGCAAAGCAGCTGCTTTACGCCACGACGATAATGGCGACGGTCGTAATGACGTTGGTTTTGATATTCCAACGCCCGCTGCTCAACGCGCTGTTCGGCGACGCTGAGGCTGACGTGCTTATGCACGCGAACGATTATTTCTTCTTTATCTGCCTGTCCTTCCCCTTCCTTGCGGTAACGGAGGCGGCTGCGGCGTGCTTCCGCTCGTCAGGAAATTCGATAATCCCCCTTATTACCTCGCTGTCTATCAACGGTATAGTTATAGGCTGTAACGCCATATTCATTATGTGGCTTGATATGGGCGCAAAGGGTGCAGCGCTGTCGACGCTTATCGCGCGTATAATCGGTGCGGCAATACTGCTCGCGCTCGTGCTTAACAAGAAATATCCCGTACATATAGAAAATCTCTTCCACTACAAGCCGAGCTTGAGAGTTATCAAGGGAATTTTGCATATCGGTGTACCTAACGGAATTGAAAACACCCTGTTCCAGTTCGGACGACTGCTTACCCAGTCGCTTATTTCTACGTTTGCGACTGCCGTAATTGCGGCAAACTCGGTTGCCCTTAATCTTGCGAATTTCCAATACGCAGTAAACACGGCATTCTCGGTCGTTGTGATACCCGTAGTAGGTCGCTGTATCGGCGCAAAGAGGATAGACCAGGCAAAGTATTACTCGTTTGGACTTATGGCAGCGGAATATCTTATGATGTGGCTGGTAATAGGCTTCACCCTCATATTCATAAATCCGCTTATGAAGGCGTACGGAATATCGCCCGATGCGGTAGATATGACGGTCGAGCTGGTGCTTTACCACTCTATCGTAGCGGCGGTGATATACCCTCTCGGCTTCCTTTTGCCCTCGACGTTCAGAGCGGCAAGCGACGTAAAGTTCACTCTTTACGTATCGATGATCTCTATGTGGTGTCTGCGCGTTGCGCTTGCGTACGTGCTTGCGCTTGACACGGTCACCATATTCAAGACTATCAGCTTCCCCGGTCTTGGAATGGGCATTAAGGGCGTATGGCTGGCGATGTTCCTTGACTGGATACTCCGCTCCACGCTTTACTGTATCAGATATTTACGCGGCAAGTGGCTTAAGGTCAAGCTTTTAGAAAATTGATAAAAAAAGGACGAGAAATTTCTCGTCCTTTTTTAATGATGTATTTGCTATCGCAAAAGTGATGTTATGCTGCGCATAATGATGTTGCGAGCGTGTGCTCGCAATGATGTGACGTTTACCCATCGTGCCGAAGGCACAACATCATTGCCGTAGGCAACATCATAAGGCGTAGCCGACATCATTTGCCCGAGAGGGCAAACATCATTTAGCGTGATTCGTCCATCCGGGACGTCACGCTATTAAAGCTCGATCATGGACTCGTCCCAAACGGTGGGAGCTTCGTAGCCGAGCATATTTACGGTGGTAGCTGCAACTGCGGAAAGACCGAAGTCATCTCTGCCGAGCTTCACGGTGTACTTATCAGCGGTGAAGTTGTCGTAGATGATAAAGGGAACGGGGTTAAGGGTGTGGCTGGTCTTTGCCTTGTAGGAGCCGTCCTTGTTCTTCTTGGGAGCGCCGGTCTTCTTATCGATCTCGTACATCTCGTCGGCGTTACCGTGGTCGGCGGTGATGAGTGCCGCGCCCTCAAGCTCGTCAACTACTGCAAGGATACGGCCAAGGCAGAGGTCAAGAGCCTCCATAGAGCACTGGGTAGCTGCGAAGGAGCCGGTGTGACCTACCATATCGCCGTTGGGGAAGTTAACGCGGAGGTACTTGTACTTTCCGGAGCGCAGAGCCTTGATAAGCTCGTCGGTGATCTCGGCACACTTCATCCACGGTCTTTCCTCAAAGGGAACGACGTCGGAGGGGATCTCGATATAGGTTTCAAGCTCCTCGGAGAACTTGCCGGACTTGTTACCGTTCCAGAAATACGTTACGTGACCGTACTTCTGAGTTTCGGAGATAGCAAGCTCGTTGATGCCTGCGGAAACGAGGTACTCGGTCATGGTATTGGTGATAGTGGGGGGAGAAACGAGGTACTTGGAGGGGATATGAAGGTCGCCGTCGTACTCAAGCATACCTGCGTAGAGGACTGCGGGAACTCTCTTGCGGTCGAACTTGTCGAACTCTGCGCCCGACTCAAACGCCTTGGAGATCTCGATGGAGCGGTCACCGCGGAAGTTATAAAAGATAACGCTGTCGCCGTCCTCAATAGTGCCGACGGGCTTGCCGTCCTTTGCGATAACGAAGGGAGGAAGATCCTGGTCGATAACCTTGGTCTCTGCTCTGTAAGTGTTGATAGCCTCTTCAGCGGATGCGAACTGTCTGCCCTCGCCGAGAACGTGGGTCTGCCAGCCTGCCTCAACCATAGCCCAGTTAGCCTCGTATCTGTCCATGGTGATCTGCATTCTGCCGCCGCCGGAAGCGATAGCGATATCGAAGGAATCGTCGCGAAGGTCTGCGATGAACGCCTCGAAAGGAATTACGTAATCAAGCGCGCTTGTTTCGCCAACGTCACGGCCGTCAAGGAGAATGTGTACTCTTACCTTCTTAACACCACACTTCTTTGCCTCGGTGATGAGAGCCTTAAGGTGATCGATGTGGGAGTGAACGTTACCGTCGGAGAAAAGACCGAGGAAATGGAGGGTGGAGTCGTTTGCCTTTACGCGACCTACGAGGTCGAGCCAGGTTGCAGACTCAAATATCTTGCCGCTTTCGATAGACTGGGAAACGAGCTTTGCGCCCTGTGCGAACACCTGTCCCGAGCCAAGAGCGTTGTGACCTACCTCGGAGTTACCCATATCGTCGTCGGAGGGGAGTCCGACAGCAGTACCGTGCGCCTTGATGGCGAGGGTGGGATAATCGCGCATAATGCGGTCAAGGTTGGGGGTGAGTGCGGCAGCAACCGCGTTTGCGCCGTTGTCGGCTGCGATGCCCACGCCGTCCATAACGATGGTGAGCAGAGGGCCCTTTACTCCCTCGAATTTGGTGGATTTTTTAAGTGTTACCATTTTATTTATAACCTTTCATTAAATATCAGCGTCTTTGATATAGCGGTGTCCGTTTTCGGTGATGAACTTCTTTCGCTCCTGGAGCGCGTCGCCGAGAAGGACGTCGAACATTCTTGCGGTTGCCTCGGCATCGGCGGGGGTGACGGCGATAAGGCGGCGAGTCTGCGGGCACATCGTGGTGCGCCACATCATATCCGGCTCGTTCTCACCAAGTCCCTTGGAGCGCTGGAGAGTGTATTTCTTATTACCGAGCTTTGCGAGTATCTCGCTCTTTTCCTTCTCGTCATAGGCAAAGTACGTCTCACCGCCCGAGGTTATCTCAAAGAGGGGTGACTCGGCAATATAGATCTTGCCCTTTTCGATAAGGGTGGGAAGCAGGCGGTAGAACATTGTCAGAAGCAGGGTGCGTATCTGGAAGCCGTCCTCGTCTGCATCGGTACAGATGATAATTTTACTCCATTTGAGGTTTTTGTAATCAAAGTTGGAAAGATCGTTCTTTTTGCCGGTTTTCACCTCGACGCCGCAGCCGATGACTTTGAGCAGGTCGACGATAATGTCGCTTGCGAAGATCTTGTCGATGGTGCTCTTCATACAGTTGATGGTCTTACCTCTTACGGGGATGATCGCCTGGAATTCCGCATTTCTGCCGAGCTTACAGCTTGACATAGCCGAATCTCCCTCAACTATATAGACCTCGCGAAGTTCGGGGTCCTTTGAGCGACAGGGTACGAACTTCTCTACTCTGTTCGAGACGTCCATATTGTTGCCGGCAAGCTTCTTTTTGATGTCTACCTTGGTCTTTTCCGCCGTCTCGCGAGCGCGCTTGTTGATAAGCACCTGGTTGATTATGGTGTTTGCCGCCGACTGATTCTCGGTCAGGTATATCTCGAGCTTTGTCTTGATAAACTCGGTAAGAGCCTTTTGGATAAAGGCGTTGGTGATAGCCTTTTTCGTCTGGTTCTCGTATGACGTCTGCGTAGAGGCGGAGTTGATAATTACGGCAAGGTTGTCCTCGATATCCTGGAAGGAGATTTTGGACTCGTTACGTGTGTATTTGTTCTGCGCCTTGATGTACTTGTCGATGGCGTAGACGAACGCGCTTTTGACCGCTTTGTCGGGTGCGCCGCCGTACTCCAAGAATGAGGAGTTGTGGTAGTATTCAGCCTTGCCGCTCTTGGCAAAGCAGAAGGTGACCTCTGCCTTTAATTTGTAGTCCGGCAGGTCCTCTCTGTCGCGGCCCTTGGTTTCGATCTTCCAAAGCTGTGTGGGGGTCATGGCGATGCCGTCAGTTATCTCGGCAATATAGTCTGCCACGCCTTTTTCGTAGTAAAACTCCGATTTCTCGAATTTTCCCTTGGTTTTTTCGACTTCAAGTATGAACTTGATGCCTGCGTTTATGAACGCCTGACGGCGCATGGTGTTTTCAAGGAATTCGACGGGAATATCTATCTCCTTAAAGACCTTAAGGTCGGGACGCCATCTGATTATAGTTCCCTTCTTTTTGGGTGCTTTGGAATCAAGGTCGGAAACGCGAAGCTCACCCTTGGGGTTACCAGACTTAAAGCTGATCTCGGAGAGAGTCTTGCCGTTGTAGGACTGTACCTCCATATACTCGGAGGAATACTGCGTTGCCGTTGCGCCAAGGCCGTTAAGACCGAGGGAAAACTCGTATGCGGCGTTGCCGTCGTTGTTGTCGTATTTACCGCCTGCGTAAAGCTCGCAGAAAACGAGCTCCCAGTTCCATCTCTTTTCCTTTTCGTTATATCCGAGCGGAACTCCGCGGCCAAAGTCCTCGACCTCTATTGACAGATCGAGATACTTTTTAACTATTATTTTTTCACCGTAGCCCTCGCGCGCCTCGTCGACCGAGTTGGCGAGTATCTCTATAAAAGAGTGCTGGCATCCTATAAGGTCATCTGAACCGAAAATGACTGCCGGGCGCTTACGGACTCGGTCCGCGCCCTTAAGGCTTTTTATACTTTGATCGTCGTATGCTTTCTTGACGGTTTTAGCTGCCATTGCGTCCTCCAAAAAATTTCTCACCTTAAATTTTATCATAATTATAATAATTTGTCAAGGCAATAAATGCGTAAACGTTATATTTAGCTGTTATATTTAACACGCGCAGAATGCGCAAAAACACAAGTGCCTCTCGGCATTTCTGAAATTTTCGTCACCGCGCGAGAAGGCGAAGAAAACCCGCCCGCATTTTGCGGGCGGCTTTCCTCAGGTTATGAAAAGTAACAAAAAAATGCTTCTGATGCATTACCCCCATATGCTCTTTCTGTAGTCAAATGATAAGACCAAGGTTGCCATAGCAAGCAATGCTATCGCAACAAACCAAAATTTGTTTCTTGGTAAAAAGAACACATTTTGAATGTTATCCTCATCATCCCGTTTCCCTAAAAAACATGCGACAAAGAACGCGAATACTTGAAATAGGTATATCGCAGAAGCAATATCCAGAATAGCAACAAAAACTTTAAAAAATCCCGTCATATTAATGAATACCCCCTCTCGTAAGCGCGCTTAACTGGATCAGATGATTTGATGGACACATATGTTTGATATATTGAATATGCAGCAAAGCCATATGCAATCAAATACGAGTGTAATTTATATCCAGCATTTAAAAATTGATTGCCCGTCATTTGTACCTTTACACGCTTGTATTTATTTGTAAAACCTTAAAACCATTTCACCTTGAAGCTTATCAAGCTTTTTTGGGGGATTTTTCAAATTAACCACAATCCACAAAAACACCATCACTCCAATCAAAGGCAAAAATACAATGATCAGAAAAAGCAAAGCAGGCATAGTTGGTATCATTTCAATGCTGTACACTACTTCGTTTTGATGCCGCGCCTCGATCAGTTTGCCATTCACCTTGCTGATCGTAAGTTCAATTTTATCGCCGGCTTCAACCCTCTTTGTCAAGTTATTTATCTTCACGTTTTGTTTACCCGGCTCAACCACCTTGTATGAAGCAACACTTGTAGCCAAAACGCCATCCTTGTACTCAACAAAAATCTCTTCGCTATCATAAGTACAACGCTCTGATATAACTAGATAAAAAGGTGCGGTCATCAAAATTACAGATGCCGTAATCATTATACCAAAAAACACATTCCAGAATTTTCGTGTTCTTTTTTTGCTCGTCACGGCTCTTGCAAAAGGACCTGCCCAAGGACTACCCATGTTTTTTTACCTTCCTTTCACCAAGGCGATACTTTTGCCCAGGATACAGACATTAAAAATGATACTGGCAAACTGAGCGCTTGGTAAGATGATTCTTTCATAAATTTTGCAGATATATCCAGTAAGCATCATAGATATAGAGAATTACGTCGCCGCCGGTCACCTCAGCTATAAGCAGGGTGCCGTTCAACTTGATTATATCACGCAAGCTTGATCACCGTCAAGACGTTTTTCCAATTTCCACCTTTTTGCACAAAACGGAGTAAAAATTTCTGTAATTATATTTTTCGAAATTTTGCACCCTTTTTGATGGTTTTTGCGTTTCGCGCGCATATGATAAAGCGAATTAACTGAATGCTTGGGGGTAAATATGAGGCTTTTGCGTGCTGTTGGGGAGAGGGTGCTTCCCTTTTTGTTTCTTGTTTTGCTGATGCTGGCGTTTGATGCGGTGTGGGTGACGGTGCTGACGCTTGTGGCGGCGCTCGCGCACGAGGGCGGGCATATTATCGCGGCGACGGTGATAGGTGTCGGGGATATGTCGATGCCGAGGGCGGTACTCACGGGGTTGAGGCTAAAGCCCGGGCGGTTGCTTTCATACCGTGAGGAAGCGGTGGTAGCGCTGGGTGGGCCGCTTGTGAATTTGGTTATATTTGGGGTACTTACGCCCTTTTGCCGTGCGAATGAATACCTAGCTTCGTTTGCCGTTATAAACCTTTTGACCGCGGTGTCAAATCTCATACCGATACGCTCGTTTGACGGTCAGAGGATACTCATCGGGCTTTTGTCCGGGCGGCTGTCTGCCGCGGCGCTCGAGTGGGTGTCGCGTGGGCTGACACTCGGCATTTCGGCGGCGGTGGCGCTCCTGGCGCTGTTTTTTATGATGCAGATAGGCGAGGGGTACTGGATTTTCGCTATTTTCTTTGCGGTTATGTGCAGGGAAATTATGGCGGCGCACAAAAGCACAAAAAACGAGCATTCGTGAGAATTTAAGAGCATTTAAGAGTATTTCAGAGCTTTCATATATTTTCTAGCGAAAAAATTACGGATAATTTAGTCTAAATCCGTTTAATTACGGTTAATTTTAAAAAAATATTGTAAAAAAGTATTGCAAAACACAGATGTTTTTGTTATAATACACTCAACAATGTTATATTAAAAATTATATTGGTGAATTTTGCGAAAAATTATTGGGTCACGGGGAGATATGTTCTCTACCCACGGACAAAGAAAGGAAATGATACTGATAAAATGGCAAAGCTCATTGAATTAAAAGGAATTTCCAAGTCTTACGACGGTGAAAAGGTCATCGATTCGATGAACCTTTACATAAGAGACGGTGAGTTTATCACCTTTCTCGGCCCGTCCGGCTGCGGTAAGACTACTACGCTTCGTATTATCGGCGGCTTTGAAACTGCGGACGAGGGAGAGCTTTATTTCGACGGAGTTGAGATAAGCGACGTGCCCGCACATAAAAGACAGGTAAACACCGTATTTCAGAAATACGCGCTGTTCCCTCACCTTAACGTGTATGAGAATATAGCCTTTCCTTTGAGGCTTAAAAAGCTTAAAGAGGACGAGATAAAGACCCGTGTGACCGAAATGCTTGCTATGGTGGCGCTGTCCGGCTTTGAAAACAAGAGCGTAAGCACCCTTTCGGGCGGTCAGCAGCAGAGAGTTGCTATCGCGCGTGCGCTCGTTTCTCACCCTCGCGTGCTTCTGCTTGACGAGCCTCTCGGCGCGCTTGATTTGAAGCTGCGTAAGGATATGCAGAACGAGCTTAAGACCATACAGCAGGCTATCGGCATCACCTTTATTTACGTCACGCACGATCAGGAAGAGGCGCTCTCAATGTCCGACACCGTTGTGGTTATGGCGGACGGTGAGATCCAGCAGATAGGAACGCCGACCGACATATACAACGAGCCGAAGAACGCATTCGTCGCCGACTTTATCGGTGAGAGTAACATTATCGACGGAATTATGCTTGAAGACAACAAGGTCAAGCTTGCAGGTCACGTATTCGACTGCGTGGACGGCGGATTTGCAAAGAACGAGCCTGTTGACGTTGTAATACGCCCCGAGGACGTGGACGTCGTTGCTATCGACAAGGGTATGCTCACCGGTACGGTAACAAGCGTTACCTTCAAGGGTGTACACTACGAGATAATCGTGGATATCAAGGGCTTTAAGTGGATGATACAGTCCACCGACTACGTTGCACCCGAGGCAAATATCGGTGTGTATATCGAGCCCGATGCGATACACATTATGAAAAAGTCGAAGTATTCCGGCAAATTCGGCGATTACTCGTCATTCTCCGACGAGATCGACCAGCTTTCCGATGCGGATGCCGCAGAGGAGTTCTGATTTTATTACTGACGAAAGTGACGGGAAAGTCATCCTTTCCCCTTTGGTAAAAAATGAACAAAAAGAGATCTTTAATGCGCTCTATATCGGCAGCGCCCCACATTTTCTGGGCGATACTCTTTATCGTTCTGCCTCTGATTATCGTTGTTTATTACGCTTTTACAGATGCTGACGGTAATTTCTCGTTCGAAAATATCACTGCCCTTGGCGAATACGGTCAGATATTCTGGCTCTCGCTTGAGCTTTCCATAATCGCGACTGCGATATGCCTTTTAGTCGGCTATCCTCTTGCTTACATAATCGCAAGAGCGAAGCCCAAGCACCAGAAGCTGTTTATCATGCTTCTTATGCTTCCGATGTGGACAAACCTGCTTATCCGCACCTACTCGATCATGGCGATCCTTGACGACGGCGGATTTCTTAACTCCCTGCTTAACACCTCGTTCCATATCGTTGGAACGAAGGGGGCTGTCATATTCGGCATGGTCTACGACTTTTTGCCCTATATGGTAATGCCCATTTACACCTGTATATCCAAGATAGACAAGCATATGTGGGAGGCGGCGGCTGACCTCGGCTGTGACACGCCGAAGACGCTTTTCAAGGTCATTCTCCCTCTCTCTCGCTCGGGCATCGTTTCGGGCGTGACGATGGTGCTTGTGCCCTCTATCAGCACCTTCTATATCTCTCAAAAGCTAGGCGGCGGTACGTTTGAGCTTATCGGAGATACCATCGAGCGTCAGTTTGTTACGGGTGCTTTGAACGTCGGTGCGGCGATATCCTTGGTTATGATGATACTGATACTTATCTCACTGACGGTAATGAACCGCTTCGGTAATGACGATGACGGAGGTATTATCGTATGAAAAAGACGAAGAAATATGCCTCTATCATCTATTTGTGCCTGATTTTCGGAATACTTTACATTCCGATACTGACACTTATACTCTTCTCGTTTAACGCATCTAACAGCACGGCGAATTTCACCGGCTTCAGCCTTATGTGGTATGCCGAGCTGTTTAAGTCGCCTGAGACGTGGGTGGCGCTGCGCAATTCCCTGTTGCTTGCGCTTTCGTCCTCTCTTCTTGCGACGGTTATCGGCACTGCGGCGGCAGAGGGCATCTATAAGATGAAAAACAAGTACATCAAGGCGACCGTCACGGGTGTGACTAACATTCCGATGATGAACCCCGATATAGTTACGGGTATGTCGATGATGCTGTTTTTTGCGGCTGTTATGGCGGTATTCTCGATAGGCGATTACAACGACATCGGCTTTGCGGCTATGCTGATAGCGCACACGACCTTCTGTCTGCCCTACGTTATTCTTTCGGTACTGCCGAGAATCAACGAGCTTGGCAACACGCTTTCAGAGGCGGCGCTCGACCTTGGCTGCACTCCCGTACAGGCGTTCTTTAAGGTTAAGCTGCCTAACATTATGCCCGGCGTTATTTCGGGCTTCGTTATGGCGTTTACCCTTTCGCTTGACGATTTCGTTATCTCCTATTTCCTTGCACCTACAAACTACCAGACACTTCCCCTGCTCATCTACTCGATGACAAAGAAGAAGGTTACGCCCGATATGTACGCTCTTTCCACTATCGTTATAGTGACGGTATTCGTGCTGTTGCTTATCTCCAATCTTAAGAGCGGCAAGAAGCTTAATCTGCAGCTCAACAAGAGCAAAAAGAGAAAGGGGGGCATAGCGAAATGAAAAAGATAAAGCTGATGCTTACCCTTGTCCTTGCGCTTTTGTGCATTTTCGCGCTTGCGTCCTGCGGCGGCGAGAGTGACGAGGGCGGAAAGGTGAGCGGACAGACACTCACCCTCAACGTGTACAACTGGGGTGAATATATCTCGGACGGCTCGCTTGGCTCACTTGATGTTAACGCGGCGTTTGAGGACTATTACTACGAAAAGTACGGCGTTAAGGTGAAGGTGAACTACTCCACCTATGCAAACAACGAGGATATGTACTCCAAGCTCAAAAACAGCGCGGTAGTATACGATATCGTTATTCCGTCCGACTATATGATACAAAAGATGATAGCGGACGATATGCTGCTCGAATTTGACGTTGAAGGTGATATACCCAACTACGAGTACATCGCGGACGATTTCAAGAACCCGTATTACGACGAGCAGAACAGATACTCCGTGCCCTACACCTACGGTATGGTAGGCGTTATCTACAACACCAATCTCGTTGATCCCGAGGATTACGAGGGCGAGAGCTGGGGACTTCTTTGGAATGAAAAGTACCAGGGCAAGATACTTCAGTTCAACAATCCGCGTGACGCATTCGGCACGGCGATGTACTACAAGGGCTTAGACATAAACTCGGAAAACACGGCAGACTGGGATGCGGCGCTCGAGGTGCTTAAGGCGCAGAAGCCGCTCGTGCAGGGCTACGTAAACGACGAGATATTCAACAAGATGACCACCGCATCCGCGGCTATCGCGCCCTATTATGCCGGCGACTATCTGACGATGGTCGAGATGGAAGAGGCGCTCGGCTTCTACTACCCCACCGAGGGAACTAACTATTTCGTTGACGCGATGTGCATTCCCAAGAATGCGGCGAGCCCCGAGCTTGCAAAGGAATATATCAACTTTATGCTCTCTGAGGAAGCGGCGGTCGCAAACGCCGTATACATCGGATACGCATCTCCCAACACCCTCGTGCAAAACAGCGAGGACTATATAGACGAGATGGGAGAGGAGGCAATAGAGATACTTTACGGAATCTCGCCCGCCGAGATCAACGAGAGCTACAACGCGCTTTACGGCACCGCCTGCTACAAGAGCTTCTCACCCGAGATACAGGCGTACACCAACACGCTGTGGGAGAGTCTTAAGACCGAGAACTCTACTGAAATGTGGGTACACGTTACCGCTATTACGATAGTGGTCGGCGTGGTTGCCTTTGCGGTATATACGACGATCGTTAAAAAACGTCGCTCACGCGATTATCGCCTGCGCGATAAGGAAAACGCAAAAAGAAAAATGAACAATGCGTAAATAAAAACTCTCGCAAAGTCTGTTTGCGAGAGTTTTTATTTTAATGATCATTTTTTTACGGGCGATTCGTGAATCGCCCCTACGATGTTGCTTTGTGATTTTACGGGCGATTCGTGAATCGCCCGTACGGTATGCCTTAAAGAACTCGCGAAAGGAACTCGCGGGTTCTTTCCATTTTCGGATTTTCGAAAATTTCCTCGGGTGTACCCTGCTCGACGATATATCCGCCGTCCATAAAGACAACTCTGTCGGAGACCTCGCGCGCAAAGCCCATTTCGTGAGTGACTACAATCATCGTGTAGCCCGCCTCGGCAAGATCCTTCATAACCTCCAGCACCTCACCGACCATTTCGGGATCGAGGGCGCTTGTCGGCTCGTCGAAGAGTATGACGTTGGGGTTCATGGACAGCGCTCTTGCGATGGCTATTCGCTGCTTTTGACCGCCGGAGAGCTGCGACGGCTTTGCGTTGATGTACGCGCTCATACCGACCTTGCTTATATACTCCAGCGCTGTTTTTTCAGCTTCGGCGCGCGTGCGCTTCAAAACTATCATTTGCGGCTTTACGCAGTTTTCAAGCGCGGTCATATTGCCGAAAAGGTTGAAGCTCTGAAACACCATACCGACCTTGGTTCTATATTCTGTGAGCTTCATTCCCTTTGCGGTCACGTCCCTGCCCTCGAACAGTATCTTGCCGCCTGTGGCACTCTCGAGCAGATTTATGCAACGGAGCATCGTGCTTTTGCCCGAGCCGGACGAGCCTATGACCGACACCACCTCACCGCGCCTGACGGTGAGATCTATATCCTTTAAGACGGCGTGATCGCCAAAGGTCTTTTCAAGGTGCGAAAGCTCGATTATAATTTCTCTGTCTTTCATTCAATCAAGCCCCCTTTACGTGAATTTCCGCATCGGGATTTGATTGAGAGCCGCATACGGTGTACGAGGACGGGCCGTTAAGCTTTTTCTCAAGAAGGCGCAAAAGCCTTGTGACCGTGAAGGTGAGGATAAAGTATATAACGGCGCATATCACGTATGCGGGAACGAATTTTGCGTACGTGCCGCCAGCCTGCTTCGATATGAACATAAGCTCGGTTATCGCTATGACGGAGAGGACGGAGCTGTCCTTGATATTCACGACGAACTCGTTGCCGATGGATGGCATTATATTCCTTACCGCTTGCGGAAGAATGACGTGGCGCATGGTCTGAAAATGCGACATTCCGACAGAGTGCGCGCCCTCGAGCTGCCCCTTATCAATCGACATAATTCCACCGCGCACGATCTCTGCCATATAGGCACCCGTGTTAAATGAAATTATAATTATTGCCGAAATAAGCGAGGGCATACCGAGCTTGACGAACAGGCTGTAATGCACTATAAGCGCCTGAACGAGCATAGGCGTGCCTCTGACTATCTCAATGTAGGCGCAAAGGATAGCATTAACGGATTTAAAGAAAATTTTCTTCACTCTTTTGTCGTTCGGTAAGATGGGAACGGTTCTCACTATGGCGATGAGCAGGCCTATAATAAATCCGAAAAGCGTGCCCGTAAGAGCCATAATAAGAGTGTTTTTCGTGCCGTTTAAGAATTGAGGCCAATACTCCGATACCAGCTTGGATATCCAATCAAAAAAGCTCATATTCTTTTATTACTCCGCATCCGGCTGTCTCTCGATAGCCGCAGTCATCATTGCCTCCTTCTCTTCTGCGGTGAGGTGTGATATAGTAAAATTGATGCTGTTGACAAGATCTGATCCTTTGCGTATACCCACAGAAATAGAGGACGAGGTGGGGTCGTATGTGAAGCCCGCGCCCTCGGCAAACTCAACGTAGGTGAAATCGGGATTTGAGGCTACTGCCGAAATAGCGCCCGGCTTTTCACAAACGTAGCCGTCGATCGCGCCGCTGTCAAGCGACTGAATAAGCGCGGCAAAATCCTGGAGCGCGGTGGTCTTATTGACACCTGCGATCTGATCTATTACGCTGTAATGGAAGGTGTTGAGCTGACCGGTGATCTTTGCACCGGAAAAATCGGAAATTGAGCTCGCATCGGCGTATGCGCTGTCCTTTCTGACAACCATAACCAGCTCCGAATCGAAATAGGTATCGGAAAAGTCGATAGAGAGCTTTCTGTCCTCGGTGGGACTCATTCCGGCAATGATCATATCGATCTCGCCTGCCTCGAGCGCAGGAACGAGACCTTCCCACTCTATTGCACGTATTTCAAGTGTGACACCGATAGTTTCTGCGATCAGCTTTGCTATCTCGACGTCATAGCCGTCTGCATACGAGCCTGGGCTGTTAGAGATGGGGTGGGTAGTTTCAGAGGAGGTGGATACCGTCCAGTTGTAAGGCGCATAGGCACATTCCATACCGACGACGAGCTTGCCCGCTGCCCTTACCCTTTCAAAGTCGTCGGTGCTGTCGTTTCCACAGGAAACGAGTGCGGTACAAAGAAGCACCGCAGAAAGAATAATTGCGATTATCCTTTTCATTTTTTGTTTCTCCTAAAAGATGTATTTAAAACAAAAAAGTCGAAGCAAAGTGCTTCGACGGACGATCTGCATACGGTAGCTCGGGAAAAGGGCTGTGCGTTAACAAAGGACACATCGAATATAGCACTCCGCAAGATTTTGTCCTGCGACAGCCGTTAAAATATTCTTTTAACGTCCAACGGCACACCCCTCAAAAGATGAGCAATTTCGGCGAAAGCACCTTTCGCGGTCGGTCATAGACGTTTGAGCATCTACCGACGGCTACTGATTGATTCCGCGCCTCTAATTCGTTGATTCGACTATTCGGTTTTATGCAAGCATTATAACACTCATTTTTCGGTTTGTCAATAGGTTTTTGAAATTTTTTCGTTGACATTTTTTTCAAAATCAGGTTTTTGGGGGGTCTACTACGTAGGGGTATTTTGTAAGGTCGAAAAAATCCCAAAAAAATTAAATTCCGGTGGAGTCAAACGGGGGTATAAAGCTCTCTGCGGCGGAGCTGCCGTCCTGGATAAAGGCGTTTTTCACGCCCTTTTTAAGTGCGTAGTCAACAAGCTCGTCATACTCGGCGGTGCTGACACGGCGGTCAAGCGGAGCGGGCATATCGGGCATTGGCGTATACTGACTCATAAGGCTGATATAAACGTCATCTCCGTAGGATTCGTAGATGTATTTTACGCACAGCTTTGCCTCGGCAACGTGACCGGGCAAAAGAAGCACGCGGACGATAACGCCCGATCTCATAATTCCGTCCTCGATAACGGCACTTCCCTTTTGCTTTACCATTTCGGCAATAGCGGCACGGGCGACGGTGGGATAATCCGCGGCGTGTGAATATGCGGCGGCGGTGCGCGAGAGATTATACTTATAATCGGCGAGGTATATATCGACGGTGTCCTTGAGGGACGCGACGGTATCCACGGTATCGTAGGACGCGGTATTGTACACAATGGGCAGGGTGAGCCCCTTTGCCCTTGCCTGTCGGGTGGCGGCTATTACGGTCGGGGCGTAGTGGGTAGGGGTGACGAAGTTTATGTTATGCGCGCCGTCTTTTTCAAGGGAGAGCATAATTTCAGCAAGGCGGTCAAGGGTGACCCCTTTGCCGTAGGCGGCACGCGATATAGTGGCGTTCTGACAGTATATGCAGCCGAGCGAGCAGCCCGAGAAAAACACCGTGCCCGAGCCGCGAGTGCCGGAGATTATCGGCTCTTCCCACATATGAAGCGCGGCACGCGCGAGCGTTGGCTCGCTGCCGACACGGCAGACACCCAAGCCGCCCGAATTGCGATCTACTCCGCAGGAGCGCGCGCAAAGACGGCATTCGCTATATTCGGGTAATGACATACGGCACTCCTTTCTTTGTTGACAAAAGCAAATCTTTGTGTTATAATTTTCCTATATGAATTTTGGGAGGCTTTTAAAATGTCCGAAAAGAGAATAGACTATATAGGCTGGGACGATTATTTTATGGGAGTTGCGCTCCTTGCGGCACAGCGCTCAAAGGACCCCAGCACCCAGGTAGGTGCGTGCATAATCGACAGCGACAACAGAATACTGTCCACGGGATATAACGGTTTTCCTCAGGGATGCTCGGACGACTCATTCCCTTGGAACAGAGATGAGGCAAAGGGCGAGACCAAATATCAGTTCGTTGTACACGCAGAGCTCAACGCGGTGCTGAACGCACGCGGAAAAAATCTCACGGGCTCTAAGCTGTACGTAAGCCTTTTCCCCTGCCATGAGTGCGCAAAGGCTATAATCCAGTCGGGTGTCAAGGAGGTTATTTACCTCTCTGACAAGTACAACGGCACGGCAAGCGATATTGCATCTAAGCGTATGCTCGCCGCCGCGGGTATAAAGCTGACCAAGCTCAAGCCCACGAAGGCGCAGCTGGTGCTGAATTTTGACGTTAAATAAAATACTTTTCTATATCGGAGAGCGTAGCGGTAAGACTGCCCTGCGCCATAACCGAGCTGCCGCCGCCCCCACCGCCGAGGGCGGCGGTAATTTTTTTGACCTCGGTACGAAGATCGGTGGTACGCGAGGAGAGGACGAAGCGGTAAGCACCATCAGCACCCGACAAAAGCACGAGTATGCCGCCGACCTTATCTATGGCGGAGTTAGCAACTATGCGCAATTCATTCTGGGTTGCATCGGGGAATGTAAGCACGAGATTTTTCTCCGTAGGAGAAACAAGGTCCGCTTCCCTCTCAAAGTAGGTCTGACGCGCGGCTTTATATTCATTCTTTTTTGCCTCGTAATCGGCAAGCAGCTTACGCACTCCGTCGGCTGTTTCGAGCCTCGGAAGAGAGATAAGATGAGATATTTCGGCAAGGTTGTCGTACATCCGTAAAACCTCGCGATAGGCACGTATACCTGCTCTTATATGAACGCGCATACCGCCGCGAAGCTTTTCGGCATCGAGGATCTTTATAAGTCCGAGCTCGCCCGTTGAGCGCACGTGAGGGGCGCAGCAGGCACAGCTGTCATACTCACCGATATTGACTATTCTGACGTTTTCGGTGAGGTCGAGCTTTGAACGGTATTCAAGCGTCGGAAGCTCGTCGGGGGTGGGAAAGATAGCCTCGACGGGCACGTTTTCGTATACTATGAGGTTGGCGCGCTGCTCTATCTCCATAAGCTGATCCCAGGAAAGAGGGGCGCTTATGTCCATGGTTACGTCATCTGCACCGAGGTGAAAGCCGACGTTGTTAAGACCATAGGTCTTAAATATAAGTCCGCATAGGATATGCTCTGCCGTGTGGCACTGCATTTTTTCATAGCGCGAGTTAAAATCGAGAGTGCCGACGGCAACCGTACCGACCTCGATAGGCTCATCGGTTATATGATATATAATGCCGTCCTTTTCGCGCACGTCACGCACCCAAATGCCGTTAAGCACTCCGGTGTCGGCATACTGTCCGCCCTCCTCGGGGAAAAAGGCGGTAGCGGCAAGGGTGATGGCGTATCCCCCGTCACAAGCCTCACAGGCGAGGACCTTTGAGGAAAATTCGCGCATATAGGCGTTTTTATAATACAGCTTTTCAGTCATAGTTCACCTCATCGAAGAGCGACCAGGGGTAGCTCTCTTTATCGGGGGATTTTTTTATATCGTAGTCCCTGCCGAGCGCGGAAAACGCAAGTCGGGATGAAAAGAGCGCGGGCATTTTTGCGCGGTTATCGTGACTGCCGTACTTGCCGTCACCGACTATTGACGTGCCGCGGTGTGAAAGCTGGGCGCGGATCTGATGAAATCTGCCGGTATGAAGGCGCACACGGACGAGGGTGTAGGTGCCGCGCTCACATTCGACACTCGAGAGGGGTGTGTATTCAAGCTTTGCTTCCTTAACTCCTGCACGCTTGCGGTCAACTACGAACGCCTTGCCCTTTGCGGCATCCTTATAAAGATAGTCAATAAGCACGCCGCCCTCTGCCCTACCCTCGACTACGGCGAGGTATTCCTTTTCGGTATTCTGGGAAGAAAACAGCTCGGAGAGTGCGGCGGCGGTGCGCTTATTACGCGCAAAGACAACGGTGCCGCCGACCACGCGGTCAAGTCGGTGGACGAGCCAAAGAGCCGAATTCTCACCCATTTCGGAAAGCATTTCACCCATAAGGGTGAGGGCATCCTTATCAGAGGTGGGATCGGGCTGGACGGGCATGCCTGCCGGCTTATTTATCGCTATTAAGTTTTTATCCTTATACAAAATTTCCATATCATTACGAGAGCGCCGCAGTCAACCGACTGCGGCGCTCCTTGCCTCATCGTCAGAGATGAGATTATTTTATCATTTTTTCGCGAATTTTGCAATACCTTTATTCTTTTTTCCTTATAACGCTATTCACCTTTACCGCCTTGCCGCCCGAAAGGGCGATCATCTTTACTGCGGAGAGGCTGAAATCGTTGGCGTAGACGTAGAGCGGCTTATCGATAATGCCGCGCGCCAAGACCTTGATATAGGCGGTGTCATAGGGGATAAGGCTATGGCTTTTGAGGGCGTTTATATCCACTCTCTCACCTGCCGAGAAGGAGCGCGAGAGGGTGTCGACGTTTACAATGCCGCGGCGGCTGCCGTCGGTTACCACGTCGTCGTCACGGCGAATAAGATCCTTTGCGAGCGCGTTGGTTATAGCGGCATCGGCATACTCGGCATCGACCACCGTGGTGGGTGGATCATCTGTCGGAGTGTCGGTGGGGGGCGCGTCAGGCTCGGGCAGCGGATCGCTCGGGGTGACGGGGGTATAGGCGCGGCAGCGGATACGGCGGCGAGCTACAAAAACGGCTACCGTAACGAGCAGCAAAAGAAGAATAATGAGGATAATGAAAAGCAAAAGCGAATTTGCCTCGCTTGAGAGCGTTTTATGGCGGTGGAGTGTTCCCGGAATGACGGTTATATCGTAGTTTTTGTTGCCAAAGTCGACGTATATTTTACCGTCCGAAACGCGATAGGCGGGGGTGAGGGTGTCACCGTCAACTAGAGTGCCGTCGGTTATTTCAAACGTGGGTGACACCTCGCTCTCGAAGAGGTACAGATCGAAATCCGACACCTTGACGGTGAGGCGGCGCGGCTCTATATGAAAGTAGACGGTGGCGGTGGCGGACGTGCCGAAGGTGTAGTTTTTGGGGTCGGTGAGGGTGAGAGTTATGGGATACGCGCCCGTCAGGGTTGCGCTCGGCAACGGGGTGACGGTATAGAGGGGCGAGGGGGTAACGGTGGCGGTATTAGGCGCACCGTTATACTCTGCCGAGCCTATGACGGGCAGGGGCACGGTCTGCTTGTCGACGGTGACGGTTATAGGGGATATTACGGGGGGATTATAATTTGCGCTATCGTAGTCAAGGACGGCGCTGACGGTATATTCGCCGGCATTAACAAAGCCGACACCCACGTATTCGCGCACGGTGACACCGTCGGGCAGGCCGCTGAGGGTGACGGTATGGGGAGCGCCGTTATAGGTAAAACGGCAGGACGACCAGACGAGTGCGGAAAGGTCGTAGTCGCGCTTAATTACCGTGACGGCGGCACTCGCGGTAAGGTCGGAATACAAAAAGGTGACCGACGTGTCGCCAAAGCGCAGAGAGTTGCCGCTGTTGTAGACTGCGCTGACAAGAGATGGGTCGATGGCGGTATAGCTGCCGTCGTTATTCAAAAGCGAGGCGGTAAAGGTGACGGTATCGAAGGCGGTATACTCTGCTTTATCGGGTGTGACGACGAGGGCGACGGGAACGATCGCTATTATCTCAAAGCGGACGGGAGATGACTCTATCGGCTCGTGGTTTAAATCGCCCTCGGTGTAGGCGCGGACGTAATAGATGCCGACGGCATCAGGGACAGAGCCGATGGGCGAGGTGCATTCGGCATCGGAGTAGTAGGTATAGATCACCTCGCCCGCCTTTGCGGTGGCGGTGGGGGTGGGAGTAGTGCCGAAGAAAACGTCGGGGACGGCGAGCGAGGACGTCCACTCGTTTTCAGCCTTTAATATCACGTAGGTGCAGGTGCTGTTTTTGACCTTGTAGTCGGTATCTTTTGCTATCGCGGTGGCGGTATACTGCCCTGCCATGACCGACGCGCCATGTACGGTAATTTCACACTCGTTTGCGGTCGCCGCAGGCAAAAGGGGCGCACCCGTGTAACGAAATTCGACATTTTCCCACTTTACCGTGATCTCGCGCGGCGTTATCTCAACGTAGCGTACAGAGGGGCTTGGTGGTGTGTAATTAGGGCTTTTTGTGCTGAAGGATATTTCGACCTTTACCCTGCCGTCGCTGACGTGAGTGGCAGAGGCGGAAAAGGAATATTCGAGTGGGGTGCCGTCAATTCCAACAGGCATTTCACCCTCTAAAAGCGGATAGTGAGCCTCACCGTCAAAGACGGTTATATTATCGAAAAATTCGAATGTGTCGGTGGGATACACGGCAGGCAGGACACGCCAAAGATACTCGGGGGCTATGGGTGGATTGTAGTTTGCCGTGTCGTAGGACAGGGCTGCGGTGGCGGTGTATGCACCTGCGTTTACCGCCGTGGCGTTGACGTATCCGACAACGGTGACACCTGTCGGCAGACCTGTGAGGTATACGCGCTTTTCCATACCGTCATAGACCTCGCCGCCGCCCTGCCATAGCACGCCCGACATATCGTAGTCTGCCTTTTGTATCTCATAATCGACGGTGGGATTGGCGAGCGTGTAGTTGGGGTCGGGGGTGGTGACGGTGGCGGTATACTGCCCCGCGAAAGAGTGCGCGCCCGTGGGGGTGAGTGTCACCTTGCGGCCGTAAAGATCGAGGTAATACGCCTCGGGAAGCTTTAGACTGCCGTCATAGACGAAGGTGAGACCCGTCCACGTGACAGTAGCGACGCACGGCTCTACCGTCAAGGTGGCGTTTATCGGTGAGGGGGTGTTATAGTTGTCGGAGTCGGTATAAAAGGAGAGCGTTACTGTATATACACCGACGTCGACACCGCCGCCCGTGACACAGGCGACAAGAGGAATGCCGTCAGCGCCAATCGGGAGAGTGCCGAGGTAATCGGGGGTGATGAGCGAGGCGTTATAGGTTGCGAAAATATCGGGAAAATCTATGCCCGTAAGGTCATAGTCGGCGCGCAAAACCGTGGTGCGAAGCAGCACAGACGAGCCGCCGTAGCTGATGATAACGCCGCTGTCGCGGTAACGGAAGGAGTCTGCCTGCTGATAGGTTATATCGAGCATTTCCGCGCCGATCTCTTCATAACGGCCGCTGTTATAGGTCACGCCTATAAGAAGCCCTGTCGGGTCAAACCGCTCGAATGCGTAATAGGTCATTTTTTGCGCGGGGGATTTTGCGGCGATGCCGACGACCGCTTCGGCTATCACTTTAAAGCGGACGGGGTCACAGATGAGGGCGGAATAGTTCTCGCTCGCGCTGACCTCGGCACGCATCAGATATTCGCCGGGGGCGGTCGGGGCGGTGGCGGTATACTCTACCCCGTCGCGCGAGTAAAGAAACGTGGGAGTGCCGAAGCGTGACATTGCGCTCGGAGTGGGAGAAAACGAGGTATACACGTCGCTGACGGTCGGTGGGACTACCCAAAAATTCTCGGCTTGGAGAATGATCATATCAACCGTGACGGTAGGCTTGTCCGTGCCGGAAAAGGTGTAATTGTCGGGGTCTTTGAGGGTTATGGCAATGGGATACGTGCCTGCGAGGGTGTGGGGAGTGCGGTCGACGGTATAATAGCCGCTGTCATAAATCGAGGGGGATTGCGCATCGCCTGTGTAGTAAACGGGGTCGAGGGTTGGCAGCGGTATCTCGCATTTGGATATGCGGACGGTGATGGGCGGCGTGGTTATCTCGGTGACGTCGCCGCCGACGGAAAAGACCAGGCGGCAGGAATACTCACCGCTATCGGACACCTTGCTTACGGAAAGTGACGAGCCGTAAGCACCAATCGGTGTGCCGTCCTTATACCACTCGTAAGAAAGTATGCCGCCCGTCAGCAGTGGGTGTGACACAGAGGAAAAAGCGAGGGTGTGGGCGTGAGAATCGTAAGTAAAGGAGAGCGAGGATATGTCAAAGGCGGGCGGCAGAAGCTCGTACACCGCGTGCAAGTCCGTGTCCTTGGTTATGGGGGTTGACGGCTCGAAGGGTGTGCCGTCGTCAGAATCTGTGCGCCAGCCGACAAGCTTGTATCCCTCGCGCGTGGGGGTGGGCAGCTCGGAGAGTGTCGCACCGTTTGGCACCTCGACACTTGCAAACGGGTCGCCGCGGTCATATAGGGTGACGGTGTGGGAGCTTGGGACGCCGAGGACGTCGTCCCCTACGGTTAAATCGGGCGATTCGTGAATCGCCCCTACGATAATGGTATTGGCGAGAGTTAATATCAGGAGTGTGACGAGGGCGAGGGGGATTTTAAACAGTTTTCTCATATCTTGCTCCAAAATCAGATTTTTTCCTTCTAATTATAGCAACAGATATGACTAATCACAAGAGGTTTTGGGCGTTTAAATATAGCAAAACGCGACACGGGTGCATACTAAAAGCCCGAATCGTGACGATTCGGGCTGATGTGTAGGTTATTTTATCGATACTCTTCGATGAGCTTTTCGAGAGTGGATTTAGGCACGTAGCCGACAGACATATCGAGGAAGGTATTGTCCTTTACGAGTGCGACCATCGGTATTGAGCTGACATGGAAAGCCTTTGCAAGCTCGGGCTCGTTATCTACGTTGATCTTTGCGAACTTGACGTCGGGCATATCAGCGGCAAGCTCGGCAATAGTGGGCGCAAGCATCTTGCAAGGGCCGCACCAATCTGCATAGAGGTCTATGACGACGAGGCCGTCGTGCTCTTCGACCTCGGATTTAAAATTGTCTTTTGTAAGTTGAAGCATATTGTTTTTCCTTTCTGCTTTTTTTATATTTTACCACATTTTTTCGGGTTTGTCTACATTGTGAGAAAATTTTTCTTGGGAAATGTTTTCGGGCGATTCGTGCAGATGCTTGCATCCACGCGCCCCTGGGGAAATGTGGGCGGTGGGGGGCTGAATTTGGCGAAATGGGCGAAAGGTTTACGATTTTTTTGGCGTGATGCGGTCGTTTTCGACAGGGGGGAGTGATAGAATATAGATGAAAAACTATGCGAGGTAATATTATGAAAAACTGTGCGACAAAATGCAAGACTATCCGCACCGAAGTGCGCGAGGTAGACGGAATAAAGTATCGCTATGAGCTGACACGCCGTGAAAACAGAACCGTTGCGGGCTTTGGAATTCCCTTATATTCATTCGCTGTGGTGATGGAATTTATCGACACAGGCAGACGGACAGTGGGTAATACCGCCGATCTGTTTTCGGACTCGGGAAAGGCGATGCGTTTTTTTGAAAAGCTGGTGGCAAACCTGGCTACGCCGATAGACCTCGCATACATAGTTGAAGATGAGTTGGGGTAGGTATATGTCGCGTTGCGACGTGATATGCCACTTTTGTGGCGTGATATGTTCGCCGGGCGAACGTGGGTGGACGTTGGCTCCTTCCGTCACGGCGTTGCCGTGCCACCTCCCTCTCGGAGGGAGGCTTTGGAAAATAAAAAATGCGCGGGCAGACTATGGCTCGCGCATTATTTTTTTGAGTCTTTATTTGTGGTATTAGTGTTCGCAGATTTGAACGCTTCGATCTCGTAAGCCTTCTCCTGTGGGAGAAGGTGTCACGAGTGTAACGAGTGACGGATGAGGAGTTAAAAAGCTTTAATTAGAGCTTTGTGAAGAGTCTGTGCTTGGGTTGGACACCTCATCCACCGCAAGCGGTCCCCCTTCTCCCGCTGGAGAAGGCTTATTTTTGAGCGCTTCGATCTCGGCGCGGATGAGGTCGAGGTCGGCGGTGGATTTTGCCTCTTTTTCTTTTTTGTCGGATTTGTAGGAGAAGAAGAGGAGGACAGCGGACATGCCGATGATGAGCATGGCGACGATGGGAGAGCGGACGAAATCGACTACGGCAAGAAACGGCTTGCTATACTCGGCATCGATGTGGTCGATGACCTTGCCCTTTATCTGATCCATTTCTATGGGGTCGTCGCAGACGTTGTTTGCTGTGCCCTGGGTTGTGACGGAGTCGCCGTCGATCGAGATTATTTTATGAACTACGAGAATGCCGTGGGATTGAAAAACTACCGTATCGCCGACTACGTACTGATCGTCGCGATAGACGATGATGACGTCATCGACGGATAGCTCAGGCTCCATTGAGCCGGAGAGGACTACGCCTACGCCGAAGCCGAGGGGCATGGGCATATCGTCACCAAAGACGAGCTTGGCGTTTGCGGTATAGATGCTAAGACCGATAACAAAGCTCATTATGAGAGCGATGATAGCGCGAAAGATGAACTTTACGTCAATCTTTGCTTTTTTGGGATTAGGGGTTATGGGTGCGTTGTTGTTTACCATTTACCCTGCCTCTTGCTCATAAGCCATGCTACGTAGAAGATAAGGACACCGGTGTTGATAAACAGGAGTGCGAGCCAAAGCCAACGGACTGTGCCGCCGTATTCCTGGCTGCCGTTTTCTTCATTTACGTCGACCTTTATACCGCCCTGTGCGGTGGGGTCGAGATGCTCCTCGGCGTAGGTGTTGATGCCGAGGGTGAGCCATACGCCATCGCCTGCTTCGTTGCCGTAGAGGGTGTCAAGCTCATCTTGTCCGCCTTCGAACTCCCATTTGAGCTCGAGGGTGTATTTTTTATACGAGGTTGCACCGAGAGTGCCGGGGTGGAATGCTATCGAAGCATCCTCAACGGGTATCCACTCGGTCTTTGAGCCGATGATGTAATTGCCCTCGGTGTCATAGAGTCTGACTTTGAGGGGGAAGGTGTAATTTTCAAGCTCGGAGTTTGCGACCTTAAGCTTGAAGTCGAGGTCGGTCTCGTGAACGACCGCCATATTACCGTTGTTATAGAGGGCGAATTCGTAGGAGCTTTCAAAGCCGGGGGCGATGACCTTATCGCCGTTTTGTGAAGCGATGGTAACCCTGTTTTCACCGTTTACGTACTCGGAGGAGAAAAGGGGTATCTTTTCGTTGGACTGCCATACGTTGCCGTTGCCGTCGGTGGTGTCCATATTAGGCTCTTTTCCTACTATGAAAAGAATATCAATTCCTTCGGGCAGGTAGTTACCTACGCGAAAGGCGGTAATAGCAAGTGTCATAAGAAGCAGTATAAACACGACGTTGACCATAAGCATAAGCCAAACGGCAGACTTACGACCCGAGCCGTGCGCAACGGAGCTTTTATTTTCTTCCATAGTCGGACACCTCCTTTTGTTAGTTTGGGAAAGATCACTCTTTCGCTTTTTAAAATGCCTGACGGTGTCGGACGCTTTAAAAAGGGAGAGAGTTTTTTTGTTATTCCCTACCCCTCTTGCCACGGAAGAGGGGTAGGAGAAATAGGTTAATTAGTTGGGTTTAAAGTTTGCTAGGAATTAGTTGATCTGGTTGATGGTAACAGTAATGGTGTACTCGATGGTAGCTGCATGGCCATCATCTGCAGCGGTACCGAGTTCGGTATCCATGGCATTATCAACCTCAAATGCCCACTCCCACTCAACTACAGGAACCTCGAAAGTAGTAGCATCTGTATTTGCTTCGTAGTTAGTGGTCTTAGTAACTGCTGTCTGAACTGCACTGATAACCTCTGCAGCAGTAGCGAACTTGTTGCTCGCAGCAGTAATATTGGTACCATAGGTTTCGGTACCAACGGTAAATACGATGGGGAAATACTCGCCACTGGTTACGGACCAACCGTCAATGACAATTTCTGCAGTTACGATAACTTCAACAGCAACCTCTGCTTCACCAGAGAGAACGGGAGTTGCAAAAGTACCCTTGGTGCCGGGAGCAATAATGTTGTCAGTATCGCTGGAAACTACGGTGTTAGCAGTGAAACCAACGGTTTCAGATGCATACGCGGTTTTGAAATCAGCGCTTGCTGCAGGATCAGTAGGAGCGGAAACGGTGATACCCCACTTTGCAACACGTGCGGTGTCGGTAGCAGTGCCCTCAGTGGTGTACTTAGCGAAAGTACCGCTGATAGCGCAAGTAGTAACGAGGCAGAGCATAAGCATAACTGCTGCTATTCTCATAAACTTGTTTTTCATTTTAATTTTCTCCTTTTTACCTTGCCCTTGCGGGCAATAATTAAAAACGATTTTTGTTTGTGTGGCGCATATGCGCCGCGAATAAATATTTTAGGCCTTGGATCCGTGACTTCCAAGGTATTAAAATAAACTTAAGTGTTTCTTTGTCACCTCATCCACCGCAAGCGGTCCCCCTTCTCCCACTGGAGAAGGCTTAAGAATCCGTGACTTCCAAGGTATTAAAATAAACTTAAGTGTTTCTTTGTCACCTCATCCACCGCAAGCGGTTCTCACTGCGGTTCGGTCACGTTTCGGCCCTTGCATCACTGATGCAATTCACTACCGAAACGCCGCTTTGCTACCCTTCTCCAGCTGGAGAAGGCTTAAGAATCCGTGACTTCCAAGGTATTAAAATAAACTTTTATTTGCCTTCTCCTGCGGGAGAAGGTGGCACGAGTGTAGCGAGTGACGGATGAGGAGTTCTTTGTGATAGCTTTTCACACCTCATCCACCGCAAGCGGTTCTCACTGCGGTTCGGTCACGTTTCGGCCCTTGCATCACTGATGCAATTCACTACCGAAACGCCGCTTTGCTACCCTTCTCCCAGTGGAGAAGGCTTAACGCGATATGAGGCGTTCGCCTCGTGATATGCGCTAAAGCGCGCGATATGCCCTACGGGCGTGGACAGTCGAGGACGCCTGTCCCTACAGGTCTTGAAATGCGCCGATGGCGCATTATTATTGGGTATCGTTGTTGTCCTTATTTTGCTGCTCTGCCTGCTGCGCTTTAAGGGCGGCAAGCTCTGCCATAAGGGCATCCATATCGGACTGCTGCTTGGTATCCTGCTTTCTTCTTCTGAATACCTCGTAGCCTACGAAGAGGGCGAGGGGGAGGAAGATGCAGACGACAAGTCCCCAGGTGGACTGCATAAAGAGGGCAACGTGACCAAGACCTGCGAAACGGGTTTCGGTCCAAAGACCTACAAGGTTCTCGGCAGGTACTGATGCCTTATCATTTGCGTTGTTGTTATCACCCTTGGTACGGAAATAGAGTTTGCCATCGTCGTCGGTTATAATCTCTATAACACGGTGCGTTACGACAGCAACGCCATTTTTATCCTCGGGATCAAAAAACGAGATAACGTCGCCAACTTTTACGTCCTCGGGGGATATGTCCTTACAAATAATGATGTCACCCGACTTTATCTCGGGGTACATTGAGTCGGTAAGTACGATGAGGGGGGTACGACCGAAGAGACCGGGCACCTCTTTCTCATTTACAAGACCCTTGACTATAAGGACACAGTTCATTATTAAAATAGGAATAAGTATAACACAGAGGGCTATACCTACTATGTTTAACACCTTTTGTTTCTTATCAGTCATGGGAAATTAAACCATCGCTTCTTCCTTAGCTGTTTCAGCCTCGGTGTTTTCTTCCTTTTCCTTCTGGCGCTGCTCTCTGCGGCGCTCGTTGCGCTTCTCTCTTGCGAGAGCCTTCTTGCGCTCCTTCTCCTCTGCGATCTGCTGGCAGACAAGGTCGATACCGTCCTTGGCAACGCCAACGGCAGATGCCTCGGTAACTCTGATCTTGGTAGCGGAGGGCTTCATCTTTACGTTACCGTTTTCAGCGTAGTTCTTGAAATCCTGGTCGATAAAAATAAACTCGCAGACGATCTCGTTACGCTTGATAGCTACTCTTACAAGGCGAGCAGAGCCGATCTTGTAATCGTAGTAACCGGTGTTCTTGTTCTCCTTAACACCTTCTTTAGAAAGTGCGTGCTTGATGATAGAGTCAAAGTAGCTCTTGTACTCGGAGGAGAGGGTTGCGTACTTCTCTTCCATAGTGAGCTTATGTGTGGTGGAGAATTTAACCGCGTTTTCGTCTTCCTCCTCGGTTTCTGCCTCGGGTTCGATCTCCTTTTCAGGCTCGATCACAGGCTCTTCAACGGGTTCGGGCTCCTTGATCTCCTCAACTACGGGAGCAGGTGCGGCAACCTCCTTGACGATAACGACGGGGGCGGCTGCTTCAGCCGGCTTTGTAGCCTCATCCTTCTCATCCTTGCTTCTACGGCGGCTTATGGTTTCAAGTACAACGTCACGAGCGATGACGAGAACTGCGAAAAGACAAAGCACGCAAAGGAAAAGCATGAAAATGATGATCACGTATTGCAATAACTGGTCAGTCATAGTTTTTTCTCCTTTATGTATATTTCCTTTTTTAATTATCTTTTATAATGGGAGCACACCTACGTATGCGTATTAAAATACTCACCCATTTTGATGGATTTATTATAAACTCAAAATGAACAAATGTCAACGGATATTTAGTAAATTTTAATGATTTCTGAAATATTTTGTTAACAATTACAAATTTCGTCCTTTCTGCCGTCATATTTTGACTATTTTTTGTGCATTTTTCTGACTTTTTATAGAGAAAATGAAATTGACAGGTCAACAAATTGCGTGCATTTGGTCGCGTTTATTGCGATTTTTGGTCACAAAAAATCGATACTTTTACACAAAATTTGCACACGTATGTAAAAAATGAGGACAATGAAAAAAGGCTTACGCGGTGCGGACGGGCGATTCGTGCAGATGCTTGCATCCACGCGCCCCTACAAGATAGGTGAAATCAGGGTACGCATAAGGCACTGACCGTAGGGGCGACGTTGACACCTCATCCACCGCAAGCGGTCCCCCTTCTCCCACTGGAGAAGGCCGAGAACCGTAGGGGCTCGGGCGATTCGTGAATCGCCCCTACAAGATGGCTGAAATCAAAGCGCCGCGAGCCGCGTTATCCGTAGCGGGCGATTCGTGCAGATGCTTGCATCCACGCGCCCCTACTACACAGAAAAAGGCGCGGAAAAGCTGTGCGCTTCCCTATTGTGTAAGTTGGATAATATTTTTGTAGATTATTACTACTTGAAAATATAGGGATAAAATTTTATAATAGGATAGAGAAATATTTACTTTTATGCTTGGAGGATAAATTCTATGGCAAAATCAAGACTTATCGGAGAGTATCCCGTTATCGGCATACGCCCCACGATCGACGGTCGCCGCGGTGCGCTTGGAGTACGCGAGTCGCTCGAGGATCAGACTATGAACATGGCGAAGAGCGCGGCAAAGCTCTTTACCGACAATCTTAAGTATTCTAACGGCGAGCCTGTTAAGGTCGTTATCGCCGACACCACTATCGGCCGTGTTGCAGAGGCGGCAGCGTGTGCGGAGAAGTTCCGCCGCGAGGGCGTTGACATCACCCTTACCGTTACTCCCTGCTGGTGCTACGGCTCTGAAACTATGGACATGGATCCCCTCACTATCAAGGGTGTATGGGGCTTTAACGGCACGGAGCGTCCCGGTGCGGTTTATCTTGCAGCGGTGCTTGCAGGTCATGCGCAGAAGGGTCTGCCCGCGTTTGGCATTTACGGTCACGAGGTTCAGGACATGGACGACACCTCAATTCCGAAGGACGTTGAGGAAAAGCTGCTCCGCTTCGGCCGTGCGGCTATTGCGGCGGCATCGATGAGAGGCAAGTCTTATCTTCAGATCGGATCTATCTGCATGGGCATTGCAGGATCTATCATCAGCTCCGACTTTATCGAGGACTATCTCGGAATGAGAGTTGAGTCGGTTGACGAGGTTGAGATCATTCGCCGTATGGAAAACGGCATTTACGATCAGGCTGAGTTCGAGAAGGCTATGGCTTGGGCAAAGGAAAAATGCACTATATGCTTCGACAAGAACCCCGAATTTATCCGTCACACCGACGAGCAGAAGGCCGAGGAGCTTGAATTCTGCGTTAAGACCGCGATCATAATCAAGGACCTTATGAACGGCAACAAGAATCTGCCCAAGGGCTGCGAAGAGGAGATGGTTGGTCACAACGCGCTTGCTGCTGGCTTCCAAGGTCAGAGACAGTGGACTGACTTCTACCCCAACGGCGACTTTGCAGAGGCTGTGCTTAACTCCTCATTTGACTGGAACGGCACAAGAGAGCCTTACATTCTTGCAACCGAGAACGACGTGCTTAACGGCATCGGTATGCTTCTTATGAAGCTGCTTACCAACCGTGCGCAGATATTTGCTGACATACGTACATACTGGTCGAGCGAGGCGGTAGAGAGAGTTACCGGCTACAAGACCGAGGGCAAGGCTGCCGAGGCGGGCGGATTTATCCACCTTATCAACTCGGGCGCGGCTTGTCTTGACGCTAACTGCCGCGCTATCAACGAAAACGGCGAGCCCGAGATCAAGAAGTGGTTTGACGTTACCGAAAAGGACGCCGACGAGATCATGAAGAACGTTGAGTGGGCACCTGCGGACAACGGATATTTCAGAGGCGGCGGATTCTCCTCTCGCTTTATCACCAAGGCAGAGGTGCCCTGCACTATGATCAGACTCAATCTCGTTAAGGGTCTTGGCCCTGTGCTTCAGATCGCTGAGGGCTGGACGGTCGATCTTCCCGACGAGGTTACCGACACTCTTTGGAAGCGCACCGACTACACCTGGCCTTGCACCTGGTTTGCTCCCAGATGTGACGGCAAGGAGGGCTCTCCCTTCGAGAATGCGTACAGCGTTATGAACAACTGGGGCGCAAACCACGGCGCGATCAGCTACGGTCACATCGGCGCTGACCTTATCACCCTTTGCTCGATGCTTCGCATTCCCGTTTGCATGCACAACGTTGCGGACAAGGATATTTTCCGTCCTGCTGTTTGGAACGCATTCGGCGCTGACAAGGAAGGTCAGGACTACCGTGCTTGCGCGGCTTACGGACCTCTTTTCAAAAAGAATTAATTAGAATAGTATAAAAAAGCGACTGCTCTTTTGGGAGCAGTCGTTTTTTTGTTATTTTAAGCCTTCTCCTGCAGGAGAAGGGGGACCATTTATGGTGGATGAGGAGTTAGTTCAACTTACTACTGATCACACCTCATCCGTCAGCCTATGGCTGCCACCTTCTCCCGCTGGAGAAGGCTTTTATGCAAGTGCTTCAAGCGCGGCGATCTTCACCGAGAGGGTGAGGATCTCGCAGGCGAGGCGAAGCTCGCTATCGCTCGGATAGGTGGGAGCGAGACGGAGATTGCGGTCGCTCGGGTCGATGCCGTGGGGGAAGGTTGCGCCAACGGCGGTGAGGGTTACTCCCGCGTTTTTCATAAGCTCAAAGACGCGCTTGGCAGAGCCGGTGGTGACGTCGAGAGATACGAAATAGCCGCCGTTCGGTTTAGTCCATTCGGCAATTCCAAGCCCTTCAAGGTCACGAAGAGCCGATAACGTTATATCAAATTTGCGACCAACGAGGGCGGCAAGCTGCATCATGTGCTTATGGACGTTCTCGCTGTTTTTGAGGTACTTGGCGTGGCGGATCTGATTGATCTTGTCATATCCGATCGTCTGCGCGCCGATGTACAGAAGCATCTGTTTGAGGTTTGCGGGGGTGGCTGCCATTGCGGCAACGCCTGCACCGGGGAAGGTGATCTTTGAGGTAGAGGTGAACGCGATTATGCGGTCGGAGTTGCCCCACTTCTCTGCCTCGGTGAAGATGTTGAGAAGAGGGTCGCTCTTTTCGGTAAGGTCGTGTACTACGTATGCGTTATCCCACATAATTTTGAAATCGGGGGCTGCGCACTCCATTTTCGCGAGGCGGCGCACCGTTTCGTCGGAATAGGTGTTACCGGTGGGGTTAGAATACTTGGGAACGCACCAGATGCCCTTGACCTTGGGGTCTTTTACAAGACGCTCGACCTCGTCCATATCGGGTCCGTCGGGGGTCATATTTACAGAGAGAAGCTCAAAGCCGAGCTTGTCGGTGATGTTGAAGTGGCGGTCGTAGCCGGGGGTGATGCAGATCCATTTAAGGCCTGTTTCACGACACCAGGGGCGCTCGGAATCCTTGAAGCCGAAGAGCATTGCGCGAGCGAGGGTATCGTACATGAGCTGCAACGAGGAGTTGCCGCCGACGAAAATATACTCGTCGGGAACCTCGAGCATTTCGGCAAAGAGGTGCTTCATTTCGGGGATACCGTCGAGGATACCGTAGTTGCGGCAATCGACGCCGCCGAGGCCGATAGTGTCCTCTGCGGTGATGGGGTACGCCAGAAGCTCTTGGCTGACGTCAAGCTGCTCGGCATTCGGCTTGCCGCGCGAGAGGTCAAGCTTAAGCCCCTGCGAGCAGTACTCGTTATATTTGATTAAAAGGTCGCCGAGAAGCGCTTCTCTCTCGGCACTCGAAAGCTCTGAATATTTTTTCATTTTCGTTCCTTTTTTGCACTTTTTGAATTCTGAAATTTCAAAATCTTGCGTTTTTAATCAACAATCGCTTATATTATAGTATATTTTGAAAGTTTTTTCAAGTGATTTTGCAAAATTAATGGTATTTTTCGCCTTTTCTACACTTTGTACAAAAAATACGACAAGGTTTTGGACAGAGATACTGCATTTTGTTCAATCACTTCTTATTATATTATATATTTTATCCCTCGGTATTGACAAAATGCTATGTTTGATATATAATTTAGTATGTAATTTTATGTCTACCCGTAAGGGTATTGAAAGGAATCTTTAAAAAATGGCTGACAACGGAAAAAAGCTCGTCGAACAGATAACCTCTATGGACGAGGATTTTGCAAAATGGTATACCGACATTGTTAAAAAAGCCGATCTTATCGACTATTCCAGCGTAAAGGGCTGCATGATAATCCGCCCTTACGGCTACGCTATTTGGGAGAACATACAGAAAATTCTTGACGCGAGATTCAAGGAGACAGGCGTTGAGAACGTATATATGCCTATGTTCATTCCCGAATCCCTGCTCAACAAGGAGAAGGATCATGTTGAGGGCTTTGCACCCGAGGTTGCGTGGGTTACTCACGGTGGTAGCGAGAGACTTACCGAGCGTCTTTGCGTACGCCCCACCTCCGAGACTCTTTTCTGCGAGCATTACGCTAACATAATCAAGTCCTACCGCGATCTGCCGAAGAACTACAACCAGTGGTGCTCGGTCGTTCGTTGGGAGAAGACCACCCGTCCCTTCCTCCGCTCGCGTGGGTTCCTCTGGCAAGAGGGTCACACCATGCACAGAACCGCTGAAGAGGCAGAGGCAAGAACCGTACAGATGCTGAACGTATATGCGGACTTCTTCGAGAAGGATCTCGGAATGCCCGTTATCAGAGGTCAGAAGACCGACAAGGAGAAGTTTGCGGGTGCGCTCGCTACTTATACCGTTGAGGCACTTATGCACGACGGTAAGGCGCTTCAGGGCGGTACCTCGCACAACTTCGGTGACGGATTTGCAAAGGCGTTCAACATTCAGTATCTTGACAAAGACAACACTCTTAAGTACTGCCATCAGACCTCTTGGGGTGTTTCTACGAGAATTATCGGCGGTATCATAATGACTCACGGTGACGACTCCGGTCTTGTGCTTCCCCCTGCGGTAGCACCTATACAGGTAGTTGTAATCCCCGTACAGCAGCACAAGGAAGGAGTGCTTGAGGCGGCAGGCAAGATCGCTGATGCGCTCAAGGCAGCAGGTGTGCGCGTAAAGGTGGACGACTCCGAGCAGTCGCCCGGCTGGAAGTTCTCTGAATATGAGATGAAGGGTGTGCCGCTCCGTATAGAGATCGGTCCTCGCGATATTGCGGACAACAAGTGCGTTATCGTACGCCGCGACAACAGAGAGAAGAGCTTTATCTCCCTTGATGAGCTTGTACCCAGCGTTGAGGCAGGACTCAAGGCACTCACAGAGGCGCTCTTCGACAAGGCGCTCAAGCACAGAGAGGAGCGCACCTACTCGGCAGATACGCTCGAGGAGCTTATCGCAATAGCAAACGAGAAGCCCGGCTACATCAAGGCTATGTGGTGCGGCGATCTTGAGTGCGAGCTTAAGCTCAAGGAGGAGGCTGACGTTTCTTCCCGTTGTATGCCCTTTGGCATGGAGCCTACCGGTGACAAGTGCGTATGCTGCGGCAGAGCGGCAAAGAAGCTCGTTTACTGGGGCAAGGCATATTAATTTAAGAAAAATATCTTGTAGAAAGGAGTCGGATGATGAATCCCGAGCTTATAAGCGTACGTGAATCGGACAACAACATAGTAAAGCTCGAGTGCTATAACCGACTCGATTCTACGGTAAAATTGGCGCGCGCGTATGCGCGTGACGGATACCCCGACAGATACGCCGTTGTTGCGGAGTATCTTGGCAGCAGCGACGAGCGCGGTATACATATGTCTATAATACTGCGCCCCTCTATCTTTCCGTCACAGGCGGGCCTGTTATCCTCACTCGCGACGGTGGCGCTAGTCTCGGCGCTTGAGGAGCATACCACAAAAAGACTTGGAATAGGTTGGGTAAGCAACGTATTTTGCGAGGGTAAGCAGGTCGGCAGCGTAACGATCGAGGGTAAGCTTGACAACTTTACCTCTTACGAGTACATAATCATCACATTCTCGACTATGCTCTCTGACGAGGATTTTCCGCCGAGGTTATCCGACCTTGTAAAAAAGGTATTCGAAACCGAAAATCACACGCTGGCATCGATAATTGCAAAGAATATTATCTCGAAGTTCTTCCCTCTTTACGCTTCTCTCAAAACTCCCGACAAATTTATGACGCTTTATTTGCAGAAATTTGTACTCACGGGAACAAAAGTCAAGCTGTTGAAGGACGGAAAAAAGCAGACCTGCAAGGTATTGGGAATAGACCCCGCCACCTGTGCGTTACTGCTTGAAGAGCCCGGCAGAAAAGTGACGAGGGTGACCTCGCCGACAAGCGTGCAGATACCTAAAATAGTGAAGCTGCCAAAGAAATAATATTAACGAAAAGACGAGGAATCTTAACGATCCCTCGTCTTTTGAGTTATATCTGCGTTTTCCAGAGTCCGTGCAGGTTGCAATAGGAATAGACGGCTATGGGCATTTCGTCGGTTATGCGAAAGCGCACGACGGGCTCTTCGCCGGGAATAAGAAACTTGCGGTGGTTGCCGCGATTGGTGATAAGCGCGACCCAGGTTATTGCGTGATCCTCGCTCATGGGATGCGTTTTTGAGCCTACGTTGACGATTATTTCGTCCCCTTCTCTTTTCACGACGGGCTGATGCTTCTCGGCGGCGGTATCCGTATATTCGGGTACCATATTATCCATAGGCGCGCCGCAGCAGTATATTACCGCGCCCGAGGAATTGATCATTCCTATAAGATTGCGGCAGCGCTTGCATATAAAAAAGTTGCTTTTCTTGTCCATATTTTACCTCCGTTTCATAGGTTATTATTGAGTGCGACGGCAGTTTTTATTCGTGCAAATGAATATTTCTCAAAGGACACTCATAAGTTGATTTGAAAGAAAACCAACGGAGGCCAGCAAAATGACACAGACCAGCATATATCAGGACATTGCAAAAAGGACGGGCGGCGACATCTATATAGGTGTGGTAGGCCCTGTCAGGACGGGAAAATCCACCTTTATACAAAAGCTGCTCGACAACCTTGTTATACCTAACATCGAAAACGAATACGACAGGGCGAGGGCAACGGACGGCACGCCGCAAAGCGCATCGGGACGGACGGTTATGACGACCGAGCCGAAGTTTATTCCCGACGAGTCGGTAAAGGTGAGAATGGACGACGGCACGGAGCTTAACGTGAAGATGATCGACTGCGTCGGATATCTTGTAGACGGGGCGCTCGGCAGCGAGGAGGATGGGGAGCTCAGAATGGTTATGACCCCTTGGAGCGAGTCGCCAATGCCCTTTGCAGAGGCGGCAGAGCTTGGCACGTCAAAGGTTATCGGAGAGCATTCCACCATTGGAATACTGGTGACGAGCGACGGCTCGTTTGGCGAGATACCGCGCGACAGCTTTATTGAGGCGGAGGAGCGCGTGGTACGCGAGCTTCAGGAGAAGAAAAAGCCGTTTGCGATAGTTTTGAATTCAAGAGAGCCGCAAAGCGAGCGAGCACGTGCGCTTGCTCTGTCGCTTGAGGAGAAATATTCCGCGCCTGTGGCACTCGTAAACTGCACCGCCCTTTCGGGTGAGGACATTGCCGAAATACTGAAGCTTGTGCTTTCGGAGTTTCCGATCGCTTCGCTTTCGTTTGAGCTTCCCGCGTGGTGCGAGCTTTTGCCCTGCGATCACCCGATCTATACGGCGATTTTGGACGAGATAAACGAGTTTACCGACGAGGTTGGTACTCTCGGCGATATAGACAGAAAATTGGGCGCACACACAAAATTTAAGACCCGTACGCTGTCGGCAAAGGACGGCACGGGAGAATTTGAGGTGCCGATCTCAAAGGAAGAATTCTACACGGCGATGTCGGACATGACGGGCATTGAGCTGAAGGACGACAAGAGCCTTATGACCACTATGGTATCCCTTGCCGGTGTTGCAAAGGAATACAAAAAGGTAGAGAGCGCTCTGCGCGAGGTTGAGGAAAAGGGTTACGGGATCGTTATGCCCTCGCCCGAGGAATTGACCCTTGAAGAACCGAGGCTCACAAAGCAATCGGGCGGATGGGGCGTTAAGGTAACCGCGCACGCAAGCTCGATACACATGATCAAGACCGGCATAAAGACCGAGCTGTGCCCTGTTGTCGGCACAGAGGAGCAAAGCGAGGCGGTAGTCAAATATCTCGTAGGCGAGATAGAGGATGAGCCGCAGCGCGTATGGGAATCGAATATGTTTGGTCGCTCGCTTTACGACCTTGTAAACGACGGACTGAACGCAAAGCTTGAAAACATTCCCGACGAGGCAAGAGAAAAGCTGTCGGAGACCCTCGAGCGCATAGTAAACGAAGGCGCAAACGGATTGGTTTGTATTTTGCTTTAACCTGTCCTTGCCCACTCGTACACAGATATCGGTTTAGGAGTTTTGCGCCTGCGCGAAACTCACAAGCCTGCAAGAATACAGCTCCCTGTGTGGATAGTTATGGCAGGCTGTTGAGGGGGCAAACGGATTAGTATGTATACTACTCTAAAGAATATATAGGCGGGCGATTCGTGATGCGCCCCTACAAAAAGGGATGAAAAGTGCGATTTTACGTTACACGGGTGCCTACTTACCGTGTTTTATATGACAAAAAGAAAAAGACGGATCGTTAGCAAATCCGTCTTTTTTATCTTACTTCAGGCTCAAGATTGCGGAACAGATCGCACGCCCAAAATTCTTCGATCTGCATATTAAGACCGTCACAAATTTTCTTTATGGTTGAGGTGTTTGCGGTATTGCGGCCGCTGACTATATTATTCAAGGTTGACTGTGTAATTCCGCATATCGTGCCAAGCTTATTGATCGTTATATTATTCTTATCGCACAATTCAAGAATTCTCAAACGAACCGCTTCTCCAACTAGCAACACCATCACCCTTTCTTTCTAGTTTGATACTACTATTTTAACCGTTTTGAGTTAAAAAGTTTAACTCAAATGAGTTTACTTTTCGTTTTTTATGATATATAATTGTATCATTAATTCAAAAAGGTAACGTTATATGCAAAATGATAAACAAATAAAAACAAGGCAACCGCTCCGATGGGGGCGGTTGCCTTGTTTTATTAGCCCTCGAGGACTGACGTGAGGAAGTCCTTGAAGAGAATCTCGGTTTGTTCGAGTGGCTTATCGTTTGTGAAGTAATAATCGTAAGAATAGTTCTCGACCTCGTCGTCGGAGACGTTGCCGTAATTCGAGCGCTTCATGCGCTCGCCGCCGCGGACGAGAAGCGTTTTTGCTTCGCCGCCGGTTGCATCGACGAATTTTTTGATCTCCCCTGCCTCTCTGATGTGGACAAAGAGGATATCGAGGCTGTCGTCAGCGAGAAACTCGCGGTAACGCTGCATTGCCCAGACGGTAGGAAAATCGTTATACTCTACACAAAGCCTTTTGAGGTCGGAGAGGAATTTGCGAGCCTTCGCATCCTTCGTACCGTCCCAGCCGCACTGTGCGGCTATCTCCTTTATGGGAGTTATGGTAGAGATATTCATAACGCCGAAATGCTTATCGGCCAGGTCGCAGAGGGTGTCCTTGCCGACGCCGCCTGCACCGTTTATAACCATAGCAATCTTTTTCATTGGAGTCTCCGTTTTTTGAAGTCTTAGATCATCTGAGCATCAGCGCCACGATCAAAAACGCGACGGTGATGATCATCATAACGACGAGCATGGGCAAAAACATAGTTTTTACCGCCGCCCAGTAGGTTTGCCACGCCTCTTTCATAGTGGCGCGACGCTTGCCGCGCGGAGAGCTTAACGACGAGTTACCAAGCAGAGGATTTTGTCTGCTTGTACCCGACATATCGGCAATCGTGCGGCCGTCGTCGACGTATCTGATCTTCTCTTTTTTCTTACTGTTCTTTTTACTCATTATTCAAAATCAGCCCAGAAGATGACATGATGCGAAGTGTCCGGGCTCGTACTCCTTATATTCGGGGGTCACGTGCTTGCATATCTCGGTTGCGTAGGGGCAACGGGTATGGAAGCGGCAGCCCTTGGGAGGATTAGCGGGCGAGGGGATATCACCCTTAAGCACTATGCGGTTCATCTTTATATCGGGATTCGGGTGAGGAATTGCCGAGAAGAGAGCCTTGGTATAGGGGTGGAGGGGATTGGAGAAGATGTCCTTCTTGTCACCGAACTCAACCATAGTACCGAGATACATAACGCCTATCTTATCCGAGATGAACTTAACTACCGACAAGTCGTGAGAAATGAAGAGGTAGGTGAGGTTCATCGAAAGCTGAAGCTCCTTCAGAAGATTGATTATCTGTGCCTGAATGGAAACGTCGAGCGCGGATACGGGCTCGTCACAAACGACGAGCTTGGGGTTTACGGACAGGGCGCGCGCGATACAGATACGCTGACGCTGACCGCCCGAGAACTCGTGGGGATATCTCTCGTAGTAGTAATCACGAAGACCGCACTTCTCCATAAGCTCGATAACGTAATCCTTTACCTCGCTTTTGGGAACGATCTTATGTACGTTTACAGGCTCGGAGAGGATGCCGCCTACGGTGCTTCTCGGAGGGAGGGAGGAATAGGGATCCTGGAAGATGATCTGCATCTGCTTACGGATCTCACGCATTTCGGAGGACTTGAGGTTGGTTATATCACGTCCGTCGAAGAATACCTGTCCACCGCTCGAGGGGTGAAGCTTAAGAAGAGTACGACCCATAGTGGTCTTACCGCATCCGGACTCACCAACAATACCGAGGGTCTCGCCTGCCTTGAGCTTGAAGGAAACGTCATCAACCGCAACGAGCTCCTGAAGCACCTTACCTGTAATGCTCTTCTTTATGGGAAAGCACTTACGAAGGTGGCGCACCTCAAGGAGTGCATCGGGATCGATAGGCTTTTTACTGTCTTCCTCTATCTGACGTGCGCGTGCATCAAGGAATTTCTTTTCCTCGGCTGCGTCGTCCCAAAGAGGAGCTTCGGTAGCGGGAGCGGACTTGGCGTTCGCTTCTGCTTCGGTGACTATCTTTTCATCAGCCATTGTTATTCTCCTCCTTTTCGTTATAGAGGTGGCAAGCCACGTAATGAGTGGGGCTCACCTGTATCATGCCGGGGTATTCGCCCGAGCATTTAGCCGTGCACTGCGAGCATCTTTCCTTGAAGTAGCAGTACGAGGGCATATTGATTGGGTTAGGTACGTTGCCGGGGATGTTGAAGAGGGTGTCACTGTCGGAATCGAGAGTGGGCTTGGACTTCTGAAGTCCCTGGGTGTAGGGGTGCATGGGATTATGGAAGATCTCGCGCACTGTACCCTGCTCTATTACTCTGCCGGCGTACATTACGACGACGTAATCAGCCATTTCGGCGATGATGCCGAGGTCGTGGGTGATAAGCATGATCGAGCCGTCCATCTTATCCTTGATATCGCGGAGCAGATCAAGGATCTGTGCCTGAATGGTAACGTCAAGAGCTGTGGTAGGCTCGTCGGCGATGATAAGACGGGGGTTGCAAGCAAGCGCCATAGCGATCATTACACGCTGACGCATACCGCCCGAAAGCTCGTGGGGGAACGACTTATAGACACGCTCGGGGGCTGCTATACCAACGAGGTTAAGCATTTCCATGGACTTGGCCTTTGCCATTTCCTTGGTTGCGCCGGGAACGTGGATAAAGGTGACCTCATCGAGCTGCTGACCTATGGTAAACACAGGGTTCAGAGAGGTCATGGGCTCCTGGAAGATCATTGCGATCTGCTTACCGCGGATACGGTGTATCTCATGCATAGGCATCTTTGCGATGTCGTAGATCTTCTCCTCGGTTTCGTACTGAAGGACGCCCTGAGCATCGGTCTTCTGCTTAGGCTTGCTTACGACGTTACCCTTTTTATCGGTAACGTCCTCGTATACTACGTTGCCGTTTTCATCGGTTTCGTATACGGGCTTGGGCTTGCCCTTTTCGTCAACGACGTAGTCATACGCCTTGAAGCGAATAGAGCCGGAGTAGATCTGTCCCTGCGGGCCTTGGAGAAGGCGCATAACGGACATACTTGTAACCGATTTACCGCAGCCGGACTCGCCAACGATACCTACGGTAGCATTCTTGGGAACTACGAAGGAAACACCGTTTACCGCCTTTACGACACCTTGGTCGGTGAAGAAGTAGGTGTGGAGATCCTCTATCTCAAGGATGTTCTTGTCGTCCTGCATTTCGGTGAGAAACTCGGACTCGGGTGCTTTACGGTTCTTATACTTTTCAAGCGCGTTCATAACCTTGGCGTTTGCCTTGGATATTTCGCGTATTTCTTTACCGGAGAGGTAATGAGAATCCTTACTGCCGGTCTTTATTTCAAGCTTGTCAGTAGTCTTTTTCATTCCGCATTACCTCCTCATCTTCGGGTCGAGCGCGTCACGAAGACCGTCGCCAACAAAGTTGAATCCAAGAACGGCGATAACGATACAGATACCTGCGGGGCCCCATACGTTAAAGTAGTTCTTAAGAATATCCATATCGGTAGATATGATGTTGATCATCGTACCCCATGCCGCATAGGGTGCGGGAACGCCGAGGTTAAGGTAGGACAGAGTCGCCTCGTAGAGTATCATACCGCCGAGGGAAAGGGACATCTGAACTATCAGCTGAGGCATTACGTTGGGTACGAGATGCTTGAATATCTTACGGGGCACGGAGTAGCCCATTGCCTCTGCGGCAACCATATACTCCTGCTCACGAAGATAGAGTATCTGACCTCTTACAAGGCGGGCAGTACCCGTCCAGGAGAAGAGGGTGAGATAGATCATAAGAAGATATATCTTATACTTACCGGGGACTCCCGCGGAGTCTAGGATCAAGCTTATGATAAGAAGGATCGGGACACCGGGAAGACACATAAGTATATCGCATATACGCATGATGACGTTGTCGATGATGCCGCCAAAGTAGCCTGCTATACCGCCGAGAACGACACCGAGAATGGTGATAACGAACACGGCAAGGAAGCTTACGATAAGGGAGATACGGCCGCCGTACATAAGACGGACAAGAACGTCGTATCCCTGCTTGTCAGTACCGAGGGGGTGCTCAAGCGAGGGGGGCGCGAGCGCGTTGATGCGCAGCTCCTTCTCTATCGTCTGGTTAACGGTGATCTTGTTACCGTCCTCGTCTATATAGGTGTAGGACGAGGTTGCGTACTGCGTTTTGCCCGACTCGTCAAGCTCGATCTCGCCCCAGGTGCTGTAAATAAGAGGGCCGGCGAAGCTGAATACGAAGAGCGCGATTACCATTACAAGACCGATGATACTCAGCTTGGAACGGAAGAAACGGCGCACGACCATACGGGTCGGGGACATAAGTCTTAAATTTTTATCAAGGGGAGCTTCGGTATCCGCGCTCTTTGCGGATACCTCGCTTACCTCTTCGGAAGCCATAGCTTCAACTTCGGGGAGTGTTTTATTCTCTTCCATTTCGGTTACGGCTCCTTTACTTTAATTTGACACGGGGGTCTACTACGGCGTACATAAGGTCGGAAAGAAGGACACCTATTACGCTGAGGACTGCAAGGAACATATTGTATCCCATTATGAAGGGGATATCACCTCTGTTCATCGCGGAGAGTGCTACGTTACCGATACCGGGAAGGTCAAATACCTGCTCGGTGATGATTGCACCCGAGAAGAGCGAGGGGAGAAGTCCTGCAAGAGTGGTTACTACGGGGATGAGAGTGTTGCGGAATGCGTGCTTATAAACGACCTTGCTTTCCTTTAAGCCCTTGGCTCTTGCGGTACGGATATAATCCGAGTTAAGAACCTCGAGCATATTGGTTCTGGTCATTCTCATTCGTCCGCCTATGCTGAGTATGACGACGGTCAAGATGGGAATAAACATATGATACAGGTAGTCGCCGAGAAGTCTTATACCGGTGTACGATTTTGACGCATCGACAAGACCGGATACCGGGAACCACTCAAGCTTGATCGCAAGAACGTCCTTAAGTATCTGTCCGAAGAAGAAGGACGGAAGCGAGATACCTATCATTACAAGAATAGTTACTATGTAGTCACGAAGGGAGTACTGGTGAGTTGCTGCGGTGACACCGAGAGGTATCGCTATCATAAACTCGAAGAACGTTGCTATGAGCGCAACAGCGAAGGAAATGCCCATATGCTCACGAATTACCTGCGCTACGCCGACACCGTGAACAAAGCTCGTGCCAAGGTCGCCCTTAAGCAGCGCGCCAAGCCAGCTGATATATCCCTTTAAAATTCCCCAAAAGCTATCATCACCGAGACCGTACATCTCGTACATTGCCTTGACCGTAGCCTCATCGATAATTGCGCCGCCCTGGTTCATTGCGTCGATCTTGTTCTGAATGAAGTCGACGGGCATAAGACGAATGAGGAAGTATATGATCATAGACACACCGAGAAGTATGAGTATCGATAATCCTATTCTTTTAAGTATATATTTTAACATTTTTTACTCCCGAATTATTTAGCAAATTCGATTTCCCAGATTCTGTCAAGAGGAGAGGTGAAGGGGTTCATCTCGGATTCAGAAGGCATGGTGCTTGAATCGATAACGTTTGAGTTGTATACGTAAACGGTAGATCTCTGGTATACGGGAAGCTCAACTGCAAGGTCAAGGACATACTTCATTGCCTGCTCGTAAAGAGCGGTACGTACAGCCTGATCCTCGGTCTCACGAGCGTCGTCGATAAGAGCGCTGAGCTCGGTAAGAATGTTCTGCTCCTCGATTCTCGAAGAGTTGGAGAGGATCGCATCGTAACCCCAAGCGGTAGTAGAGGTTGCGGTAGAGTTCTTGTGGTATACCTGGTACATATCGGGGTCGATGGTAGAGCCCCAAGCTGCTGCCCAAACTGCAAGGTCACCGGTGTTGATCTTGGTGAGTGCCTGAGTATCGGGAACAACGGTGATGTTCCAGCCAAGCTCGTTAAGGATTACGGCTGCATCTCTGAATACTGCGTATGCGGGGTGCTCCTGAAGGTTAGAGCCTGCGATGGTGAAGGTGATCTTAAGGCTATCGTCGCCTGCGCTTACGCCTGCGGCAGCCATATAGCCCTTGATAGCGTCTACGGCAGCTTCCTTATTGAACTTACCGATCTGAGGATAGTCGTGATCGTTGTCGGTGCTGTAGTTACCGCTGTCGTCCTTGGGGTAAGCCCAGCTTACCTTAGACATAGGCCAGTAGATCTGGGAAGCGGTACCTGCACGGTAGTAGTCGATTGCAAGAGAGGTATCCATTGCGCACATGATTGCCTTACGGAGATTGAGGTCCTCAACCTTTGCTGCGTTGATACCGATATAACCGTAACCGAGCTGGTCAGCAAGAAGAGATACCATACCGTCACCCTTAAGGGAGTCGATGATCTCGTAGTTCTGCTGAGTGAGCTGAGGAGTTACGTAGTGAACGGAGCCGTTAGCAAGAGCGTCAAGCGCGTTGTTAGAGCTTACTACCTGGTAACGAATCTTCTCGATCTTTGCGTTGTTAATGCCCTCGCCTACTGTCTCGAAGTAGTTGTTAGCCTTGAAGTAAACAACGTTGTCCTTGTAGAAGTCGGTGGTGGAGGGGGTGTCGCTGTTTTCTCTGTTGGTTGCCTTGTAGGCGCCTGCGCCTACGGGGATCTTGATGTTACGGGCGGACTGGATGATACCGGTCATGAAGGAGTAAGTGCCGTACTCAACACCGAACTTGTTGTTCTCGATGTCTACCTCTACGGACGAGCCCTCGCCATAGTAGTGCTGAGGAGCTACGGTGAATGCGAAGTTCCATACTGCCTTGGGGTCAACGCCGTCGATGGTGATCTGGAGCACGTCGTACTCATTTTCACCTGCGGGAGTACCGTCATCGTTATGAGAGGAAGCAACCTTATAATCGTTGCCGTTTACCTTAATGGTAGTACCCTTGGTCTCAGTCTGGTGACCGAGAGAAACGATACCGGAGATGTTGTCAACCTTAAGAGAACCGTCGGAGCTCATATTCTCACGAAGAACTACCTCGGTAGCCTTTGCGGTATAGTCGGTAAGGATCTCCTGTGCGGTTGCCCAGTAAAGAAGAACGATATCGAGCTTGCTGGTGGTGTTATCCTGGTAAGCGAAGTCGATAGCAGCTTCCTTATTGTTAATGATAGCGGTGTTATACTCGGGGGTGAGCTTGGTGATCTTGTTCTTGTTCTCTACGTACTTGCCGCTCTCGTCATAGGTCTTTTCGTACTCAACCTTAACGTAGCCCTCGTAGAACATGAAGCAGAATACTTCATCCTTGAACTCGTTCCACTCCTTGTAGGGAGACTCGGTGTATGCCTGCTGTGCAGAGGTGTAATCTCTCTCAAGCTCTTCTCTGAAGAGTTTAAGAGCGTTCTCGTAGTCAGCAAGAAGCTGATCGTTGGTAACGTCGGAGGGGTTAACGGAGATAGCCTGCTTGTAACCGCCGGAGAGAGTTGCAGATGCGATAGCATCCTTCATCATAGTCTCGGTTATAGCATCGTTGGGATTCTTCTTCTTAAGCTGGCTGTAAACGTTTACAAGCTCCTGTCTACGAGCCTTTGCTCTTGCGAGAGCCTGAGAAGAAATAAGGTCGCCGTCATTGCTGTCGGAATCAGCACCGATCTTCTGGGTTCTGTAAGCTGCAAGACCCTTGATGTCGGTGGAGTAGATGGTTGCAGAGCCCGTGAATACGGGGTCAAGGTATACGTAAAGGTTGAAAAGGACGTCCTCAATGGTGAGTGCGTGGCCGTCGGAGAACTTGATACCGTTCTTTATTACGAAGGTATAAGTGGTCTCGTTAGCAACGGAGTCATACTTATACTCAAAGTCCTTGGTTACAACGGCCTCATTGTCGCCAAATGCAACGCCGATCTCGCCGTTTTCGTAGTTAGAGCTGAGCATTCCGATCTGAGTCATCGAAACGACACTACCGTCAGCTGCTGATGTTGAGAAGAAGGGGTTGAAAAGTCCGTCAAGCTCATCGGACATGATAACGAATGCATCGGGTGCATCCTTCTCACCACATCCTACGAAGAGCAGTCCCATACCTGCGCAAAGAGAGAGGCAGAGTATAAGGGAAATAATTTTCTTCATTTTTTTGATTCTCCTTATATTTCTATTTTTTAGTAAACGTTATTAGTTGGCGGGGGTTTCGGTTATCTCGGTGACTGTCACCTTATTACCCTCAACGGTGAGAGTGATGGGGTTAGAGCCGTCTGTGGACTCGAGAGCCTCACAGGTGATGCCGGAGAGATCTACGCCCTCTGCCGATCCGCTACCGCAAAGAAGTCCGATGCTGGGAGTGTAATTGAGTATCAGCATCGATGAGGTAACTGTGATCTTACCGCTTATCCGGACGGAATCAAGCGTTGCACCGCTTGCAAGCGTGCCGCAAAGAAGTCCGTAGGATGCGCCGTTAAATCTTGAGCCGGTTTCTATATTAAGAGTAACGTTCTCAAAGGTAATATTGTTGATATTCGCACTTGACGCAAGAGTGCCGAAGAGGCCTGCATTCGTCTTTGCGGTATCGTTCTGATTTACCGTAATGTTAGACATTTTGTGACCGTTGCCGTTTATAGTACCGGTAAAGTTGCCGTAGGTAAGAGGATTCTTCCATCCCTTGCCTGTAAAGTCAAGGTCTGCAAGGATATTGTAGTTGCCGATGGGAGATGCGTACTTGATAAAGTGATCGGCGGTATAGATGTTATACCAGTTGCCGTCGAGCATATCAACGTACAAATTCATAGTATTGCCAGATGTGGTAGCGTTTTCATTATTAATAACGCCGGTATGAGCGATGGTAGCGCCTGCCTCAACGGGAGTTTTGCCATCGGAATCGAGATAAACCGCCGAGAAGGTCTTGTTATCGACCTTGGGAAACTCGTGCATATCGAGCTGACCTGTGGTGGTGTTCCACTCGGGAGCGGTTATATACTTAACATAGCCGGGGTCGACCTGAAGACTCTTGATAAGGTCGCCGGTCTTAATGTCGTAGAAGTCGAAGTTGAAGCAAGGAGCCCACGCAGCGTACAGAGTAAGCACGGGGGTCGCCGAGCCCTCAACCTTGGAGGGATCTACGGAAAGCTTATCCTTGGAGAGCTTTTTATCTGTAAAATCCCATCTGCCCGAATAGTTATAGGCAACGGGCTTGCCGGACTGTGCGGCGATGTTGCCGTCAGCATCAAGCTCATTACCCTGTGCATCGGTGACTGCGGTCTTGGTATCGTACCAGCCAACGAGGAAGTAATCGGGGTTTTGAGGAAGGAAGCTGTTTTCCTTGCCTCTTACGTCTTTATTGTCGGGGGATACGAGTGTGACAAGCTTCTCGCCATTAGAACCTGAGGGCAGCGAGGAAAGATTGTACGTATCCACTATGACGGATGTATTCGTGGTGAAAAATCCGCCGTTTGCATCGTATTTGACACTCACGGTATAGCCCTCATCGTCATAGCCGCCGTAAGGGCCATCGCCCTTACAGGACACGAGAAGTGCCGCGGCTATAACGAGTGTAAGCGTGAGGATCAATAATTTAATCCTTTTATTCATTTGTGTTTTCAGTATCCTTCTTCTCAGAATTGTCATCATGGACGGGCTTGTCAGCAGTTTTATCCTGCTTCTTGTCAAGGAAGTATCTTACAAGAACTGCGCCGCCGCCGATAACGATAAGAACTGCGGTAACTATGATAACTGCAACGGTGTAATCCTTCTCGGGCTCGTCAACGATATCGTCACCCTCGTTGGGATCCTCTGTCTCGGGAGTCTGAGTGGACTTAAGTGCTGCAATCTTTCTTTCCGCTGCGGAAAGAGTCATATAGTAATCATAGATGAGAGCACGCTGCTCGTCGGTTGCGATCTTGTCGTATGCCGCGCGAGCAAGAAGAACGATAGACTCATGCTCAAGCTTTACGGACGAAGGAATTCTGAGAATTGCCTCGATTGCAGCGAGAGTTACGTCGTCAGCCGCAAGCGCACCGTCGATAACGGTACTGAAGTACTGTCCGTAAATAAAGGTTTCGTAATTCTGACCGTTAGAGGGTCTTACCATAACGAGATTCTTATCGTTTCTACCGATGTAATCAACGAAGTTTGCGCCGTAGTAAACGTTGGAGTACATGCCCGAGGTCGCGTTCCACATATAGAAAGGAACGATCTCAAGTCCTACGAACTCGTAGTACTTCTCATCGGGAGTGCCCTGATTGACGGTGAAATCGTAGATACCGGTGTGGGGGAAGTTCATAAAGCTGTCGTAGTAGCTGCTGTCGAACTCCTCCTCAAGAACGGGAGCATCGTAGCTCTTAAAGGTTACGATAGCGAGATCAACGCATCCGTAGAATGCCTTATGACCGATGGAATTAAGAGTGTGAGGAAGCTCTACTCTTACAACGTCGGAGCCTGCGAATGCCAATGCGGTTACGCGAACGGTGTCATCAGCAACGGTTGCTGTCTTGTCACCGGTATAGGTGATAAGCTCGTAGCCGTAAGGAACCTTACAGTAAAGAGAGCCGTCGATAACCTTTACGGTATCGCTGATGTCGTAATTGTAGGAGATAGAGGTGTAATCCTTGCCGTTGAAGGACTCAACCACCTCGGTAAAGAAGGGAGCGACCTTGGAGAATGCGAAGGGGTTATCGCCGATCTCTACGAGAGATTCGCCGAGGATAACCTTGAACTCGCCCATAGGAATTTTGCCGTCCTTACCAAGAACGGGCTTTGCGTTCTCGTCATACTCGACAGCCTTCATGAACGCGTGGTCACCGATGGTGATAGCGCCGGAGAGGTCAGCCGCGGTAATTTTGTTGTATGCGAAGGAATAATCGCCAAGGTGTTTTACGTACTGGAATCCGTTTACGGTAGAAAGCACGTCGCAGTATGCGAATGCGCCCTCGCCGATGTCGGAGATGTTCTCACCGAAGGTTACGTCGGTAAGGTCGTTACAGTATACGAACGCGAAGTCGCCGACGCTCTCTACTGCAGGAATGTTAAGAGAGGTAAGTGCTGTATCTGCGAAGCCGTACTTCTCTATCGTTACGATCTTATCAAGATTGATTTTAGAAAGAGATACAGCTGCTGCAAACGCGTTCTCGGAGATAACGGTCACGTTGTCGCCAAGCTTAACGGTGGTAAGCTCAAGGCAGTACTCAAACGCCTTCTTGCCAAGGACCTCAAGAGAAGAGAGATCCGCAGTCTTGATCTTAGATGCGTAGTAAGCGTAAACGTAGTTGTTGTCCTTGATGTAAGGGTTGTTGTAAGAGGTATCGGTGTACATAACGTCAACGTCACCGGAGAATGCCTGAGTACCGATCTTCTTCACGCCGGAGAGATCGATATTTACAAGATTGGTACAGTTGTAGAACGCCTGATTGCCGATGGTTGCGCCGCTGCCGAGAGTTACGGTAGTGATCTTGGACGCGCCGAAGAATGCGTTGTCGCCGATCGTTACGTTCTCACCTATGGTAAGGGACTTAAGCGCGGACTTGTAATCGAAGTAGTATATTCTCTTGCCGTTGTCGATGTAGTAAGGAATGGTATCACCATTATCAACGTCTGCAAGGCTGGTCGCTCTGTCGAGCATGAACGCGCCCTCGCCGATGGTGACGTTGTTGCCTATTACTACGGTAGCAAGCTTCTTGCACTCGTAGAATGCGCCCTCACCGATGTTCATACCGTCCTTGATGTTAACGGAGGCAAGGTTGGTGTGGGAGAATGAGTATTCGCCGATGGCGTCAAGAGAGTCGTCAAATGCGGGAAGCGAGGTGATGGCAGTGCCGGAGAAGGCGTACTTACCAACGTAGGTAAGCTTGCCGAGAGTCACGCTTCTGAGGTGGTTACAATTGTAAAGCGCGTAAGCATTTAACTTGGTTACGGAGGGGATCACGAGTGAGGTAACCTTGGTATTAGCGGAGAATGCGCCGTTACCGATAGCGGTTACGTTATTATCCGTGAGCTTGAACTCACCGGAAACGGTGGGAGCAACGAGAAGGAGCGTAGTTCCGTCTGCGGAGATGAGGTACGCACCGTCGTTCTGTGCCTTGAAGACCCCATTGCCGTCTGCCACGGTAAAGGTAGAGATAGAGGTGTTGCGGAATGCAAGCTCACCGATCGACAGAACCTCTTTACCTATGGTAAGAGAGGAAAGCGCGGTACAGCCGTTGAATGCACCCTCGGGAATAACCGCGGTGTTCATGGTCATTTCGGTAAGGGACTTACAGCCGTTGAATACGTATGCGCCGTACTTAACGGTATCAGCCTTTACGATAACGCTCTCAAGTCTCTGGTCACCGGAGAATGCGTATGCACCGATGGACTGAAGAGTCTCGGGGAGAATGATCTCGGTGAGGTATCTGTTGTTTGCGAAAGCGTAATCGGAGATCGCGCAAGCAGAGTCAAGAGAAATCTGACCTGCGAGGTTACAGTTCTGGAATGCCCACTTGTTGATGAGCTTAACGTTCTCGATACCGGTTATCTTGGTAAGCGCGGTACAGTTCATAAACGCGCCGTACTCAATGGACACGATCGTAGACGGGAGAACGACCTCTTCAAGAGCTGTGAGACCTGCAAACGCGTACGGGCCTATCTTCTCAACGCCCTCGGGGATAACTACCTTTTTGATGGTGTTGTCACCGATGTACCAGGGCTTAGTAAGGTCGGGGTTCTCCTCGGTTATCTCGCTGGGATCCTTTGCGATATACTGACAGTTGGAAAACGCGAACTCGGAAAGCTCGGTGAGCATAAGATCGTCGGGAATGATTACGGTGCCGCCGTTGCCGTAGTAATGAGTGAGCCAGGGACCGTTGGTTACGTAAGGATCCTTGACCTCGATGTCAACGGTTGCGGAATAGTAGGTATTGTTACCGTCGAGGAGCACGCGCACGCTTACTGAAGAGAAGCCCTCTTCATTTGCGACGATAACGCCATTTTGGTCAATGCTTACTATCGTATCGTTAGAGGATTCGAATACAACGGTGGTATCCTTCGGGAAGAATGCGTTAAGCTTGTAAAGAAGCTCAACCGACTCGGAGGGATACATCGAGATCGAGTATCTGCCGCCGAACATCATTATATTGCCCGCCTCGCCTATATCTCTATCGCTGCTTAAGAGCATATAGTAGGCCTTTTTGGTTTTGAAGCCGGTAAGCTCGAAGACGTCTGCGACGGGCTTATCAAACCTCTTATAGCCCTCATCTTCCTCTCCGAGAACCGTTACCTTAAGGTTTACGGTATGGTTTGAGGTGGGGCTCTTTGCGATAATGGTAGAAACGCCGGGCGCAACTGCGATAAGCTTGTTGTTTACAACGTTTACTGCCTTGGTGTTAGTGGATCTGTACTCGATGAGGTCGGTCCACTCGGAGCCGGGGTAAGAAAGAGGTGTGAGAGTATATACCTCGTTAGGACTGAGGGTTATTTCGCTTTCCTCGAAATAGAAGTCGACAAAATCGTCGGGAAGCGGTATTTCGTAGGTCGCGTTGTTAAGCGCGTAGTCGTAGACACCTACGGTGATGGTATTCTTATTAGTCGCGTTCTCCTTTATGTCGTAGATGTAATCGGTAAGCTCGTATACGACATAGTTGGTGGTGTTGCGGTTGGAGTAGATGGGGGTAAGATAGCTATCAAAGGAATTGAGGGCGAAGCCGCTGGTAGTGTTGCCGCTTACGTAACCGACCTGCATAGCCATAGCGTAGTGGTTGTCGTAAACAGCTATCTTTGCAAACAAACGAAGCTTGTTTGCCGCACGGTCATACTCGGTGTAGAATTCACATCCGGTAACCGCGGGTGCCTCAAAGTCGGCTGTCATGGGGAACTCAAATACGTTATTCTCGTTAGTTTCAAGTCCGCCGTTACCGTAATCGGTATAAGCCACGAACTTAACGTTATACATCGTATTGTTCTTGAGGTTATAGTCCATGGTATCGAACTCTACCTCAATGTTAGCGGGACGGATCGTACCGCCATCACCGTACGATTTTCTGATATCGTATTCAGTCGTTTCGTAAATGATCTCACCCGTCTGGGAGTCGGTAATGGTGATGTCTACCTTTGCGGCGTTTCTAAGCGCACCTGCCCATATGAAACGGATGGAGTGCATAGTGCCATTGGTGTTGGAGAGCGCGATGTACTCTCTGCTTGCGGAGATCACCTTGCTATTGGGGTTCTGGATGAAGTAGTAAGAGCCGAGGTAACCGATATAGTCATCCTCGATTCCGCCTATGGGACGGGTTGCGAAGGTATCGGGGAGAGTCTTGTCGAGTGTTTCGATAGAGTCGTCAAGCTCATCCTTGTTGGTCTCGAAGTAATCAAGGTCGAAGATGGGAGCCTTGTTCCAGTCGCCGTAGAATGCGAGGTAAGGAACGTTAAGGCCAACCTCGGTGCCGGATACTGCGTCAAGAACCACGAAGCCCTCAACGTACATACCGTTCTCGAAGGACTTATCGAGATATTCCTTATCGGAATCGCTGAGCACGATCTGTACGGTAACGTCAGCTACCTTACCCGCGGGTACGGTAAGCTGAGTGCCGGAGAGTGTGCCGCCGTTTGTCTTGGTGATGCTTATCTTTGCACCGTCGAGAATGTATCCATCCTCGGTAACGGTGGTCTCACCCTTGTGGGTAAGAGTGTCGCTGACACCCTCGGTCATAACGTATGCGGAGATGTCGTAGGTAAGCGCGGTAGTACCGAAGTTATTTACGGAGAAGGAAAGGTTGTAAACACCGGTCTTGGAGGGATCGTCGCCAAGCTCGATCTTGCTCTTCTCCATAAGAGAGCCGTCCACTCTGTCATAAGTCATTATGTATGCGGTGGTGGTGGAGGCGTCGGTAAGGTTTGCAAGACCTGAACCCTGCTTTCTTACAGCGTAAGGAAGGCCGGTCTCGTTATAGATGATGTCCGCGGTGGACATAAGAAGTCTGTTTACTATTGCGGCAACGGAGGTAGGATCGGTAACGAGCTCGGGACGCTGCTCAAGCACGTACTGACGCATAAGAGCAACCACACCTGCCATATTGGGAGATGCCATCGAGGTACCGGACATACGGTCGTATGTGCCGCCGGTTACAGCGGAGAGAATGTCACCGCCGTGTGCGGTGATCTCGGGCTTGATCTCAAGGCTGGGAGTAGGACCCCAAGAGGAGAAGTCGGACATGAAGGGACCGGACTTCTGATCTGCGGCGATCTTAAGAGTGCCGCCGCCCTGTGCGGCAAGCTTCTCACCGTCGTCCTGGCTTATAGAGCAAAGCGGGATAGTGGTTCTGCCTGCGTTCATCTTGATATCACCGGCAACGTTGTTGTAGATGATAACTGCCGCCGCACCTGCCTTTTGAGCTGCGGTAGCCTTCTCCTCGAAGGTGGTTGAGCCACGGCGAACGAGAGCGATCTTGCCGGTCATATCAAGACCGGTATAGTCTACGGGACGGCCAACGCCGGGGATGACTACGTATTCAAGCTCCATAGAGGTCTTGCCGTCAACGAGGAGGTCTGCGAAGAAGTCCTTCTCTTTACCTGCGCTGGTGGATGCCTCAACGAAGTATATGATCTGATCACCGTTAAGCATGTAGGGAGTCTTAACACCCTTGATGGATGCTACGGAGAGAGAGCCGAGATAGGTGGAGGGAGAACCAACCGTACCGGTATCGGGGTTAGAGGTAAGGGGGAGGTTACCGTTCTTCTCGGAGCCGTAGGATGAGCTGTAGCTGTTGGATGCTGCTACAACTACGCTTACGCCGCGCTCGCGAAGTTCATCGTAAACTTCGTTGATGAACGCCTCGTCGGTCTCGCGGCTGAAGCCGCAGGCAGTACCGAGCGACATATTGATAACGTCAACATCGAGAAGCACGCAGTCCTCAAGTGCCGCAAGTATCCAAGAGGTATATGCAGAGGTACGGGTATCGGAGAATATCTTCATCGAAACGATCTGCGCGTTGGGAGCAACACCGGTGATGGTATCGTCCTTACCTGCTATAACGCCGGATACGTGAGTACCGTGGCTGCTGAAGAGGGAGTAAACGTCGGGGTCGTTATCAGCGTAGTCGAACGCGAAGGGCACCTTGTCGTTGATGTAAAGGTCGTCCGCGGTAAGACCGGGATAACGCTTGAGTGCCTCGGTTCTCGAAACGACAGCGGCTACCTGGTCCTTGGTAAGACCGAGCTTATCGGATGAGAAGTTGGAAACGCTGAATGCGGAGTGAGTATAGTCAAGACCCGTATCAAGCACCGCAACTACCATTCCGGAGCCGTCGTAAGCGAAATCGGAGCTGTCGAATATACCGGTCTCCTCGTAGTAGTCGACCTTGTTGTTTACAAGCTTGGTCTCTGCTACGTCATACACCTCGCCGACTATTGCGCTCTGTCCCTTCTCAAGAAGAGAGCAGGTATCTGTAAAGTCGCCCGCCTTGATAATAATCTCAAAGCCGGTGATGATGGTATCGTAAGAAAGTCCGACGGAGTAAGCTATATTGTTCTTATCAAGCTTTGCGGCAAGGGCTTCCTTCTCCGCGTTTACCTGATCTCTGATAGCTACTGCTTCCTCGCTGAGTGCAAACTCGGCAAGTGTCATTGACTTATCGCTCTTTTCATAGGCTTCGGCGATCGCTTCTTTACCCATCACAACGATGACGGATATTTCCTGATCGTCCTTAACCGACTCGGGAAGCTGGTAGGCTACCGAGCTGTCAAGATACTGAGTGTAGTTGGTATCGACGTTATAGATCTGCTTGATGCCGCCTGCAGTCTCACCGTAAGCCGGGAGAACGCTGGCAAGAAGCAGCACCACCGCCATCGCAAGAACGATGAAGGACGACGATACTCTTGTAAGGATCTTTTTGTTCATGGAATGTGTTACCTTTCTGGGTTTATGCTAATTTTTTTAATAACAATATTGAGGCGCATAGACACGCGTTTATTATTCTAGCATATTTTCGCGAAAAATGCAAGAGTTTTTTTAGTTTTTGTCTGCGCAAAATCAAATATTAACATTTAAGCCGCAAAATCCGCGGTTTTGGGGCGTTTTTTGCAATTTATGTTCACTATTCTTTCAAAATGCGGAAAATGACGGGAATGCGCTGTACAAATATTCAATTTCATATTAATTAAATTCACACGTGTGAGGTTTGAATGGTGATTTTTGAAATTTTAAAGTGACAAACCTTCATTTTTGTTCGCTTATATTCGACACATTATAAACAACTCTATTGACTTTGCCTTCTTTTTATGTTATAATGAATTTTACGCGGTCGGACGGGTGCATCTCCATCTTTGGTGCGCGGATACCTGACCGCCATATAAAAACGAAAGGACTACGCTTTTCTATATGAATGAAAGCAAAATAAAGCGGATCCACCTGATCTATGCGTGCGTATTGAGCGCACTGCTGGCCGTGTGCGCCATACTTTTCATAGCATCGTGCATCTGCATTTACAACAGCGGAGACCGCCCCTTTACACGTGAAAGTATAGGCACGGCGTTCAGAAAAATAGCTCCCGCAGTATACGTTACTCTGGCGGCAATCTTGGGTGCGATCGTATTGAAGCTTGCCCTTCCCTACAATATAACTAACAAAGGCGGCGCGCCTATGTCAATGACACTCTCGCGCCTTAGCGCAAGATGTCCTCTTGCTGTATGCACGGCAGAGGAGCGCGCAAAAATAGAGAGAGAAAGACTTGTAAGACGTATACTCGTATACGGCGGCGCGGCGGTCATACTGCTCTCTACCGTATTCTCGCTTATTTACGTGCTTACTCCCGGAAGATTTCCCTACGAGGACGTAAACGAAGAGGTCGCGACCGCGATAGTCGTGGTTTTTGCATACTTCCTTCAATCGCTTGTATACGCGCTTGTAGTTTCATTCTTTATGGACGCGAGCAGAGCGCGTGAGATACAATATATTAAGGATGCTACCGTACGGCTCGCAAAGGACGGTATCAAGGTTAGCGGCGAGGCAAAAAAGGAATGTCTGCTCACCAAAAAAATTACACTTATTGCAAGGTGCGTGATCCCCGTGATCGCGATAGTGTTCATAATACTCGGCATAACGAACGGCGGTATGAACGACGTACTGCAAAAGGCTGTGCGTATATGCACCGAGTGTATAGGAATGGGGTGATTTGAGTGAAAAAGTTTTTTGCAAGGATCAAATCGATACTCCCATCAAAAAGACGTCTTATTCAGCTGTACTGTGCCCTGCTCTTCAACGCGCAAGTGAAGGGCTTTATCACCGGTCAGATATACAAGGGTCCGCTCAAAAATATCTGTACACCCGGTCTTAACTGCTACTCCTGTCCCGGTGCTTCGGGTGCGTGTCCTTTGGGTGCTTTACAGAACGCATTTGCCTCATCCGGCAAGCGTGCGCCCTACTACGTGATCGGCATAATAATGCTGTACGGTATCATTTTAGGACGTACGATATGCGGTTTTTTGTGCCCATTCGGTCTTATACAGGATCTTTTACATAAGATTCCGACACCCAAGCTCAAAAAGAACAGAGTGACGAAGGTGCTATCGTATCTTAAGTACGTGCTACTTGTTTTCCTTGTAGTTATCGTGCCGATACTTTACGGTCTTCGCAACGTGCCTCTGCCTGCTTTTTGTAAGTACATCTGCCCTGCGGGAACGCTTGAGGGTGCTATGGGACTTCTCTCAAACAAGGTCAACGAATCAAGCCTTGGTATGCTCGGCCCGCTCTTCACATGGAAGTTTGCATTGCTCGTAAGCTTTATTGCGGCGTGCATATTCATCTACCGTTTCTTCTGCCGTTTCTTCTGCCCGCTCGGCGCACTTTACGGCATATTCAACAAGTTCGCGATTCTCGGCATCAAGCTTGAAAAGCCGAAGTGCATAGATTGCGGAAAATGTATCAATAAATGTCAAATGGACATCACCCACGTTGGCGACCACGAGTGTATCAACTGCGGCGAGTGTCTTGAGGTCTGCCCCACAAACGCTATCACCTGGCGCGGCAGTAAGATATTCCTGCCCCCTAACGAGATAGACGAGGAAAAGAAGAAGGGCGCACCCCTTGACGAGAGCGAAAAGCAGCTTATCGCAGAGAAACGCGAGAAGGTAAAGAAGCGCAATCTTATCGTTAAGATAGTTGCGGCAGTGCTTGCGGTTGCGCTTTTGGGCTCGGCGCTGGTTTACTACAACTTCATTTACAAGGATGCGCACACCCTGCACGTCGATAAAGACGGCGACGGCACCTGTGACGAGTGCGACTCGCCTATCGGAAACGTTGTCGGTGCGGCATGCTACGGCTACGACATCAAGCTCTTTGACGAAAACGGCTTGACGGGCGAGATATTCAACCCCGCTAACAATCACGGCAAGATAACCGTTATCAATTTCTGGGGCACGTGGTGTCCCGGCTGTATGGCAGAGCTACCCTACTTTGATCAGATAGCAACCGAGTATAAGGATAACGTGACCGTGGTCGCAATACACACGGATATGCTTTTCGAAACAGCTTCTCAGTATGTGCTTGATAATTATCCGGATTCCGATATGATTTTTGGCAAAGACGAGGCGATGACTGGCGTCAATGCTGATGAGTATTACACGATGCTCGGCGGCCCCGGCACATATCCCATCACCCTCATACTCGATGATGAAGGCATAATAATCGCAAAATTCATGCACGAGGTCACCTACGACGAATTAAAGTCGGTGATCGATGGCGAATTAAATCAGTAAAAAAATAAAAAATGCGTTCCGCTTGGAACGCATTTTTTATTTTGTGTTTCTTATTGTGCAATAAGAGTAAGTGTGATTTCGGTAGTACCTGCCGATACGTGGATATAGCCCTCGGAGTCAGCATCTGCGGGATATGTGTAACCTGCAGGCAGAACTGTAACCTTGGCCTTCAATTCTTTACCGGTAGGATCAAAGCGGATAACCGCTTTTCCATTGGCATCGGTTTTAACAGGAGTATGGCAAGTCTCTCCCTCACAGATCTGAACGTAAACGTCGGAAATTGCGTTGCCCTCGCTGTCAACGAGAGTTATGGTGTGAGCTATTCTTGTATCGAGCGCAACGGAGATGGTAAGCTCGGTGCTACCCTCGTCAAACTCTACGGCAGCGGTAGGAAGAACGTATCCGTCGGGAACGGTGAGAACCTTTGCCTTTACGTAGCCGACAGCCTTAAGAGAAGCGGTAGCCTTGCCCTCGGCGTCGGTGGTAAGAGTTTCAGAGGTGAAGCCGCGGGTTGCAAGAGTGAGAGTTGCGCCTGCAACGGGCTGGTTGTTTGCATCCTTAAGGATAACTGTGTATGCGGTCTTATCGTCGCCGCCCTCGGTCTCTACTGCTGCGCCGCAGGTATCGCACTTGCCATCGGAGTTTGCATCGGTATGCTCGGTGCATTCGGTGTCACCGCCGCAGGAAGCAAGGATCAATCCGAGTGAAAGAACCATAGAAAGCGCAAGGACGAGGCTCAAAATCTTCTTAAAATTCATTGTTTTTTACCTCCATGGTGTTGTTTTGTTATATTTTGTCGGAATTAAGATGCCGAGTAGGTCACACAAGTGAAATGCACTACGGTGCTATCTGTATCGGCGGACGTATAAACGATACCGAACATAACGTTAGGATTAACGTTGACGGTTATCTTACCGTTTTCGTCGGGAGTATATTCGACACCCTCGTAAATAACGGTAACGCCCTCGGTAGCAGTCAGGGTGACAGTACCCTTGGTGGTGCTGACGAGTACGTTCAGAAGAGCGCCGTTTTTAACAAGCACGGCAAGGTCCTGCTTATCCTCCTCGGATACGGGGGTTACGGTTATAGGTGACTGTTCAGTACCGATATTTCCGTCGACCTCATAGCAGCATGCGAAGAGCCAAGCGTTTTCGGTTACGACCGACATAGCATCGTCACCGAAGATCATTCCGCTCCACCAATCGCGGTGCGCACCGGTATTTTTGATAGCATCAGCGATGGTCTTATCCATAGGGATAACACCCTTTGAGCCGCAGGCGGCTGCATACTCCTCTATAAGAGTATTGTAGCTTTCCTTCCTGACAAGAGTGCCGTCATCGTCATAGACGTAGTACACCATTCTGTCGGTTTCGCAAATGGTGACGAAGGACGGGAGCATAAGGTTAGGAAGGTGGGAGTTTCCGGCTGCGGATATTTTTATAAGAACCACCGGACCGTCGGCGGTACCAAGGTGGTAGTAGCCGTCGGATTCGTTATAAACTACGGTAAGGGTGGGATCGGTGATATCGAGATCAACAAGAGAGTTGTTGAGAAGATTATCGACCTTGGTAAGCGGCTTTGCGGGGTGAATGTCGGTATATCCCATCTCGGGAACGTAGTTGCCAACGCGCTCGATAACGATAATCGCGTTTTTGAGCGCGGTGGAGCTTACACCGAGGACGAACTGCGTAGTGCCGCCCGAGCCGGTATTGATACCGCCGTCGGAAACGGTTATCTCAAACGCACCGTCAACAACCTCGGCAAGATTCTGTGACTGTATGTAGTGAATACCGCCATAGTAGCCGAGGGATACGCCCTCTCCCTTACAGGAGAATCGGTATATGCCGCTCGTTTGGGGCGTGAAGAGGAAATATGACATCTCGGCACGGTCGATAGTAACGTAGGTCGCACCTACGAAGACCGACTTGGCATCGTATTCGGAGCTGCCCTCGCACACTCCGTCTGCCATGACCTCAAAGCACCAATCGCACTTTCCGTCCTCGTCGGAGTCGCTGTGCGAAATAGGGGGAGCATATATGGTATGGGAAGCGCCGGGAACGTCGTAAATAACAACGGTAGCCGTAGTTTTCTCGGCGGTGAAAACCGCTTCGGACTTATCGTAGGAATACTCAATATTCGGGAATGATATTTCGGCAACGTAGTCGCCGGGAAGCGCCTCGAAGCTTGCTTTACCCTCGTCGGAAAGACGCTTGGTAGCAACGACCTCGTCGCCCTTATAGAACTCAACGACGGCAACGACGTCCGCCGCGTTGCCTGCGTAATCGACCACGTTAAGCGTGTAGGTTACGTGGGTGTCGGGGGGAGTAACGGGCGGCTCGTCGCCACATGAGCAAGCGAGGAGTGCCACGGTCGCAAGCACCAGCACGAGTGCAAGTGCCTTGATTTTATTAAGCTTTTTCATATTCTGTACCTATTTTGACTTATGCGGCACGAATAGTCGCGCCGCATAAGCTGAAAGTCTTATTTTTACTCTGCGGTAGCACCGAGAGTTTCGTAGTAATAGCAAAGCTTGACCCAGGAATCTTCAACTCCGTTGAAGGTGAACTTATCCATAAGAAGCTGAAGCATCGCGGCAAGCTCCTCGGTTACTGCTACGCAGCCCTGAAGCTCGGGGTGACCCTCGGGGTATACGATATCGGTCTTGGACTCATCGGTATACTCGATAGATGCATCGAAGATCTGCTGCATTTCGGCGGTGTAATCCTGTCCGTTGCCGTGATAGATGCCGAGAAGGATATCGTCCATCTGGTAGAGCTCCCAGTTAGCCTCAAAGTCATCGCCCCAATAGGTGCGAAGCGCGGAGTAATCGTTGCCGTTTATATACTTTTCGGCAAGGATAATAGCCTCAAGATCGCGCTCGGTCTTGGAGAAATCAAACGCACCTCTCTCGATAAGCTGCTGGATGTTCTGCGTGGGGAAGGGGCTGGTGGTCATGATGAAGTCGGCATAAATGATAGAGCCGAGAATGTCATTACCGTCATTATCAACACCAAGCTTGTGGTGATAGTAGCCGTCAGAGCCGAGAGCTACCTCGATACCGCCGTGAATGGTATTGCCGATAGAGCCGTCGGGAGTCTCCTCGTAAGTGAAGGGTCCGGGGCTTGCCATCTTGAAGACGTCAAAGGTCTCGCCAACGTATTCAACGGTAAAGGTAAACGAGCCGAACTGGTAGGTGTCGTAGAATGCGATATCGATGTAGTAATCAACGCCTGCCTCAAGGTATGCAACGATGGTGCAGTTTTTGGTATCAAACTCGAGCTTGCCGTCGTTGTTGGTATCAACGAGAAGCTGGGGCACGAAACGCTCTGCCTGGTCGCTGTCAGCAATTATGCCCGATCCTCTGTCACCGGTTATTGCCCAGATGTCGTGGCTGCCCTGGAAGATCCAGCCGTTAACCTCATATACGCTCTGGGAAAGAACGCGGTAAACACCCGAGGTGGTGGGAGTAAACTTGTAGAAGTATCCGCGAGGCATGATTACTCTATTATAGGTAACCTCGTTGTATACCTTGTTATTCTCGGTAGAAAGCTCGGCATCAAATGCGGAGAAGGAGGAAAGTCCCTTGATGGGGTCCTCAAGCTGCTTGCCGTTTGTGCCGTAAGCATCGTAGTAGATGCAAAGCTGCATCCACATATTTTCCTCAGGTATCTTACCTGCCTCATTCGCAAACATAGCAACGTATGCCTCAAGCAGAGTCTTAAGCTCGTGAGTTACGGGACACAAGCCGTACATAGAAGCATTGGAAGCGTAGGAGCAGTAAAGCTCAAGATGATTAAATTTATTTACGGTATTACCGTAAGCGTCGGTAACCTTGAACACTCTATCCTGGGGAAGATTGTAGAGTCTGTAAGAAACGTAGTTATCCGACTCAAAGTTGCTGTAATCGATAAGCTTTGCAATAAGAATGGGGCCGTCAGGCGTGCCAACGTGGTAGTAGCCGTCCGCACCAAGCACGATGTCTACGTAGGTGTTGTAGCCGGAGTGGTCCTCCTTCATATCGGTTGCTGCCTCGCGGTAGATGTAGGACTCTACGTCAACGTCTGCGGCTGCAACGGTGCGAACGTTTGTGATATAAACGGCGTCGTCAACGTTGCCCTCGCCCTCGCTGGAATCCTTAACGTAGCAAAGAGCGATCTCGTAGGTGCCGTCCTTGGTCGCTACGAATGCGCAGCACTTTTTCCACTGCTCGATATTGTCTGCGCCCTTAATGGAGCAGATGTCGTTGCCGTCTACTATAACGTAGAGAATGTCGTAGTAGCCGTTTACGTCATCGGACTGGGTGGAAGAAAGATAATCGAACATAAACGCCTCGCCTGCTTTAAGCTCGACGGTAGCGTAGATGGTTGCGTAAGAGGAATCGATACCCTGGTTTGAGGGCTTGATACAGGTTACACCGCCCTTGGTGGTGGTAACGAAGGGCCAGGAGTACTCGGCATCCTTGGGGTTGGTCTCGGGATGGTAGGTGACCTTGAGGTCATCATCCTTATTTATCGCGCCCGCGATGACGTCGGAGGACTCCATCTCAACATCGGGCTTGATGGTGGGAGAGAGCTGCATTATGGACTCAAGAATTCTCTGGTCGTAGGTAGGTGACTGAAGATAGTCAAAGAGGTTAGTCCAATATCTTGTACCGAGGATCGCGCCCGCCTCCATAACGGTGATCATACCGTAACGGTCGATAACCACAGTACAGGGAGCAACGGTAAAGCCGCAAGCATTGTAAAGGCCTGCATTATCCTTCACCATAGGGAAGGTATAGCCGTACTGCTCTTTGAAATTCTTTACGTCGTTGTTGTCGTCGTCAGCATAGTCGTTAACTGCGATGACCTCGATATTATCGGAATAGAGATCGTAAGCGTCCTGGATATAGGGGAACTCCTTTAAGCAGTAGGAGCAGGTGGTATACCAGAAGTTAAGCACGATAGCCTTTTTGGTCTTAAGGATCTCGGCAAAGTTGATCTGATTGCCGTCGGGATCGGTAAGAGTCGCATCGTATGCTATGTCACCGACCTTGTAGCTGACACCGCCAAGTCCTGTGTCGGGACGGAGAGAGGAGCTGATAACGAGATTGGTAACAGTAGAGGTGATGGGATACTGATCCTGAACGTTGTAGCCCGAGGGCACGTTGTCAAGCTCGATAGCATAGGTGTTAGACTGCGTAAGCTCGAAGGTCGCCTGACCCTTATCGTCGGTCTTGGCGTGCTTGAGGAAGTCGGGATTAGCCGTGTCAACGATGAACACGCTAACGCCGGAAAGCACCTTGCCGGCTGCGGTCTTAAGGTTTACTGTATAGGTCTTTTTGCCGCCTTCGGTACCGCCGTTACCCCCGTTGGATACGTCAGCGCCGCAAACGTCACACTTGCCGTTGTTATCCGCGTCGGTATGATTTGTGCATTCTGTGGGATCGTCACCGCAAGAGGTGAGAGGAAGCGCACATGCCACAAGCATCGCAAGCGCGAGCGCAAGTGCAAGAATTCTACTCATTTTCTTTTTCATCTTATTCTCCTTTGTTATGTATACAGATGTGAGAGGTGTGCGCTTTTGACGCACGATTTTTTGAGCGTTACTATTCTACCATACAATCGACAAAAAATCAAGATAAAAATAATATATATATACATTTTTTAAAAATTGTTCATACATCTTGAATACCGACACGCCGCCGCGCGAAAATTTTACCCCCTTTTACTCTTTACATTTTTGCATTTATGATATATAATTATAGTGTGAAAAGGGCTCTAAAAAATCCCAAAAGATCAATATGTAAAATATAGTTTACAAAAACGGAGATATGCAGTAAATGAAAATATTCGGAAAACTTGACACGGGTGCTATCGTATACGAATATACACTGAAAAATGCCGATGCCGAGGTATCTATAATAACGTTCGGTGGAATTGTGAGAAAATTCACCGTATTTGACAGAGATATCGTAGGCGGATACGATAATATTGAGGGTTATCTTGCCGACGACTCGCACCAAGGCGGACTTATCGGACGTGTGGCAAACAGAATTGCCGGCGCGAAATTCGTAATGGACGGCAAGGAATACAACCTGCCGAAAAACGACGGTGAAAACTGTCTGCACGGCGGTATCGGATTTGACAGACGAATATGGAGCGTAAAGGAATCCGGCGACAGTTCTATACTTTTGTATCTTAAATCAGAGGATATGGAAGAGGGCTTCCCTGCTTCGCTTGACGTTGAGGTGAGGTACACTCTTATCGGCACGGCACTTAAAATAGAGTATTCCGCAATACCAGACGGCAAGACTCCGATAGCGCTCACAAACCACTCTTATTTTAACCTTAACGGGCTTGGTGGTACGATTCTTGAGCATACGGTAGAGATTTTTGCTGACCGTTATACCGAGGTTGGTGACGATCTTATACCAAGCGGCAATCGCCCCGAGGTCACGGGAACGGTGTTTGATCTGCGCGAGCCTGTAAAAATCGGCAAGCACGTCGGAGGTGACTTTATCGGGTACGACCATAACTTTATACTCTCCCCTACCGAATACGAGGACGGGCTCGGTCTTGCGGCGAGGGTATCGGGTGACGATCTTAAAATGTCGGTCTATACCGATCAGGTGGGTGTGCAGTTTTACATAGGTAATTTCCTCGGCGGTGAGCCTGATTTCAAGAGTGGGGTCAAGCGCGTTTTGCACGGTGCTTTTTGCCTTGAAACGCAGACCGAGCCTAACTGCATAAATCACGGCATAGGCTTCTACGACAAGGGTGAGAGATACACTCACACGACCGTATACAAGATAGAAAAAATATAAGTTAGGAAATTATTAAATGAAGATACGTATGCTTGGTACGGGCTACGGAGAATGCAAGCTCAAAAAAAGGACATCGAAGGAATACCGCGGCAGAGGCGGCGTGTTGGTTGACGACACCCTGCTTATCGACGCGCCCGATGACCTTATAGACGTGGCGGACGAGCTTGGCTTTTCGGATATGCTCAAAACGGTTACCGACATTATTATATCCCACTCGCACGAGGGACACTTCTCTGCCGCGGTGATAGACAAGCTGGCAAAAAAGCGCAAGATACGCGTGTATGCCTCTCGCGAGGTGCTGGTGCAGCTCTCGGACAACCCGAACATTATCAAATACGAGATCGGCGTGTTTATGCAATTCGCGGTTGGCTCGTATTACATAGCTACCCTGCCCTCAAATCATTCGACGGCAAATCTGTCCGAGGAGTGCTTCAACTTTTTGATAACGGGCGACCGTTGCTTGCTTTACGCGCTTGACGGCGGTTGGATAAACGGCCGCGCGTGGAACGTAATTAAGCTTATCAAGCTTGATGCGGTAATATGCGATGCGGCACTCGAGATCGAAGAGGCGAGCGAGAAGAATCTCTATCACAACGATCTCGGAACTCTTGCAAGGATAAAAAGCATCTACGAGCAAAACGGTGTCGCGGGCGAAAAGACCAAATTCATACTCTCGCACATTCCGACAGACAAGAAGCGCGAGATACACGACGAGCTCTCACCCATAGCGGCAAAGCTTGGAATGACCGTCGCATACGACGGATATTTTGCGAGAATATAACCCCCTCTTGATCACTCCGTGACAGCACTCTCACGAGGGAAAGCAAATAAAACAGGGCGAACGGTTTTTGACACCGTTCGCCCTGTTTTTACTATATTTTACGTGGTTTTGCACCGTAAAGGGTTGTTTTTTTACATTTAGGAACGATATTGACAAGCATGAGGCGTTGTGCTATAATAGGAGTATAAGAGATATATTATAAGAAAGGATGACGGTTATGAAAAAGCTCAGATCTTTATTATTCGCGGTGTGCGTGTTGGTTTTGATCCTCACACTTTTCTCCTGCGACAGAGATCCGGTGATACGCTCGGCCGAGGATCTTTTTGAAGCTATTGACACGAGGATGTCAAATCTTGACTCATACAAGGTCGACGGCGAGGTCGATATGACGTTCTACGTTCAGGGAATAAAGATGGGCGTAAGCGGCAGCACGGAGCAGATCTTTTCCGATCTTTCGAGCGAGAGCTGCTACGTTTATTCAAAGTCGGACCTTATATACGTTGCAAATGAGCGCGACGTTGTGATCGTAAATGATCTGAAGGCATATTACGACGGTAATGCCTTTGTCAGCACGTCGGTGGATACGCAGGAGCGCAAGCTTTATTCTCCGATGTCTCACAAGGATTTCAACGAGTACTTTGAGTATCTCTCGGACGTATCGTTTGACGACGAGGAGCTGTATGAATGCGATAACGTCACGTTCGCCCACAACGAAAACGGCAGCTGGGATATGTCGCTCAGCGGATATTCGCAGAAATTTATAGCCGATTACGTCGGCGATATGGGATTTTTTGACGAGATGTTTGACGATAAGGTGGTCGATATGCAGATCACAGTTAAGGCAAACTCGAAATTCCACGTCACTAAAATGACACTTGAGCTCATATTTGAGGATGACGGAAATGCCGCAACCGATCCCAAGGTAGTGGTGGTAATGTATTTTTCTGACCACGGTACAGCAGAGCCTATAACCGAGGGACTGAATGCAGAAAACTACACCGAGGTCGTTGATGTACGACTCGTTGAGGGTGTTGAGTCGATGATTGATGACATCAAGAACAGCGACGGCTGCGATCTTGCCCTTACGATAACAAATGCGATCGGTAAGAACTTTTCAAAGGAGAGTGACAACGTAACGTTCGGCGTTGAGAACGAAAAATACTATTACGACGTTCACTCGGTTGTCGGAGACGGCGATATAACCTACGATATTTCCTACCGTGACGGAGAGGTCACGCTGTCTACTGCTGTATATAACGGCACGACTTTGCTCGATTCCTACACCACAACGAACAAGCAGACAGATGCCGGAGCCAAGGAGTTTATTGACGGGCTGATAAATTCGGTCGGATATGACCCGATGTACGTAAGCGACATTGAAAAATGCGATGACGGCAGGTACAAATTCTCCCTCCTGCCGGCGGACGAGGCCACATACAAGCACCTTGTATCCACCGAGCTCCGCGGCGGCTACAAGGGCGCGACTCACGTGATCTACTTCACCGTCGAGGACGGCAAGATACTTAATATGGAAAGCGAAATAGTTATAGAGTATTCCTATTGGACCGGACTTGCCTCCGCTATAGGCAAGGTAATTTTCACCGCGGTGGTTGAGTTTGGATAAAAGACAAGGGCAAACGGTACAAAAGCCGTTTGCCCTTGTCTTTTATCAGTTCGCTTTTTTGTAAATTTTTTCGATCGGCTCCTGCTTTCCGCAAAGGGGGCAGTAATACTCGGTGACGTTTTTGATCTCGTACGCGGGTCTTACAAGAAATGCTATAAAGACAACAAGCAGCGCAAGAGAGATAAGGAAGCTATTCGTATTGAACGCGATTCTGAGTGCAAAGTGAGTAGCATAGCTGCTCCATATCGCGCTAAAATTTTTGACATTTAAAAGTACGATCGCAAGCGAGATTCCCCAAGCGAGCGCAGACACCGCAGAAAGAACGGTGACTATGATATAAAAGACCTTGCTTTTGCTTACCGAATGCGGAACGTTAAAGACGTGAAGCTCGTCATTGCCGCATTGTGTGCACTTGAATTTTTCGTTTTTCATATTTTTTCCTTCACTCCTATAATGTACTCACGCAAACATGTTTGATCGTTTGTGTAGCTTTAAAGGTCGATTAAGATTTTATTTGATCACATAAGACCCATGCACCAGATGACGCCGAGGGCGGTCAGGGTGACGAGGGTATCGATGGTGATGCCGTAGAACATCGGGCGCAGACCCGCCTTTTTGAAATCGGTGATGCTGGTGCTAAGACCGATAGCGGCAAGGGCGGTGACCATAAGGAACTTGCTGGTGGATTTGATGACGGTCGATGCCTCGGAGGGAATCCAACCGATGCTATTGATAATAGCAAGGGCGAGGAAGCCGCAGATAAACCAAGGAATTATCTTGAGGATATTTACCTTTTTGCCGCCCGAGCTTTCCTTCATCTCCTTTTGCTTCATACGGGTGCCGATGAAGGCAAATACGAGGACGGTTGGGATTATGGCAATAGTACGCGTGAGCTTTACCATTGTGGCAAAGTCGCCTGCAATCTCGGAGAATGCATATCCCGAGGCAACAACGCTTGCGGTATCGTTTACCGACGTGCCCGCCCAGATGCCGTAGGCAATATCGCTCATATTAAGCGCCATACCCATAAGGGGATAAAGCGCGATCATTACCATATCAAAAAGGAAGGTCGAGGACATTGCGAATGCGATGTCCTTATCGTCAGCATCAATTACGGGTGCGATAGCCGCAACGGCAGAGCCGCCGCAGATGCCCGTGCCTGCCGAGATGAGGTTGCTGAGCTTCCAGTTAAGGCCGAAAAGCTTGCGGATAAAGAAGCCTGCACCAAAGCACATAGCAAAGGTGAATATCATTACGAGGAAGGTCATCTTTCCGACCGACATTATCGTGCTTATCGACAGGGATGCGCCAAGGAGTATGATAGCAAGCTTAAGTATCTTTTTCGAGGTGAATTTAAGCGCCGGCTTGATCCACTTAGGGTGGAAGAAGCTGTTTATGGCGGTGCCCATAAAGAGGGCGATGATCGATGCGCCAAGCAGTCCGCCGGGGATAAGCTTCTCGAGAAGAACGGAGACCGCCGCAACTGCGAAGCAAATGGCAACACCGAGTATAAATAACAGATTTTCTTTTGTTTTAGTGCTCATTTTTCTAAAAATTACGCCTTTCTGGCATTAAATTTATCGAGGAAGCATACCCACTTGACAGAGGCGCGCAGGTCGGGCTGCGTGTAAACGTATATGAGGCAGCCGTTATGGTATACGTCAAAATGATCGCCGGGTGTTATCGGGAAAGCGCCGATCTTGTCGGTGGGGATAGAAAACTCGACAGACTCGCCGTGAATGATGCCCGAGAGCTTGAACTCGTTTTTGTCAAGGTAGATATTGCCCTCGCCGGCGTTTGCATCCATAAATCCGTCAGCACAGCAAGCACCGAGCCTTGCCCTTGAGGAAAGCACCTCGGTATCGGTGTCGATGGATGCCTGCTGCCACTCAAACCACTCGTTTACAGTCTTATGAGGTGCGCCGTGGAGAGTGTACGTAGAGTCGAGAGTTGCGTCAAGTCCGCACGAGCATCTGATGTGGTCGCCCTCGTCGGTGATGGTGCCTTCACAGAGGCACTTCGGGCACTTAAAAAGTATTTTATCCACACCGCGCGCGATATTGTCGGACTTGTATTCAACACCTCGCATAGCTGCCTCGTCGTCGTGGAGAATGGCGTCGGCGGTTATCTTTTCGATCTCTTCAACCGTCTTTTCCTTTATCTCGTCAGCCGAGAGAAGCTTGGTTACGGTGGCGTGTATCTTGCCGGGGCGGTCGTCGCCCTTGTCACGCCATTTCGGGAAGGTGAGGTATGCTCCGTCCGCTTTCCAATGATAGAGGTCAACACCGAGCTTTTTTATAAGCTCTGCCGTGCCGTCGGCAAGCGGGAGAGAGTGACCGTAGCAGGAGAGTCTGCCCTCGGGGAAAATGACGATGACGGCGTTTTCCTTTTTCGCGCGGACTATTTTCAGAATAGTCGAGGCATCGGGGGTAAACATCTTCTTGGTTATTACGTGCATAAGCTTTAAGAGCCTTGCGGTCGAGGGATTGCGCATAAAATGCTCGCTGACTATGTAGGTCGGGCGAATGGGATAAAGGGTTATTGCGGAGATGATATGGTCAACGTCACAGGTATGGGTGGCAACGACGATTGCGGGGCCCTTGATGTCCTTGACGATGGCCTTATCATAGGTTATATTGAATTTTTTGGTGTATTTTCTTTTGAGAAGCGCGTAGATTGTGGCATAGAGTATGGGATTTGCCTTACCTATGCTCTTTTTCGACTTCTTTTTCCTATTCATAGCTCACCTTAAAAGTTATTTAATGAATGTCATTGCCACCGATAATTATACCACTCGCGGCACATTTTGTCAATGTATTTCGGGATAAGGATTGAAAAAGCTACAAATATATGATAAAATATAGGCAACTCTACTGTGCGTGGGTTGATTTTTCGGCTTTGCGGTGATATACTGTAACCGAATTTAATAGGACAAGGAGAATTTTTTATATGGATATGCTGCATATCACCGGGCTTTATAAAAAGTTTGGTGATAAAGAGGTTTTGCGCGGTATTGACCTTGCCGTACCGGAGCATAGTATTTTCGGCTTTATAGGCAAGAACGGCTCGGGCAAGACCACAACGATGAAGACCGTGCTGGGTCTGTTGAAGGCTGACTCGGGAGAGATCACCGTTAACGGCGAGAAGGTCACCTTTGGTGAGAATAATACGAACAAATATATAGGATATCTGCCCGACGTGCCCGAATTCTATTCGTTCATGACGGCGGAAGAATACCTGCGCTTTTGTGCAGAGATCACGGATATGAGCCGTGAGGAGATCGACGCACGTGTAACTGAACTGCTCGCGCTTGTGGGTCTTAAGGGCGAAAAGCACCGTATCAAAGGCTATTCAAGAGGAATGAAACAGCGCCTCGGTATTGCGCAGGCGCTTTTAAACAGACCGAAGCTTTTGATATGCGACGAGCCGACCTCGGCTCTTGACCCTGTCGGAAGACGCGAGATACTCGACATTCTCTCGGCGGTCACAGATCAAACGACGGTGCTGTTTTCGACTCATATTCTTTCGGACGTTGAGCGCATTTGCACCGACGTGGCGTTTCTCAACAACGGTGTTATAGAGATACAAGGCAAGCTTGCCGACATCAAGGCGCGTTTTCGCGGTAATGAATATCAGATACAGACCGAGCTTGAAGAGGATATTGCAAGGCTTTGCACCGCGTTTGACAAAATGAAGGTTACCGACAAGAGCAAGGCTACGTTTAACGAAAGCGACTACGGAGTATCTGACGTATTGCGCTTTGTTGCTGACGAGGGAATTTCGATCATCAGAATAGAGCGCGCCGAGCTCGACCTTGAGGATCTTTTTATGGAGGTGAGCGCAAGATGAGAGCTACCGTAGCACTTATGAAAAAGGAGCTTACCGAGCAGGTGCGCTCGGCGAAGCTGTGGATAGTTTTGGGCGTTTTTGCACTGTTTGGATTTTTAAACCCGGGACTTACGCTTGTGACTCCGTGGATGCTTGAAGCGATGCAGGAGGTGCTTGAGGAGAGCGGAATGAACATCACGATAATTGACGTGAACGCGCTTGACTCGTGGGCCGAATTCTTCAGCAATATTTCGATGGCTTTGATCGTTTTCGGCACGGTTTACGGCAGTATTTTTACCCGAGAATTTCGCACGGGTACCCTTGTTTTGTCCTTGACCAAGGGCCTTAAGAGATACAAGGTCATCATCTCAAAGAGCGTTATTCTCGCCGCGGTATGGACGGTGGCTTACTGGCTTTGCTTTGGTGTTTCGTATCTTTTCACCGAGATATTCTGGGATAATTCGATCACTAGCCATCTCGGACTTGCGGCATTTTGCTGGTGGCTTTACGGCATTCTTATCGTTGCGCTAATCACGCTATTTTCGACAGTATTTTCCTCATTTGGCGGTGTGATACTCGGCGTCGGCGGCGTTATTTTCACCGAGTCGCTGATATCCATTATTCCAAAAGCTATCGAGTACTTGCCGACAAATCTTATGGGCGGCGCTTCCCTTGTTTACGGAATGAGCGAGCCGAAGGATTACGTGGCATCGATCATTATAAGCATTGTCGTTATCATCGCAGCCTTTGCGGCTAGCGTGCCGTTATTTAACAAAAAACAGTTATAAAAAACACCCTCGGCAGACGTCGTGATCTGTCGGGGGTGCTTTAATATTTATAGTGCGATTTAATTTATTCGGATTTATCGTTCTTCTTAAGCTTGGTAAGAAGGAGATTTACGAGTATGCCGAGGATAAGCGCGCAAGCGATAGCGGTGATCACTACCTTGCCGATAGCCATAGACATACCGCCGATACCGGTGATGAGGATGACCGATACGGTGAAGAGGTTTGCGTTGTCCTCGAGGTCAACCTTCTGTATCATTTTAAGACCGGAAACCGCGATAAAGCCGTAGAGAGTTACGCAGATGCCGCCCATTACGCATCCGGGGATGGAGTCGAGGAATGCGACGAAGGGAGAGATGAAGGAGATCGCAACTGCGAGAATGCTGGTTGCGGTTATGGTAACGACGGATGCGTTGCGGGTGATGGCAACACAGCCAACGGACTCACCGTAGGTGGTGTTGGGACAGCCGCCGAAGAATGCGCCTGCGATAGAGCCGACACCGTCACCGAGAAGGGTGCGATGCAAGCCGGGTTTTTCAAGAAGGTCTTCGCCGATGATGCTGGAGAGGTTTTTATGGTCTGCGATATGCTCTGCAAATACAACGAAGGCAACGGGGATATATGCTACTGCTACGGTAGCGAGGTAGCTCCACTCGAAGTCCTTGAAGCCGTCAAACGCGGTAATGAATGCGAAATCGGGCAGATCGATGAAGGTTTGGACGCTTACACCGCCATCAACGAGCGCGCGGAAGGGTGCGAAATCGATAACCTTAAAGGCGTCTGCACCTGCGGCATAGCCGATAACGGTAAAGATAAGGGCTACGACGTAGCCGGACATAATACCGATGATAAAGGGGATGAGCTTGACCATCTTCTTACCGAAGGTGGAGCAAAGAATGGTAACGACGAGGGTTACGAGAGCGCAGATGAGAGAGAGCCATATAGGTGTGCTCATAACAAATGCTGCGCCGTCCTCGGTCTTGGGGCCGTAGGAGAATATATCCTTAACTGCGGCAGAGGAAAGCGAGAGGCCGATAAGAGCAACTGTCGGGCCGATAACTACGGGGGGCATAAGCTTGTTGATCCAGTTTACGCCAACGAACTTAACGACAAGTGCGATAATGACGTAAACGAGGCCTGCGAAGATAGCTCCGAACAAAAGTCCGAGGTAGCCAAGGCTCATAGATGCGGCACCGGCAAACGCGGCTGCCATCGAGCCTATAAATGCGAAGGAAGAACCGAGGAACACGGGGCTGCGAAATTTGGTGAACAGCTGGTACACGATGGTACCGATACCTGCACCGAAGAGTGCGGCAGAGGCGGTCATACCGTTGCCGACGATTGCGGGCACGGCGATTGTGGCAGCCATAACTGCCAGGAGCTGCTGAATGGCGAAGACGATCAGTTTGCTAAATGAGGGTCTGTCACTGATGTCGTAGACAAGATTTTTAGACATAACTTCTCCTTTTCTTTAAAAAAGTGCCGTTTTCGACACTTGATTTCAACATATTTTAACATACCGCGCGCGAGTTGTCAATGCTGGATTTTTGGAAATTAAAAAGAGGTATAGATTCTCGCGCGAACTGCCGAGTTGCTTGCAACTCTGCGGTCATTCCGCGGCTCTGCATACCGCTTGCGGTATATTGCCAAGCGAGAGCGGCAAACATCCACCGGACTGTCATTCACTTCCGCTCCCCTTCGAGTCCTTCCGCCCTACAACGCACAAAAAAAGACGAGATGACCTAAGCCATCTCGTCTTTTTTTGCCTTAAAAGTGATAAAAGGTCAAAAATCGAGGTAAAACTGAAGAAAAGGTCAACAACGTATGGCGCTTACTTTTTAAATTGTGCTGTAAAATTGGCTAACCCTTTAAGAAAACTCGGAAAATAGGTTTGATCAATACAATTTTCAAATTTCAGCTCTTGCCAAAAGCCGTTTGCACCTTGAGAATCTAAAAAGCCGGAAACCATAATATGTCCAAGACCATCTCCTGAAAAGAGAATGTATTGTTTTCCATATGCTTCTTGAATTTTTGTTGAGTCTTTCAACGTATTGTATACGTTTTCTAATTCGTTACAGAAATTACATACTGCCTTGATATCGATATCCATTGTTGTGGCTGCAGAAAATCCACTACTTGAAACACAAACTGACAAAATCGTATTGGATGGGTATTCAATATCCGATTCAAACACTTGAAAGTCTAGTGAAAGGCTAAATTGCTCAGATTCCAACATGAATTTATCATTCATTTTGTGTTCTCCTTCAAAGTCTTACAGCTCGCAATCAACATTCTTCTAATACGACCGCAGAGATTTCTGTAATTTTTATACGTTTCTTCATCAATTCCGTTTGTGTTAAATAACAACTGCAACCAACCTTCTGTCTCACTACATTCTTTCAGAGCAATCTCAAATTTTGAAAGCATATCTGCTTTGCTCTGTCCGTAATTAGCCTCTCGTATATTTGCGTACACACTACTTGTACTCTTGCGAATTTGGAAAAGAGTGTTGGAGGGAGCTTTTATATTTTGACAAAGTAATTCTATTTCAGTTGCGAGTTGTTCCGCGTATATCAACAAATAATTTTTAGCCATAACATCACCTCGTTAAGTGTATTATACCATATTTCAGCAGTAAATTCAAGAAGGCTTGTTTTCTTGCGTCTCAATCACGCCAAAGGCGTGTATATCATCAATGCGTAGCATTGTATATCACCAACACGAAGTGTTGTATATCATCAAGCCGCAGGGAAATACACGCTGCCGCGTGATGAGATACAAGGTCGGCAAGCCGACCTTGATGATATGCACCGCACTTCGTGCGGCGATGATATGCCAAGCCTGCGGCTTGGATAAAAAAATTCGACAAGTCGAAACTTGTCGAATTTTTTGGCAGGGGCGGAAGGACTCGAACCCTATATAAAGTCAATGAAATCAAGGGGTTTGAGCGTTTTTCACCCCATTATACCCCTTTTTCATCGCAAAAACACCTTTTTAGGTGCTTTTTTTAGTTGCAAGATCGGTGTTGTTAAGCAGCTCTGCCGCGCTTGTGATACGTTCGTCGCGCACCTCTGCATAAATGTTAAGTGTGGTGGATATATCCGCGTGACCGAAGATAACGCGGAGAACGTCTGCCGGGACGTTCGCGCCGACGGCAAGGGTGGCGTAGCTCTTGCGGAGCTGTTGGACGGTTGCCTTGATGCCTGTTTGCTTTTGGAACTTCGCATAGGCGTAACGGTACGCCTTTTCGGTCATAGGTTTCTTGCCGCCAAAAACAAAGTGATCGGGAGTCTTTTTGCCTATATCCATTTTTACAAGCTCGTCGTATAGCACGTTGAGGATCGGCACTTTTCTCTTGCCTGCCTCGGTCTTGGGGTCTTTGATCACCGGCATTGTGCTGTCATACCATACGGAACGCTCAACGCGGATCTGGCGCGCATCGAGGTCTATATCTCCCCATTGCAATCCGAGAAGCTCGCCCTTTCGCATTCCTGTGAATAGAGCCATAAACGGCAAAAGCCATACGTCAGCCGAATTCTTGATCTTTGCCTCGTCCACCGGTGTTGCCGGGGTACGTTTTGTCTCGGGCAGTCCGCGCGGTATTTCTGCCTCTCGCGCCACGTTGTATTTGACGTCCCCCTCAACAACGGCATAATGAAATACCCGGTCAATGATGATCTTGTGATTCTTTACGGTCTTTTTGGCATATCCGTCACGCTTCAGAGTGTGAAAAAACCGTGTTATATCCGACGTTCGTATCTCGGATATATATTCATCCCCAAAATAGGCAACAACCTTGTTAAGAGCCAATCCGTAGCCCTTGATGGTAGAAGGAGAGAGATTACCTGTCTCAAGCCTCCACCAATCGTCTGCCACCTCTCGGAACGTGCGCCCGTGCTCGGCTCGTTGTTCATACTCGTATATCTTGCGGTTTATCTCTCGCTCTGAAGCGCCGTAGAAGTAAATGCGCTTGCCGGTTCTTTTATCCGTTATACTCTTACGGTACAAACCGTCTTTTCTTTTTTTCACGTTATCTCCTCGTCTTTTTTAGCAAATGCTGCTTACGTTCTACAAAACTGTCGTAACCGTAATCTGGAATATCTTTATCTATGCAAAAATCACAAAGCTGTATTGCCTCGCTGATCCTATTTTCCTTTTCAAGCAATATAGCAAGTTTGGTGGGAGTCTGCCACACCGGTGGGGAGTCTATTTGCGAAAGGTAATTATCTGTATTGGATAAAACCAAATAACAAAAATTGACAAGGGTCTCCGTGTGCTGTTCCGACCATTCACGTTTAGGATACAAGTGCATTATAACGGATTCTGTAAATACGTGAAGGTCTTTTGCGCTTTCCACCGGGTCGCGAGTGTTCCATATATTAGACATAAACTCGTTAAGGCTTTCTAAATCATCCTCTCCCACGTAGCGATAGGCATGCCGAACAGCAGAATACCAAAAATTTTGAATCTTCCATTTTTGTATCATCTGCTTTTCATCTTCGGGTATCTGGTAATCTCTTTTCTCTCCATATATATTCTCATCACCAAAGCGCACGCGGCTAGGATAGATTATTTTATCGTTATATACCGTTAAACGATCGTCACCTGATGTATCTTTTTTGCGTTGCTTTTGCTGTTCCTTTTTCTCGAGATCTATGGCGAATTGCACAACAGCCCAAATAATACACACAACGACAAGGATAACGCAGATTTCAACGCCATCCATCAAAACTTCGCTCTCAATTCTACAACCTTGCCAAGTATAGTGATAGGAAGGGTGGCGACCTCGTCGGCGGTGAAGTACATAGGCTCGTGTGTGGGGTTGAGGGGTTGGAGCACGATTGCCCCGGTGTCCTTGAGGATCACCTTCTTGCACGTGGCATCGTCGCCATTCACACAGACAATGGCGATCTGTCCGTTCTCTATCGTCTCCTGCTTGCGAACTATAACAACGTCGCCGTCGCGCATTCTAGGCTCCATTGAGTCGCCCTTGAGCTGCAGGGCGAAATACTCGCTACCGTCGCGGACCATATCCGGTGAAATTTCCTCATAGTCGAGAATATCCTCGATCGCATCGATGGGAATGCCTGCGGCGACATGACCGCGGACAGCAATTTTTATTGCGTTAGATTTGTGCCCTGTCAATGTGTTTATATCAATGTGAAACAGATCCGCCATTTTTTCGATTATATCTAACGGGGGCGTTCTATCCCCTGATTCATACATTGATACAACGCTTTTTCCTACTCCTAAACACTTTCCAAGTTCGGCTTGTGTTAATTCTGACTTTCTTCTGTAATATCTTATATTGTCCTGTATCATACAGCACCTCCTTGTTCTTAATGGTATCACTTTCCGTGAACTTTGTCAAGGGTTTATGGCGCTTTTTTGTGCAGGTTTACTAAAAGTGATATTTTCCCCAAAAATCACTTGACATTGTTTACTCAAAGTGATATACTGTAAGCGTGGAAACACAAAAGATCACTAAAGGAGGATTTTATGAAGAAAACAATCGGTCAAAAGCTCCGAGACCTTCGTGGCGATCGTTCTCGCAAAGAAGTAGCCAAAGCAGCCGGAGTGAGCACTTCTTCGATCACTATGTATGAGCTCGACGAGCGCGTGCCTCGTGATGATGTAAAAGTGAAGCTTGCAAAGTTTTTCGGCAAATCTGTGTCGGATATTTTTTTTGGTAAATAAGTTCACTAATAGTGGAATACAGTAAAGGAGTACAAATGGATAAAAGACACTTAATTCTTGAAATAACCTGCGGTATTGTGTATTCGGCGTGTGCGATAGGCGGAATTTTGACAGAAAGATTACCGTGGTTGTCCATTCTTATGGCTGCGGAATTTGGATTATGCGGAGTGGGTAGTCTGATATCAGACACCGATTTCCGCAACAAAAAAACAAGACCCACCGTCAGGACGATAGGTCTATTCGCGTTAATGATTGTGTTTATTTGTCTTGCTTTCAAGTAAATGCATTTCGCTATCTGTAAGTTTCAGTTTCGTTATTTTTTCATTACATATTTTCCGGACTTTATCACGTTCCTCTAACAACATTTTATAGAGGTCATTGTAATTTATCCGGAATACTTTGGAAAACTCTTGGATTATAGATTCACATTTATCCAAATTTTCCTTTATGGTTTGAGCAAGAGTCGGCAACGGTGCCCAACCGGAACGTTCTCTTGCAAACTTGACTCTTGTATGGTCCGCTACTACGAAACGGAGAAAATTCAGCAGACTTAACATTTTCGGTAAAACTTCTAGGTATCGTTTCCTTTTGTTTGACACTACATAATTGCTGATCACCAAAATCAACGATATTAACGTTGGAATTACAGCCATCAAGTAATTCCAAATATCCGATAGCGAGAAACACATCATCACAGCACCGCCAACGGCAACCGCAACAAACACTATCGCATTAATTATTATTCCAATCATAAGCTCTCCCCCTTGGGAAGATTATACCACTTGAAAAATTAAAAGTCAAGGAGACACACTATGGAACACATCAGAAAAGCACTTAAGGCATTCGGCTACACCGGCAGAGCGCAGGTTAGCGAGATCGTAAGCGGTAGATACCGCGTAAGCATCAACGGCGAATACTTCGGCATTTGGGATGCCGAGAAAAATACTTTTATAGATTGAGGAGAAAACAGATGTCAAGGAATAAAGATCCCGCGGTGCTGTTCTACACGTCGGATTTTCTCGCAGACACAACGTTATGGTCTTATGAAGAACTAGGGCGATATATCAAGCTCTTGTGCATTCAGCATTTGCAGGACGGCGTATCAGAAGACGACTTTACCACAGTATCGGACGGATGCAAGCGCGTAGTTGAAAAGTTTGCACTCGGGGAAGACGGAAAATACCGTAACAAAAGAATGCAAGCCGAGCAAGAACGCCGGCAAGCCTATTCCGAAAGCCGCTCACAAAACGGCAAGTTAGGTGGTCGTCCGAAAAACCATATGCTTTCCATATGCAAACCATATGAAAAGCATAGTGAAAATGAAAATATAAATGAAAATAAAGATATAGATAAGAGTATAGATAAAGATACTAAAGCAGTTAAGCATAAGTACGGTTTATATAACAACGTACTCTTATCTGATGAAGACGTAAAAAAGCTTCAAGCGGAGTTCCCGAGCGATTGGCGCGTAAGAATCGAGAGGTTGAGCGAGTATATAGCCTCCACTGGCAAGACGTATAAATCGCACTTGGCAACGATCCGATCGTGGCACCGTATGGATGAGAGCAAGACACCAAAGACGGAGAAAACACGGCACGGTAACTTCGATGCCGAGGAAGCATTTGAAGCGGCACTCGAGCGGTCGTACGGATCGCACGTGAAGAATTAGGAGGCATCAGATGAAGACATCAGAGCTTAAAACAACTTATCATATCGAGGAGGACGTGGCGGTCATTCCCGGACAAGCCGTTATCGTCAAGGAGCGTACCGAGCAGGGCACGCTCGTAGGAAGATATAAAGGCTTTTACAACCCCAAAAACGGCACGTTTACGCTTTACCCTGCGAGGACAAGCCAAGTCGTAAATCTTAAGCCTTTGGTAAAGCACACGGTCGCTGCATTTTTCATAAGGAGGTGTAACAATGGCACGCGAAAAGCAGGGTTATAGAGATCAGCTCGCATTCTTTAAGGAAAGGCTTGACGAGCTCTACCCCGACAAACCGCCCTTGATGCTGACGACGGAGCAGGTCGCGGCATTACTCGGGTGCAACGTTAAGACGGTTATATCAAACATCAACAAAAGATACAATCCGCTGCCGGCAAAGAATATCGGCACAGGCAGAAAGGTATATCGCGTAGCGGTCACGGACCTTGCGCGATGGAGCATAGGAGGATAGGAACATGGCAAAATTCGCGGTTGAATACACCACCGACCTTGAGGACAGGCACACGGTCACGATGTCGGGAGAGAGCAAGACCGACGTATACCTCAAGTTTGTGTGCGATAATCCCACCGAATACATAATTACCGACATGAAGGAGGTTATGTGATGCTTGTATACAAAAACGAGTGTTGCTCCTGTGCAACGCCCGGGTATCCCTGCCTTGGCTCTATGTGTCCGAACAGGCGCGTAGCGATCCACAAGTGCGACGAGTGCGGCGCGGTTATAGAGGATGCGTTTGGCGAGCTTGAATTTGAGTTGTGCGAGAGGTGCAGAGATGGACTTTGATATTTTAGGTTTAGATACTACCGCCGACCTTCACGAGCCGGCATACATTGATAGGAAAAAGGAGCTAAAGGAAAATGAGCTTATACACGATAACAGCAGACCTCGCCCGTTTGATTGAGGCGATAGAGTCGGGAGATATTCCCGAGGAAGCAATAGCCGACACGCTCGAAGCGGTGAACGGCGAGTGGGAGGAACGCGCAGATGCAGTCCTCGCTGCTATCAAGAATTACCGCGCAGAGTGCGAGGCTATCAGAGCCGAGGAAAAGGCACTTGCAGAGCGCAGAAAGCGCAAGGAAAAGACGGTAGAACGCCTTACAGGCTACTTTACGGAAAGCCTTAACGCTCTCGGAAAGAGCAGATTCGAGAACGCAAGGCACGTGGTGAGATTTACAACGTCAAGCGCAGTCGTCGTCGACGATATGGATGCGTTTATACGGTACGCGAGATACAACGCGCCCGAGGCAATACGCGAGACAACCGAGGTCGCACCCAACAAGGACAAGCTTAAGCTCTTGCTCCTCGACGGTGACGTTCCCGGCGCGAGACTTGAGATAAGATCGAATATTCAGATAAAGTGAGGAAACGGAAATGTGTATGTTCAGAGATTTAAAGGCAAACGAGGTTGAGTGCCGCGTTGGTATGCAAGGCGCAAGCGGATTGACTCTTCTTCTTTACAAGGATGCGAGAGTCGATATGTCGATACTTGACGAAACGGTAGGTCAAGAGAATTGGCAATGCAAGTTCTACGAAAACAAGGGCATTCTCTTTTGCTCCCTCGGTATTCGTATCGGTGGCGAATGGATATGGAAGGACGATGCAGGCTCGGAAAGCAACACCGAAGCCGAAAAAGGCAATGCAAGCGATGCGAGAAAGCGTGCGGCGGTGTGTTGGGGTATCGGTAGAGAGCTTTATTCCGCACCGTTTATATGGATCAAAAAGGACGACTTTACCCTTAACGACAAGGGCAAGTGCCGCGACAATTTCGCGGTTAAGTCGATTGAGATCAAGGACAAGATAATCACCGCGCTTGAGATCGTAAACACCTCAACGCGCAAGGTGGTATATACATACGGCAAGAAGACGGTTGACGTACCGTTCCCCGAGGCAGAAGCAAACCGCAAAGCACCGGCAACGACTACTCCTCCCAACCCTGCGGCAATCAAGAGCCCCGAAAAAACGCCCGTAGAGCCGCCGAAGGCTTCCACCCCTGCCAATTCCCCGAGCCTCGATGCAGAACGTCAAGCGGCGGTGAATTTCGTCATTATGCAGGGCAAGAAAGCAGGTATAACACTCGGCAACCTCTTCAAGACCGACAGAGCCGCGTATAACGAGCTTGCGGCAAATCCGCAGTCGCTTGAAATGGCAAAGGCAATAACGATCATCAACGAATGGGTCGGTGCGAAATGATAGCCCGGCTCCGTGATCTGATGTTTACCTCTAGCGGAAGACAGATACTCTCCCTCGATCTTGAGGGAGACTTCCGAGAGGATTTCGATAAGCTCAAGGACAAGCCACTTGACTTGGAGCTTAAAATTCACCGTGAGAAGCGGTCAAAGAATGCGAACAGTTACCTTTGGTGTCTTTGCCAGAAGATCGCAGAGGACCAAGGAATAGGCGCGGTAGAGGTTTACCGCAAGGAGATCGAGGAGGTCGGCGCTTACACCGATATGACGCTCACCATCAGCGCGATAGATCGCTTTGCGCATGAGTGGGAGCGCAAGGGGCTCGGTTGGTTCTGTAAGATCGTGGACGATGATTTTCTTATGGGATGCAAGCGCGTGCGCTGCTTTTACGGCAGCTCGACGTATGACACCGCAGAAATGAGCAGATTGATCAACGCGACGGTCGAGGACGCGCGAGCCCTCGGCATAGAAACCGCGACCCCGGCAGAGCTTGCGCTACTTCTAGATAATTGGGAGGCTAAAAAATGACGGACAACTCAAAGAAATCGCAATGCGACAAGATACTTGCGTATATGAGAACGCACCGTGTTATAAACACGAAGATCGCGCGTAACCTCTTCCATTGTGAAAAGGCTCGCGTCGAGGATAAACGACCTCAAATGCAGAGGTCACGTTATCGGCAGAAATATCGTTCAGTACAAGGACGAGGACGGAAATACCGTCCGCTATGCAGAATATTTTTTAGAGGAGGCTATATAAAATGGCATCATTTAACAAGGTAATACTTATCGGACACATAACAGCAGACCCCGAACTCAAGCAAACGCAGGGCGGCACGTCGGTGTGCTCGTTCTCTATCGCGGTAAACCGCAAGTACAATAAGGACGGTAACAACGAGGTTGACTTCATCAACATCGTCGCTTGGAGACAGCAGGCAGAATTTGTATCTCGCTATTTCAAGAAGGGCAAGCCCATCCTCGTATGCGGCCAGCTTCAGACGAGAACGTGGACGGACAATCAGAATAACAAGCGTTACGCGACCGAGGTTATCGCAGATGAGGTTTCTTTCGTCGGCAACGCCGATAACAACGCAGAGGCGAAGGAAAGCGCACAGGGCGGCTTCCTCCCCGGCACGACCGCCTACGTTCCCACCCCGTACACAAACAACGCGCAGGGATTTGAAGAGATCCCCAACGACGGCCAGCTGCCGTTCTAATCTAACTGCGGAGGAAGTCAATGTATCAGGACAATTTATTCAACGAGCTTATTATAGACAACTTCGCCGGCGGTGGCGGCGCTTCCGTAGGCATTGAGCTTGCAACGGGCAGACCTGTTGACATAGCAGTAAATCACGATGCGGATGCGATTGCTATGCACTCCGTAAATCACCCCTACACCACGCACTACCAGGAGGACGTATTTGTTATTGATCCCGAGGAAGTAACGGGCGGCAGACCTGTCGGCATAGCTTGGTTTTCTCCCGATTGTAAGCACTTCTCCCGTGCAAAAGGGAATAAGCCCGTAGAGCATAAGATCAGAGGGCTTTCCTGGGTTATTATCAAATGGGCTATGTCGAGCGTAGCGCCGAGATGTATCTTTATGGAGAACGTTGAGGAAATACAGACCTGGGGACCGCTTATTGTGGATGCAGACGGCAAGAGCCGCCCCGATCCCGAGCGCTCAGGCGAAACGTTCAAGGCTTTCGTTGGTATGCTGACAACGGGCGTAGCGCCTGTTTGTCCTGCTCTTGCAGAAGCCTGCGAGTTTCTAAAAATCGAGCGCGGCAGTACCGAGGAGCAACGTCTTATAAACGGTCTTGGCTATAAATTAGATTATAAGGTGCTTCGCGCCTGCGATTATGGCGCTCCTACCATCCGCAAGCGCTTCTATCTTGTTGCGAGAAATGACGGAAAGCCCATAGTATTCCCGAAGGCAACGCACGGCAAGGGTAAAGGCTTGAAGCCCTACCGTACCGCAGCCGAGTGCATTGATTGGAGCATCCCTTGCCCCTCTATCTTCGAGCGCAAAAAGCCTCTCGTGAGAAATACCCTGCGCAGAGTGGCGCGAGGGCTTGATAAATTCGTTATCAAGAATCCGAAGCCCTATATCCTTGAAATGAATTTTGATAATCCCTTCCAGGATGTAGATAGACCTATGAGCACTCAGACGAGCGCTAACCACCACTACCTCATTACGCCCGAGCTGGTGCAGGTAAACCATAGCGGCGATTCTTTGAGAGGTCAAAAGGTAAGTGATACCTTCCCGACCATAACGCAAAAGCACGGTTTTGGTGTTGCTACTCCTGTGTTGGTAGAGTGTTCCCACAAGAACGGACCGGGCGTACACGGCGTAGATGCGCCTATGAATACGCAGACCGGCAAGGCGTGCTTTGCGGTGGAAGCTCCGTATCTTACGAAGTTTCAGCAGCATAGCCTCGGGCAAGATGCAAAGAAGCCGCTTGATACCGTTATGCCTGGCGCTACGAGATTTGGCGCGGTGATGCCCTCTATCATTCAGTATCACTCCGAACAGAGCAAAGGCGAGGTAAGAGGTCAGGATATAAAAGAGCCTCTTATGACGGTTGACGGCTCGCCCAGGTACGCGACTATTGCCGCAAACATTGTGCATTACTACGGCGGCGCAGACCACGCCAGCAAGAGTGATGCTCCCATCCCTACTGTAACAACACTTCCCAGGCATTACCTCTGCGCGAGCAACCTTTGCGTGCTGCGTAAGAATATGGACGGCAAAAGCCTTATCGAGCCTATGCCTACTCTCACTACCTCGGCAGGTCATTTTGCGGAAATAAGAACGTATCTGCTCCCGGTGGATAACACGCAGAATCTTTATCATTGGAACGAGGTACGCCAGCTCCTCAACGAGTATGCGGATTATTCCATTAAGGAGAACGAGATCCTGATTATCGAGATAGCGGGCACGCCTTATTTCATCGGTGATATTGGTATGCGTATGCTGAAGGCTGAGGAGCTGAAGCTTGCGCAGGGCTTCCCGGTTGATTACATAATTGACATTGAGAGCCATATAGGCAAGAAATACTCCGAGGCTAAACAGATCGCCCGCCTCGGTAACGCAGTATGCCCTCCCGTAGCAACGGCGCTTATTAGAGCGAATTGCGCGGATATGGCGTACAAGAGAAAGCTTACAACGGTTGCGCAGCTTGAAAGAGCTATAAGCGGCGCGTAGGAGGGCAAATAATGGAATTACCATTTGTTAGTAGAAAAAAATATGACGAGGTTGTCTACAAGTTGGAGTGCCTATTATGCCACGCAACAGGTGGGCGTTATTCAAAAGCAGGATATAGCCTTTCGGTTATGTGTCAAATGGTAGATGAACATATAGACCGATGTATTGAAGATGGCGAGAAAGAACGCATTTGGGAGAGAAATTTAGAAACACTTAAACATGGTGGATTTGGAAATTTCACACTTGCAGAAGAATGCCCCAAAACACTTCTTCAATATTGGAAAGCACAAGCCGAAGCAGGATACCCCAATGCGATAGACAATGTGCGATACTACGAGGAAATTATACGGAAGGATAGCGAAAATGGAGCATAACGAATTGAAGCCGTGCCCATACTGCCACGAAGATAGAGAAGGCTACTATACGGCTAACGGTGCGTTTTGGGTAGGTTATTCAGTACACGAAGGTTGGCTGTTGCACGGTGGAAAATGCAAACCAAGACCGATAAATTATTGCTTTATGTGCGGAAGGAAGTTAAACGATGGAACATAACAAAGAACAGATTACAAAGGCTTTGGAGTGTTGTAAAGACGCATACGATTGCCTTACTTGCGATATTTATAAACGAGGTTGCACAGGTGGGTTTAGAATAGCTCTGGCTAAAAAAGCCCTCGCCATTATCAAGGAACTCACCGAGGAGAATGAGAGGTTGAAGAAGCACAACGCAGCGCTTATCGAGGACAACCATATTCTCTCAAGCGAGTGCATACCTATGGCGAAAGCCGACACCGTGAGGGAGATGCACCACAAGATTTGGCTTGAATTTTCAGATTGCTTTGAAGAAGAAACGGTTAGCATTGGCAGTTTGAGAGCATCGGTAGACCAAATCGCAAAAGAGATGGTGGAGGAACCGAAATGTTGACAACTGAAATGGAAAATACACTTCACCGCGCTGCCGGGATACTTGAGGGGCTTTCGGCAAACGAAGGGCTCAAGCCTGCTATGGCAGAGACGTTAATTACCGTGGTCGAGATGATAGACTCTGTATTGAGATACAAGGAGCGTATGGTTATGAAAAATCCGGACACGAGGAGGCTTGAATAATGATCGCTTTATGGGTATTTATAGGCTTTATAATAGGCGGATCGTGCGGCATTGGTATTATGGCTTTGCTATTCGCCGCACGCGATACGGACTACGTGGAGGGCGAATATGACGACGAAGGAGCTTGAAGACGTAAAGAGAGCCGCAAAGATCGAGGCGGTCGAGGAAATCGAGCGACGTATCAAGAAATATTATGCCACCCTGCGCGGACATACGCATCCGGGTATGGTCACGTACTACATAGAAACAAAGATCAGAGAGTACAAGAAGGAGATCGAAAATGAGGGGGAAAGCAAAGCGCACGGATCTGATGGCGGTTGAGCTGCGCGTTATTGCCGGCACGCTTGAGGACAAGCACCGTGCAAGCGTTCTTCTCGGAGCGGCAGAGCGGCTCGAGGAGCTGGAGAAAATCGCGGGATTTTATCACAGAGAAGCGGACGGTTTTGCCAAGAAGGTATTTACCAAACACACAAAGGCAGGTGCAATGTAATGATCGGATCGCCCTGTAACAAATGCACCAAGCGCACGACCGGTAACACTACCGTATCGTGTCACGCGAGCTGCAAGGAATATAAAGATTGGCGTCGCATTATGGACGAAGCGGAAAGGAAAAAGAGTGTAGATCGTGATTTTGACGAATATATGTTCGGAACGCACCTTCACGTGCACACTCAAAAGCCGAAAGAATGGTAAGATATAATCACATCACAAGAAACAAGCTCGGCAACCGCGAGATCGTTGTAGGCGGCGAGAAGTACGACAGCAAAGCCGAGGCAACGCGGCACGGTCAGTTAAAGCTGCTCGAACGCGCCGGGGAGATACACGACATAGAGCGGCAGGTGGTATACGAGCTTATACCCTCATATTACGAGGTCGTGCCCACGGGCGAAATTTACAAGAACGGAGCAAAGAAGGGGCAACCAAAGGTTAAGCGCGTGTGTGTTGAGCAGGGCGTTAAATACATAGCGGATTTCGTGTACAAGACAAAGGACGGAGAGACCGTTGTTGAGGACATCAAGGGCTATCGCGACCCTGCAAGCGCACCGTACGCAAAGTTCGTTATCAAGCGCAAGCTTATGTTGCACAAATACGGTATAAAGGTGAAGGAGGTTAAGGTATGACCGAAAAGGATTTATACAGGTACAAATACGCCGTCATCGAGGAGCGCAGAAGACGGCAAGCACTTATAGAGCACGAGACAAGGTTAAATGCGATCCGCTTGTCTACCACTCCGACCACGCCGGGCGGTGGAGGAAGCGACACCTCGGGAAAGATCGCCGCAGACATAGAGCGCGTAGACCGCTGCCGCGCAAAGCTTAAGGAAGCGATCGAGGAGGTGTCTATCGCGGAGCTTACGCTTGAGGCGGCAAGAAAAAGGCTTGACGAGCGCGAAAGAGCCGTTTTTGATGCTTTGTACTACGGCTACGTCAACATCGCAGGAGAGCGCGTTTTTTGCACGATATACGAGGCATCGAAGCGTTTGAGATATTCTCAATCGGCGATATATAAAATCCGTAGCAAGATGCTTAATAAATTGTTGCCCGTTGCGGTATGAATAAAAAGAAAAAAAGAGCCCCGTGGCGTTGTTGCCTTGGGGCTCTTGGTTTTATTCCGTGACGGTCTTTTCGTACCGTTCAAGAAATATTATTCTATTCTTGACGGCTTCCTCCGTCTTTCGTGCGTTGCTCGCTCCCTTCTCGTATCCAAGGAAAGAGGAGAAGAAGATCATAAACGCAGAGGTCAGCATCGAGTAAAGCGTTGTCATCGTAAATCCGTCATACGTGCAGGTCACGGCGGCAAGCACCATCGAGAATGAAAGCACGGATACCGGGCGCGCGAGTATGCTGCCGACTGCCGAAGCATCACGCGCTCTGCCTGCATCGTTCAAATTTTCGACCGTAGAGCCGCAAAGGAGCAAGAGGGGATTAATCGGTCGCACACGAATGTTTCCGTTTGCCCTGCGCAGGAAATGAGCCTCTCGCGCGGTTATCTTGCCCTCGCCAACTACCGCTTTTATCTCTCGCGAGGTCATTTTGCGGTATATCTCGTCATAGTCGGACACGGTGATGCGCGTGTGATTGGTGATTATGGCTATGCGCTTTTCCTCGCGCTCGCGCTCCACCGCCGCCTTGCAATAGTCGATAAATCCCTCAAAGTGCGCACCCTTTCTGATGCGCTCGGAGATCACGCCCCATACCTTGAGATTATCGACAAAAGAACCGGTGTTTTTCCTCGTGGTGCGGTCCCCGTAGGTCACAAAGCACGCATACGAAAGCGTTGAGGTTGTGCAGCTCATAAGCGTTTTGATTATCGTGTCACGGCTGAACGGGTTTTGCATTCCCACCGTGAACAACGTATTCAGCACCAAAAACAGAATATTGACGAGTATAAGAAGATACGGGAAAAGGTCTATAACCGCGCGTTTTATCTTCTCCGTCGTGGTCGCTACGGCTGAATCGTAGCTTTCAAATACGTTGCCTTTCATTCTGCGCTCGCCTCCGTTATCTCTGCGAGGATATCAAACGCCCAACCGATAACGAACAGTATCAGAATGCGATACCAATAATGTATCATCGAGAACAAAAGCGGCTCGATCCAACGCAGAAATATTGTAAATATAATTACCGGCACCGCCTTAAATGCGGCAAGAACAAGGGCGCGGAGTGCGCCCCTTTTCCATTCGTGTACGCGCTTTTTAAGGCGCTTGGTTATCGCCGCGCAAATGATAAGCAGAGCGACAACGCCTGCGGCTGTCAGACCGCGCCCGATATCCTCCTTGGTATACGGCAATATCGAGCCGTATACGATAACGGGTATCGTGTACTGAAACGTAAAGCCGACCGCATAAAGCAGAAAGGCAATAAGCTTAATTTTTGAGATCTTCGACACTCAAATCACCACCCCATATTGATCGCGCCGGTGTCAGTGCTTTCCGTGGTGGTTACGCTTGCCTTGATCGCATCAAGTGCAGGGGTCGGCTCTTTTTCCTCCTCTGCTTCTGCCTTTGCGATCTCTTCCTCTACCGCCTCGACGATATCCTTTACGTCACCTGCAACAGCCTTGGTGCCCGAAAGAAGCCCCATTATCTCGGTGCGAGCATAGGGGGATTTAACAAGCTGGAGCGCAAGCACGGTCATAACGGCGGTGAGCTCGGTATTCCTCTCTGCCTGCTCGTCGTACTGCGTTTTAAGCTCCGCGTACTGCTCGTCATAGCTCTTTTTAAGCACCTTGTAGTTGTCGGTCACGATCTTCTCGGTCTCTTCCTTGGTCGCCTTGCCCTTAAGGAGAGCAGTTACGCCGTCTATCATAGCCTTAACTTTATTGAGGTTTGCCGTGACTGCACCGATCGCGGCGATTATAGCAAGCACCACGCCGCCGATTTTCGCCCAATTCGCGCCGTTTGAAACAAAATCGACTATCTGATCATAAAATCGCTCTTCCTCGCTAGGCGCGGAAATTTCGGGCTCTGTGGGGGTGTCTGTGACCGTTTCGGTGGTCTCGGTCGTGGTGGTGTCTGCCGCTTCCTCTGCAAACGCAGGCACGGTGAAAAGCACGAGCGCAAGCGCAAGCGCGATAACGGTTATAAAAATTCTTTTCATTGTTCTGTTTCTCCTTAATCCTTTGTTATTTCGACGAGTGCCTGTTTAATGGTCTCGACTTCTTTGCGTATAGCCACAAGCTCGGGGATAACGGCAAACCCGCCGTCAAGCTCCTTGACTACAAGCGGCTCTATCTGCCATACCTTTGCCGCCTTGCCTCTCGCCTCGAGCGTAGCGGTCATTTCGACGAGCCCTGCGCTCTTGCAAAGCTCGGTGATGTCTACCGCACCCTCGGTCAGCCTGTACTGCTTCACCTCCGCGCCCTTGCGTGCGGTGATGATAAGGCTGTCGAGGGGGTAAATGGGAGAGGAGAAGGCGATCTCCACCTTCTCCTCCGGTACGGTTATAATTTCATTGTGCGCGGCAAAGCTCGCCGCACCGAGTGTTACTTTAATTTTCATTCGCACCCTCCTTTATAGCCTTTATCTCTTCCTCAAGCGCATTTATCTCGGCTCTCCAAGCTCTGCGCTGTGCGAGGGTATCGGCATATTCCTCTGCGGTCAGCTCGCCCTCGGCATATTTGATGGCTTGGTAATCGGTGGATTGGAGCTTGGATTTTAAACCGCCTATACGGAATTCGAGCTTGAATATGCGAGACTGTATTTCAGCCTCTTTCGCTCGTTTTTCCTGTGCGATTTTTATTTTTTGTTTTACTTCTTCGAAGTTCATTTTTAGTACCTCGTGTTGTTTTGTTTAACACCCCGTTGTGGGATGTGCGTTGTTATTTAATTTTTAAGCAATATCGTCCAAATCACTCGCATATTCGGTAATAAGATAAGTTCCATCACTCTTTGGGAAACAATACACTAAGTGTAGGTAAGCGGCATTTTTGCCGCCGGCGTGTTTATCAAATGTGAATCCAATACCTGTTGGAATCACAAAAGCACCAGAAAGATAGTAGAAAAACGAGCCGCCGCCGTATACATTTCGCATAACGATTTGTCTACCTGATGTATAAATTGCTTGAACATTCGCCACAGTTTCAGTACAAACATAGGGGTCTTCGGCAGTTCCTTCGCCACTAACTTCGACATAATACGGAAACGCATTTGTCACATACTTTTGAGGTATAGTGGTGACATCAACCTGTGCAATAGATATCGTGATAGTTGTTGCGCCGTCGAGAGGGACAATAACGTAGAAACCATCTGCAGGAACTGTTACTATTGCAAACGGCTCACTTGTAATGGGGAAACTTTCGTCTAACGCACCTAAATTTCCCATTATGAACTCCTCCACAGCATCACCGTCTCCATCACCTCCGAAGCATTCGCACACATATTCTGTGCCATTGTACTTTACTGCGTACTTGGAACCGCCAACGAGCGTAAATTCTGGAAGGATTGCACCATCCACATCAGCATCAACCTCGGCAGTTGTTTCGGGCAAAACCACGGTTTCGTCAGTCCGCATCTCCTCGAGAGTCGGTACGTACTTGGTTGGGATTTTATGTACTTTTTCTACACCCGTAACGGACAGTGTGTGCTCTCCATACACGTAAGGCAGACAAGCCCAAGCGGGAGGGTCATTATCAAGAACATCTCCAAGAACAAAAGGCAAGCCATTGTCCGTGCCACCAAACATACCGAGGTTTCCTATCGAGATGACATTAAGCATATTTACACCGTCAAGCGACACAACTCCTGCTTCGGCGACACGGGTATAAGGCACACCGTCGAAAACAACAATATAGCGTTTTCCAATCGTTAATCCCATAGGAGGATATCCGCCCTCTATGGTAGTATCGTTGTTACTTTCTATACCTGCGGTAAAAGTACGTTCGGGAAGCATTACTTTTTCGCCAGTCCACGCGATTCTCGGTTGATAATCCGCACTCTCCCACTTCGTAGGCTTGCCGTTTGCATCAACCTCTTTGACGATTATCGTTTGTCCGACCTCTGCGGTTACGTCTATGTCAGCACCGCCCGAGCTTTCGCCTACTATGGCGTGCCGTTCAATGTCTATATCAAGCACACCGTCGGGCAAAGCGTCAATAATTTCAAGTGTCGCACTTGTGCATTTCTCCACGAGACCACGGATAAAGACTTGGAGGTATTCACCGTACGTATCAAAATAAAGGTAAACGTTGCCTTCCTCACTTGTATAATATTGCGGATACAGAGGGGGTGTTCGATACTTTGAGTCATACACAAGCATACGGACTTGGTCGTACTGCTCGACAAACATCGTGCATATTGATGACATCGGCAAACCGTCAGAACCTACGCACACGAGGTCGAACGGCTGGAAGGACTCGTAGTTGCCGTCGAGAAGATTGTTGATAGTGAGCTTGAGAAAGGCAGCGTTGTAGTTTAAGTCCACGCGCTGGGTTGCCACGTCGTACGGAGGGATATTTGCAATAGCGTTGTCAACGTATCCCTTGTTTATTGCTTCATCGTCTCGTGAGGGGTTAGATCTTATGGTTATGGAAGCATCCGAAGCGCGCCGTACAATCGAGTTTGCATACGTTACCGGAGATACACGCCTCAACGATATCTCGCCGTTAGCGTCCTGCGAGTAAACCTGTTCGTCGTATTCGCTTTCGAGCTTTTCTATTGTGTTTTCCTTCACCCACTCCTCCGTAGCAAGACCACGGAAGATGTCGGAGATCGGGACGTCAACGGTGGTACCGTTTTGGAGCGTGAGGATCAGCTTTGTGCCGTCATCGGAGACGGTCGCGCCAACGACAACGGACTCAAGGGGGAGGTCGATTTCTGCCTCGCTCATTTCGTTGCCGTTTACGTCGTCAAGAGTGATTTTTATTTTATAGTTATTCTGATCGACATTCGCGCGGATCGTCTTTGCGAGTCTCTCGGGCTTGTACTTTCCGTCATCGCTGAGGGTCGCTACTTTGCCGACGTCCGTGGTCGGCACAAAGCCTATGACGGTGAAGGGGTCGACAAAGATACAATCGACGAAGTTTTCGGCGGCCGTGTCGGTCACGCTTTCGCAATCATGGAGTGTGTACGCATCGCAAGCGGTCACGTATTCGCAGTCTTTGATAAGGGCTGCGCGACAGTCGATAACGTCGGTAAAGCCTTGAATTACAAGCTCGTCGCCCTTCGCGCCTGCAATAGAACACTGCGAGCCTTGGTAAAAGAATTTAAGCGCGAGAGGCACGCCCTGCGCACTCTCAAAGGTGCAGCCCCTAAATTCGAGCTTTTCGATGGAGTTTGAGATGTTTATTTGCGGCGCGTTGCCAACAACAAAGCTGTTAAGATTAAGCTTAGTAAAATCAACGTTGAGGAAAAGATAAGATTTAAGACCGCTATTTGCAATACCGTTAAGCACTGCAAGAGCTGTCTCCTGGTTTGCCACAACGTCCCACGGGGAGTATCTGTCCGCCTGCTCCTTTGCTCTGTCGGCTTCTTCCTTTGCTTTCTCGAACTCTGCCGCCGCGTTCTCGGCAAAGCCCTCTGCCTCGCTTGCAAAGTCCCCGGCCTCATTTGCCGCATTGTTTGCCGCCGCGAGATACTGCTGTATAAGCTCAAACTGCGTGGGGTCAACGCTAGGTGAAATGTACGCATTTCCGCGATTTATCGGCAGGGTTGCCGAGGTGGTTGCGAGAGTCGCGGCAGATCCGGGTACGATGTCGGTGACAGTAATATCACCCTCGCCCTGTACAGTTGTGCCCACGGCGGTAGTCACCAAAAACTGCACCGTTACCTTGCCTGCGATCTGCGTTATCGCCTTGTCAAGCGTGAGCTGCCACGCGTTTACGGTCACACCGTCAATGGTGAGACCCCCGTCGCCGAATGCCTCGACAACGCCCATCAGATAGGGGTAATTGTCCTCCGGGGTCTCGCCTACGTATCGCGGATAGATCTTGATACCGTTAGGCAGAGTGAACGTTGCCGACACTACCGCATTTGACGGAAAAGGCGCGATAAGCACAATACGGTTTACGCCAATGCTGCCCTGGTTTATCGCTTCGGGAATTGCGGCGGTTATTACGCCTGCCGCATCAGATAAAAAAATCATTTTATGCTCTCCTTTTTTTAATTTTTAACAACGTAGAAATCAAGCGAAAGGTCGCTCTTTATGACGGTGTTACTCGCAAGAAGGATCTCGCCGCCCTCGGTATAGGTTACGGTCTCGGGGTTGCCGTTCTCGTCCTCTACCTGCTCGTCGCGCGTCGTTATCGGCGTGCAAATGACCCAACCGCAATCCGTTCCGCGAGGATTAACGGTTAGCGTGAGAGAGCCGTCGCCGTTCCTCGCAACCTTCCACGCACTCGCATCGGGTGCAACGCTCGCGAACGAGCCTGCGTATATATCGTCATTGTGAGGAGTGTATATTTTATCGAACTTGCCAACGCTGTATTTTGAAGTGTCGAAATAGTACATAACAGGTGCAACCGCCGTGTCGTTCACCCAGCCGCAGAGATCGGCAAGAGCCGAGCCGATTATAATGTCCTCACGCGAGGTCTTTATATCAAGCTCAACGTTATAGGATATCCTCTCCCGGTTGTCCTTGCGTAAGATGTGATCGTCAATACGCACGTAAGCCTTTCGAGGCGGTAAGATATCAGATTCTGACGGCGTTTCATATGCAAAGTTTGCGAGTTCTTCGGGTGTTCTTCCGGTTGAAAGATCGCCGCTGTAAAACCAAACGTCAGCAAACCACGCACGACCGTAATAATCGGAGTACGGCACGTCTTGCTCCCACCGTCCTTGAACATCGGCACTTGCATTGTCTGCTTTTGTTATAAGCTGTGTTTTTGTACCTGCCGAGTAGTTGTCCTTCATCGAGAAATTAAGTGTTACGATGTTTCCAAGCGCACGCGCTATAACGGGCAAGCATACCTCGTTGTTAGTGACGGGATCTCCCGAAGACGTTTTCCCTTGAAACCTAGCAACGCTTACCTTGTAATTATCGTTAGCGGCATCGGAGTCGAAGGCATTGTAAAAGGGGGAAAGCTCGCCAAAAATTTGGTTATCTCCGTTGTAATCGTCGGGGCGCTCACCTATTACAAGCGTTTCCTTGATAAGCAAGGTACGGTCTACCGCCGCACGCTCCGAGATCTCGTACATTCGCTTCTGCGAGTTTATACCGACGTATTCGGATATGCGGTTGAAATCCTTTGTCAGACCGACCGTGCATTTGATGTCGAACGGGTAAAGCTCGCAGCTTACCGCCGATATTGCGTAGCCGTCGAGGATTTCTCCAACTCGGGGAACGTCGTTAATGTTTTTGATAATGAACGTGCGCTCCTTCTCGATGTTGCCGAGCCTTGCCGCCACACCGCGCAGATTCTCGCCGTAATATTGGCTCTCTACGAGGTTTTCCGACTGATTATACAACTGCATATAAGGCGTTTCGCCCTCAACGTACAGCTGCTTTCCGTGGCTGACAAAGTGATTTGATATAGGCTTGTAAGAGATGGAGAAAACGAGAGATGCAGCACCTCCGACGGCATCGGTGAGTAGCTTATCGATATTTTTTGCCGTCTTTCCCGTTTTTAGTGAGAGAATATTTGATATGGCAAACTGTGAAAAGTTCGCCGAGTCTATTGCATCCGGAGCCTTGAAGAACAGCCCCTTAAGGTTAGGCGAGCCTTGCGTGTAGTATATCGCGTACTGCTTTGAATACGGATAACCGCCCGCATAGCTCGACAAATTCGCGCTGTACTCGGTTTCCTCGAATACGTAAGGCGTGATCTCCACCGGGGCAAGCTGCCACCCGGTGCCGTCCTGCGTAGCTATTCCGCAGTAGACCTTTTCGATAGAGTATATAGGCGCGTTGGTAATTGCCATCGCGTTACCCTCATTGATGCGCACGTACGCCGTATCGCTTCGCACAGAGCGATAAAGACCATTGCCGGGATCAGTTATAACCCCTCGGGCGTAACCAAGCGAGGAAACGAGATTTTGAGCGTGTGAGCGTATCTCCGTACAATACTCGTTTATATGGCTTGATACCGCGTTGTAAACGTAGGGGAGCGAAGCCGCCGCGCTGTTCTTCGTGCCACCGTACTCCGTAACCTTTATAACGTCGTTTTCATCGAGCCACGGTTCAGCGTGAACGTAAGAGAGGATCAGCTTTAACTGCTCGCGTAAGGTGTCCTCGGTTGCCGTAAATTCGGGTGCAAATACCTTGTCGTATTTCTCTGCAAGAGAGCCTTTTGTATACGGCTTTATAACCTTTCCGTTTTCGTCATACTCTACGCCTTCAAGCCTGTATTTCGGCTTTTCGCCTTGGAACAGCGGCTCTGCAAGCTCGCAGGCGCGAGCGATACAGTCAGTTATGCTCCAACGTTTGAGAGGAAGGCGATTCTTGACAGCGGCACAATAAAAACGCAAAGGATAGCGAATATAACTTCCTCCGGTTAAGTTATCATCGTGATAACATAGCAAATAATCAGCGATAAAAGAGCCCTCGACATTGGGAGTAACCGGATCGTTAAAACCGTATGTGACTCCATTTACTTCGGCTGATGTACGGTTGAAAATTGTTGATCCAATAATGTAATCTTCCGAGACCTCATATCCCGATCCGGCGTCCTCTTTTACGAAAGGCAACATTTCATCCGCAAGCTGAGATGGAGTCGGAAGAACAACGCTTCCGGCAAGCTGATACGGATTGAAGTCGGCAACAAATCCGTCCGGGACGTCCCATCCTCCCAGTCCGATATCTCGCGTCTGTGGCACTGCTTTTGCATTAGTATTGACAAAATCCGCGCCTATCGCGTTTGTAAACGTTATACTCGAGCAGTATATACCTTCAAGAAGCTTTGTGCGCTCTATGAGGTATATCTCGTGCTTGTATTTTCCGCTACCAACGGGAAGCTCGTAGGAGTTATCCGAGGCAATTATAAAGTATTCTTCCTTGACTCGTGAGCCGTTCGTGATCGTTACCTTTACGTCGGTCAGACGTCTGTATGTTTTCTCGGTGCTGTCGTAGACGGTTATATACGCCTCGTCGAGCCTTTCGTCTAAAAGCTCGCCCCAAGAAAAAGGAAAGACGGGCGTTGCATTTATGGGTTGCCACACTCCGTCTCGCTTAAGTGATACTGTAAATTTATTCACTTTTCCTCCAAATAAAAGAGAGCGACTATTCGTCGCCCTCTATCTTTTTAATTTTAGCCTTTAGTTTGCTTACTTTTCTTTGCTGTGCCTTTTCTTTGTTGTTTTCTATTTTCGATTTTATGATAAGAATTGACTCTTGGAAGTAAAAATCGAATAGAATGAAAAAGGCATTTAGAACAAGCATTATAAACACCGCGCAATAAGGCATTATCTTGGTAACAAAACCTTTTGTGATAGATTTTACTACTTCGGTTGATTCGTGCTTGCTTATGGCGCTTATGTATTGCGCCGCTTCGAAAATTAAGGTAACTGTTACAATTCCGCACCATATAGACAATGCAAACAAAAGCACAACAGCAATAATTTTAATAGTCTTTTTCATAACACACCTCCGTGCTTATTTTAGCACGGCAGGGGGAATTTGTCAATAGGTTGCGCGGTTGTGGCGGTCACCGCCTGCACCGGCGCGGATATTCGCCATACCGATACCGATGTTTTCAACCCTGCGCTCGATATTGATGTTCTTCTGCTCGATGGCGTAGTCAACACCCATATCAATGGCACTTACAACGCCGCCAACAACGGCGAGGTAGTTTTGAGTAGCCGCACCGCCAACAATCGCTCCGACGATGCTTAATCCCTTAAGCGCGGTCGAATACTGCCATTGCAACTGCTGCTGATAGGTCGTGCGACCTGTGCGGAGATCTATACGGTTTATACCTGTCGTTATCTGCGTGTGAGCGTATTTGAGCGCGAGAGAAACAGCGGCACAGTTACGCACCTGTTTATAAGCGCCGTATGCCTGCTCCATGGGGGAGATGTCCTCGCCCTTCGGGGTCGTTGCGGTGCTTTTTGGCTTGCTTGTGCCTGCGCCGCCCTTGCCTTGCAGGATAATTCTATACGTTACGTCAGCCATATCAACCCTCCATTTCTTCTACAAGTCGGATATCATAAGCTGCGTTGAGGTTTTCCTCTCCGGCAACACCGCCCTCGGCAAAGGTCATTGTATAATAGCCTTTTTCGTACTGCAATTCCGGTTTTCCGTCTCCGTCGGTATCTTCCAATATTGTTGGCATTTCGAGCTTTACGGAAAGAATAGGAACGGTGCCGCTTACAATGTACTTTGTGAGAGCCTTATTTATCAACGTAGGGCGTACGGGAGCAGAGAAGCCTATCACTAGCTGGGTTGCGGTTGTTCTCGCGCGAGAGATGCCGTATTCCGCGCCGTCAGAGCCGGGCGTTGCCTGCACGTTATTCTCCTGTGTTGATGTGCGCGATATGCTGATACGGTTAAAATAAACAGGTTCATATTTATTCTTGTCGTTCTTAATGCTCAGCTTGATCTCGCGTGAGGATATACCCATCGCAACGACGGCAAAGGTCATAAACAGGGAGAGCACGACCGAGAGACCTGCTTGCGTTCTGTGCTGCTTCTCTCCGACCGATGCGTGAGAGTATCTGCCGCCGATAAAGTACATTATTCCGTCGATGTCCTCTTTCGTATCGTTTGAGGGCAAGCTCAACACGTCCTGCACGAGCGTTGATATGGCATCCTGCAAGCGCACGCGGTACGTCTGATTGTCTACCGCAAACTCCGCTTCATCGTCACAGTTGGGGATAAGTAGCTCTATCTGTGCCTCTATCGCGGTGTTGAGCGTTTCTGCGCTTGCACCCTCTGCGGTGTTGCCGCCGGGTGTCTTGAAAACGCCGTTTATGTACTGCGTGACGGTGTTTGTTGGGTTTGCACTAACGAGCGCATCGCGGTTTTCTGCCGTGATATATTCACCGTCATTCGCAAATATTTTAAATTCGTAGCGCACGTTGGGGGTGAATTGATCAAGCCCGTATTTGCGCAGGTTTGCGTATTCGCCGTCTATATAATCGCCGTTAAGTTTCGACTGTAACAGCTCGGCTAACTGCTGATTTGTAATCATTTATACCGTACCTCTTTAACCTTTCTTTTCCTTCCTTACTCTCCCAATAGGACTTGTTGCTCCATCGGTCCTCTACACCGGAGAACTTGGTGAGCTTACCGCCTGTGAACTCGCAGATCATATCAACAACGTCCTCGACGGCGTTATCTATCCAATGCTCGTTGGGGTTTTTCTTGCCGCGCCAATACGGAGCTACCCACGGCTCGTTAGTGTACACGGCATATGGGGCGTTTGGTGCTCCTATGGATATGGTGTACTCGTTTGTGCCCGTCTGCTTCAGATCAATATGATCTCGCAGATTTCCCGTATCCACCGGAGACGCACCCTTCATAAGCACGTATCCTTTGGCGGCAATTACATAGAGGTTGACTCCCTCCATATTATCCCCTCCTTACGCGGTTAGTGTTCTCCACTTCAAAGAGTCGAATTATATATACCGTTTCAAGCGGCACGGGAATAAAGCGCATCGCCTGCTTGGATGCCGCCGAGGTATCGACCGTCACCGCATCGATAACGTAGAGCGAGCCGTCATGTGTTGCGATATAGCCGCCTACCTTATAATCGTGCTGATCTCTAGTCTTGATAGCGAGCATTTTGCCCTTGCTGTCGGTCACGTCACCAAACAGGGTGCGCAACTGATAGCTCATAGGGTCGAGCGTTTCGTAATCGATAGGAACGCCGTTATTCTCAAGGGAAAAGAGATCCGCTGTGCTTGTCGGGGTGAAAAGACCGTTCGGGCGGCTTTCGTAATACGTTGCAGGGTTGGTCTCTGCCGCCCTCCCTGCGAGGATGTCAAGCAGATCTATCATCGTTAATAACCTCCTGCGTAAGTCAGTCCGGCATTTGCAAGCGCGGCAGCCGCAAGAGGTGCGATGTAGTGCGTTCTCTCCTCGGGCTTGATCGAAAGTGTCGCATCTCCGTTGAAGTATACGAACTTTGCCTGCTCCGCCTGTGCGTTGTACATCACGCGGCGGTAATTCGGGTCGTGCGCTATCATAGCCGCAAGCTGATAGGGATTTACCGCAAAATCCGATATGTACGTGTAGATGTGGTTTGCGACCGTTTCGCAGTACGCGCTTATAACAACAGCCGCGTACTCGGTGTTAAATCGCTCGATACGCGAACGGAGAAAAATTCCTTTTTTCTCAAGTCCTCGCTCGGTTATTACGTACCGTCCGCTCGTCTCGTCATACACGAGGAAATCATCATTAAACGGCTCGTTTATATGTGCATTATTCATATTGTTGCTCCTTTCGTATGGTGGCTTTGCGCAGAGTCGAACTGCGCGTATCTGACCGCAAAAGCCATATAAAGAGGACACCCCGAAGGATGTCCTCTGTGAGAGATAAAATTAAGCGCGAGAGCCGGGTGCGAGTACAGTAAGCTGCGCTTCGGAGGTTGCAGGGTTGGTGAAGCCGTTAGCAACAACGGGAACAACCGAGAGTGCATCCCAGCAGGTAGCACCGAATCTGTACTTCGGCTGAAGTCTGCGACCCTGACCATCGGGAGAATCAACGATCTTAATTGCGTTGTTGAACGCAAGAGCACGACCAGTGCCGATACCGGAAACGACAAGCATCTTTACGCCGTTAAGCGCTCCTGCGGTAAGTCCGAGGTACTTCTCAGCGAGAGTCCATACAGCCTTGGAAGCGGAGTAAACGGGCATATTGTCAACCTCGCCAAGATAACCGGTAGCTGCTACATCGGGAGTAGTGTCCTCGTCAAGACCGCCCTTGCGGAGAATACGCTGTGCAGCATCAGAGCCGCCGATGATGATCTGACCCTTGTTGAGAAGTTCAACCTTTGCCTCAGAGCGTACAAAAACAGCGCGGAAGTTATCGGGATATGCGTCTACACCCTCTGCCTCGTTACCGTCGTCGAGCTTTGCGCCTGCTGCGATGATAGCTGCCTTGTAGTCGGGATCGGAAGCAGGAAGGGTTACCCAGTTGCTTGTAACCGCAGAGGTTGCGATGGAGTTAAAGTTCTTTGCGAGCTGTGCTGCAAAAGTAACTGCGTTTACGTTCTTGTTGACTCTGCCGGAGAGGTTGGTAAGCTCTGCCTCTGCGATGTCAACGTTCATCATATCCTCCTGATTGGTGGGGATATCGATGCAGTCGTCAATGGTGGTGATGATGTCGATGCCGTAAGCTGCGGTCTTGGGGGTTGCAGCATCTGCGGAGTTAAACCAACCGCCGTTCTTTGCAGAGCCGATCTCACGAGCTTCGGCGGTGTTGGGCTTAACGCGGATTACCTGAATCTGCGCTGCGGAGGTGTCCTCGGAGAACTTCTCGGTTACAGCCTCGCCGGGACGGGTGAAAATACCCTGAAAAATGTTGTCCTTTACACGGGAGGACATTACTCTCTTAAGAGTAGCTTCGTTTACATAAGGGGTTTTGATGTCAGCAAAAAGTGCCATTTTGTTTTATCCTTTCTTTAATTGGTTTGATTTTGATTTAGGTGTGGTTTATCTGCGTGCATCACGCTGTTTGCTGTAATAAGAACGCATTATACGAGTGTCCTCGCCGTTTGCATCCTCTTCACCCTCGGGGGTAGCACCGCGGTGATTGCCGAAGTTGCCGCCGTCGAGCTTTTCAGCCATAGCCTCAAGCTTTTCGGAGAGCTTTCCGTAGCTCTCTTCCATAGCGGTAATACGAGCGGTGAGTGCCTTAAAGGTTTCATCTTCCTTTTCCTGCTGCTCGGAGGACTCTTCCTCTTCGTGCTTTTCCTCTTCGCTCTTTTCGTCCTCATCGTCTTTGACGTCGTCCTTTACCTCGTCAACGTCCTTTCCGATTTCTTCGCTTTCCTCGGTTACCTCTTCGGATTTTTCGTCCTTCACCTCGTCGGTGTCGGCTTTCTCTTCCTCGATCTTGTCGATCTCGCGCTCGTCCTCGGCTTTGTAAAGGTCGCTCATCTTCTCGTGAAGCTCTTTTGCCTCATCGGGAGTAAGGTCTTTTACGTCCTCGAGGATTTCGTCAAGTGTGCGCTTTTTCTTGAAAAGTGCCATTTTTTTGTTTTCCTTTCTTTTTGTCGTTTTTTCCTTGCAAGAATTTCGGAAATCTACACATTCGCCCCGTGTCCACGTCAACTTCACCCGTTCCACACGGTGTGCATTCAACCACTGACGGACGATGCGCATCATCCCTTGCGGATAAGCTCCGCCGGCTTTTTATAATAAGAGGTTTAGGCTTCTCGCCCTCCTTCAAATTATCTTTGTCCTCGTATCGTAATACGGACGGTTGTGCTTGTGCGAATACTTGATGTATCGCTCGTTATAGAAGCGTGCTTTCTCGATCGCGCGGTTATATTCCTTGGCATCTACGCCCTTTGACATAGCCGCACGTGTACGCCATTCACGCACCTGCCGCTCCATATACCGTTGCTTTGTGGTGATCTTATACTGTTCCTCCTCGGTTTTGAGCGTGACCTTGGGGAAACGGTATCCATCCTTGTACTCGACCATATAATGACGGCAGTTGAAGCCGAAAAGACCGTTTTTCCACTTGCCGTTCTCGGTATATATATCCGTTGCCACCTCAAGCGGTACGTATTTTCTGCCGTCTGACGTTGTACCGGACGTGCCGTCGAGGGAATAAACGCGCCCTTGCCATTCGCGGCAACGGTCGGAGCAATCGGCGTGAGCTGAAACAATCACGAGCTTTACGCCCCTTGCTTCAAACTCTGTACGGTTGTCAAGGTGTCCTTGATACCGTACCTCACGTTCTGCACGGTTACGGAGTGTGGATCGCTTGTCCCAATACTTTTCGGAGTCGGGGTCAAGTGCTTCCTCACTCGCCATTTTGTTGAAAGTAGGAAGGATATTTTCGCGGTAATAGTCTCGGTGATATTTCTGCAAAGGTGAGCCGAGATTCATTATCTCGTCGCTTCGTTCGGGCATATCGCCGCCCCATTCTGCCGCCACGGTCTTTCGCGCCTCTACGAGCGAAATATCAGCCGTATACGGTGACCTTTCCTCCGGGCGTTTGTTCCATTCCGTCAGCTTCAAGAGGCAGAGAAAAAGAAAAAGCCGCTTCGCCGGTATTCGTGCCGCGAGCTGCCTTTGCCTGTTATAGAATGCTACGAGAGATCGATACGCCGCATTTTGAAGCGACGGTATCGTGATTGAAGCCATACAAAGCTGTATAATGCGAAATACCTTCTTGTCAAGCTCTCGCTTGCTCTGACGGTACATAAGCGCATCCTTTACAGCCTTGCGTATCAGCCCCTGCGCTTCTTCAACTGCAAGAGCCTGTTTATTCAGCCTGTCCGGTATCGCCTTCACCATTTGTATCACCGCCCTTTACGTCAAAGTCAAAGGGATTGCTTTCGCTATCGCCAAAGGGCATATCGGGGAACTGCGACTGTGCCGCCTTCTGATCTTCCATTATAGCTTTATATTCCTGCTGTACCTGTGCTTCGTCATCGTCAAAATTAAACATCTGAATAGCTTTGCGGCGTGATATAAAGCCTTCGCGCAGTCCCATTGAGATAATTTCTGCGTTGGTGTATCTATTCGTAAGACCGGCGCTCGACCACCTGATTACAACAGTATCGGTGAAGCCATAATACTTTGTAACAATAGACAACAACCGGTTGAGAGGTTTCTCTATAATTGCGCGTTGATCGTTGACATACTCTGCCGTTTCGTTTTCCTCGGTGCTTATCTCTCTTGCCGTCTTTGCGGAATTATCGTTCAAGAATGAGGCAATGGTTGCAACGTTTACACCGGTGTTGATCGATATGTCCTGTATTAGTCGGTCGCGGATCTCACTCCAAGAAGTCGAACGCAAGTCAAACTGTATGGGAGTGGGTTTCTGCTTGTCCGGCTCGGTGGTTGCCCATTGTGTGTATTGAAAACTATCAAGACCTGCGTTGTATTGGGAAGCATCCGCACCTTTTGCTATAAACTGCTTCGGAACTAACACTCTGCCTCTTCCGAGGTACATATCCGTGTTAGATGCCGCGTAGTAATAATCCCAAGATTGCAAGTAAGAAATTATAGGAGACAGGAAACTTTCTCCAAACGGCAACTCGGGAAGACCGGTAACGCCGCCCGTCCATTTCACAAGTTCCGCACCGAGATGATTGGAAAACGGCAGCAATGTCGGGGTGTCAAATGCGATTCCAAAATATGCCTTACCAATAGATCGCTTGATTTTCTTTGGAAGATCCCTGAACGGAACGCGCTCTGTCATACTTTGGCTCACATATTGACCGTTTGTGATGCTTCCGCTTTGTCGGTGTATTGCATATTCAACCACAGGTGCGTTGTTTATGACCTGTCCTGTTGCTCTGGTGAAGTCTGCAAAGTGGCGGTACTCCACCACGTAGTAACCGGTGAATGATTCGCCCTCTTTGTAATTTTGCACACCCAAGTTAGTAAACAACTGCAAAAAACACTTGACTTCTTCGACGGTTCCGCGAGAGCCAACAGAACAAATAAACTGATCAAACCTGAGCGCGTCTGCCCATAGTCCCTTGTCGTCTTTGTTGAGCTTTACAAGAGCCGTTCCTGCAGCGGCGGCGTATTTGGTAGCCTTTTTGACTACGTTTTCGAAATCGGTGTCAACAGCCCACTTCGTGCCTATGTATAACAAGGCTTTATTAGCACCGTTCACGCTTTCGTCATCGCCGGCGTTCTTATACATAATTCGACCGCCTACGACTTTTCTTGATATTTTATCGACAAGCGAGCCGCCTATATGCGTTGACGGGATACCGCGCTCGGAATTGTGGAAATAAGGCACATAGCCGTCATTCCACCACAGCCAATTTCGTACAAATCTGTTCATAAATGAGTAGTATGTCGGGCTGATCATAGCATAGAACGACGAGCGCGAAATGTACGAGTACGTGTAATGATTGTTGTATGCGGCGTTATTCATCCACGGTGCAGTATTATCGCCGCACGGTACATTTTCAAAGTTTTCGGGCATCGTTTACCCTCCTTTGTAAAGTGATGTATTTTCGGGTGTTTCCCACAGGTTGAGAGGATTGGCATAGTACGCGTTGACTGCATATCTGAAAGCATCGGCACAGTCGTTGGGAACTGATGCGTCGTAACCTCTGCCACTCTCATCCCACACCATATTTTCAAGATCGGTGACTAGCTGATCGTCGCCCTCTTCAAAACGGTGTTTAATATAGTTGTAGTTGCCTCCGAAGTTAAGCACGCAGATCGAATTACGACCAAAAGCATTATTAACAACATCGGTAGTTCGCAAAATGTCTTTCTGCGTATATTTGTACACGTTGTACATACTCGGTAGAGAATAAGCCAACGTTATAATAAGGTCTGATGCGGCACAATCTATCGGAGTGTAATGTTGAACGCCGTTTTCGTACATTCGGTATTTGCGTGTCATCTCCGTAAAGTATTCGCGTATGTACGGCACAAGCTGCTCGTTTGACATTTGACCGTTAACCTTCGGGTTGTGATAGAATTTCTCAAGCACAACGCCCTGTCCGTTATCCATTATTGCAAGAGGGATTATCGCCGTAGCATCGTTCGTGGTCGCACCGTCGCCACCCCATATCACGTAACGCATTGAATGGCGACCGTACTGCTTTGAAAATTCCGAAGGTGTCAAAAAATGTTTTTCGCGCTTGAAAAGAGGATATACAAGCCCTTCGGTCTTCACCCATTTTCCAAGTATCCACCGGTCAAAATAAATAGTCCCTCGATATTCATTCTCTAGGTTAGAGATGAAATCGGGGGATAGGAATGTATTATCGTATATCGTGAATGCTTCGTTATAAACATCGAGATTCTTTTTGTCGATGTGTTTTTTCACAAAGTGCGACGGGCTTTCCGGGTTGCAGGTTGCGTCACATTTACTATTCGGAAGATCAAGACGTGATTTGAGCATTTCAAAAAAATTTTCCGGGTAGGTTGCAAGCTCGTCGCAATAAGCATATCCGAGACCTGCGCCCTGTATTTTCGTTATCGCGCGGTCATCGTTTGCACCGACTGCAAAGCACTTTTTTCCGAATATTGTAACTTCTTGATTTGTTTTCGAGATAGTTCCGATATTGTCTGCTCCGAATATTCCGCGCATAACGCCGAGAACGTTTCTTTCGAGAGTGTTAACCGTCTTTCCTGCGAGCAATATATTGTGATTCCAATGCTCCTTTATTCGCAAAGGGATGAGAAAATAAGAAACGTGTGTTTTTCCGCTTCGTGTCGCTCCCGAAAGAATATTCCAACGGTGATTTGCATTCCGCAGCACCTTGAGCTGTTTCTCGGTGAAAATATCATTTGCCATGGTCTATCACCTTCTCAAGTGAGTTGCAAAGTCTATCAAGCGGCGATTCCTCATCGTTGGCATTTGTTTTTATGTTATCGGTTTGACCAAGGTATTGCTTGCCCAACCAAATAGCCATTGTTGCGTTGACCTTTGATAATTCAAATTGATGTCTCCGCAATGACATTTTTCCGTTTTCTCTGCCTTTTCCTAACGCTCCCAAAAATAACTTCTCATTATGCGAAGCGTGCAGAGTATCGGTTTTAACGCCAAGGCAAGCCGCGATCTCTTCCTCGGTACACATAACCTTTGCGAGCGCCTCAACAACTCTTAAACCGGTTGAGTTCAAGACCTTTCGTGGACGCCCTGATTTTCCGTTTGCCGCCTTAACTGTATCGAAGCAAGCGGCAGGCTCGATATAATCAAGGTCTATATTTTCTTCTGCCATATCGTTGCTCCTTTCTTGGCAAATAAAAAAGCACCAAGGGGCGGTGTGCCTCTTGATGCCTTGCATATTAAATTAACTAATCATCGAAAAGAAAAAGCGCTTCGATAGCCTCAAACACTTCGTCGGGGTTTCTGCAAATCTTGATCGCTGACATTGCTATGCGTATCGATTCCTCTTTACCGTAACGAGCTGCCGACTCTTTGTCATCAACCATAGCACCGATGACAAACATTTCCTCGCCTGTCAAGCCTCGCTCTTCGCAAAGATCCAGCATTTCTTCAAAAAGATCATTTATATACTTTTCATTTGTGTTTTCCATACATAATCCTCTTTAATGCGCTTTCCAAATTAAATGTGCTATCATATGTCTTTGCGTTGGTGACATAAAAATTGGGATATTCTCCGATAGTTATATAAATCGTGTTGTCTATGTTGAAGAATTTAATACCTTTTCTTTCAGGTGGCTTGCATTTTCCTTCTTCATAATCCGACCACATTGTTTTCAGTATTGACAAATGATCTCTGGGGAACTCAACATCGGGAGCTGCAATCGGGGTTGTTTTATCCGATTTGGAAATATACTTGGGGTTGAGTTTAAATTTATGTTCAGGAACTTCGATAGCAGGCTCATATTCTTGCATTTTGTTTTCAAAGTACTCATAAAAACTTTGTTTTGCATCTTCACCGGGATCGATTCCATAAGCCTTGCAAATTAATTTTGCTACATATTCGTCAAATTCTGCTAATTCCGCATCTTGTGAGCTGCTTGCAATTTCGCTATACGAAGCGTTTTGTCTATATGTGCGCGGCGTTCCACTATTGGCGAACTTACCGTACTCGTCTCTCGGTTGAGTTTCCCAATGGTTTTTACTCATATCTATTATATCACATCCGTTCTTTGAAGTCAATAAGCCTTGGAGCAGATGGTGCGAGTCGAACGCACAACCACTTGATTACAAGTCAAGCGCACTTCCGTTTGTGCTACATCTGCGAATAAAAAATGCACCGCGGCATAACCGTAGTGCATTTTCTATGTGTAGATAAAGGAGGTCATCGGAGCAGACATCAGAGACAACCGAGCAAGAAGTTGGTCTATTTCGTCATTTGCTTATACTCTTTGACGATACCATTATAGCACGGATTTATTGGAATTGTTTATACTTTTTTGGAAATCTTTACACTTTTTTATTGTAAAGTCATTTTGCGAGCAAAAAGCCTTTGTTACCTCTGTCAGCCCCTCCGCGCTCCCTATTTCGCCGAGATATACAAGCCATATTCTGCCCCTACAAATTCTACTACCCCACATTTACCCCGTAAAAACCTACCCCAAACGGTGTCAAACGGTGTGAAACGGAATGACCAAAAATAGAAAAAAGCCTTGAAATCCCTAGAAACCCTAGGAAAATCAAGGCTTTTTGTTTTGGCAGGGGCGGAAGGACTCGAACCCACGACCCATGGTTTTGGAGACCAGTACTCTACCAACTGAGCTACACCCCTTCAAACAAAAGTATTATATCAAATCAGCGAATGTTTGTCAAGGTGTTTTTGAAAAAATGTTTATATTTGATTTTTTTTGCAAAAAGTGGTTGACAAGCGGGGGGAGCAGTGATACAATACAGTTAGTACAGTTAATACAGATAATACAGAAAGGGGTGTTTTCAGATGGCGAGGGCTTTTTCAGCAAAGCGCGAGGTCTATCTTGAGATAGCCGAGCGATATGAAAAATACATTGCGCTGGGGGTTATCAAGTCAGGAGAAAAGCTGCCGTCCGTCAGAGTGGCGGCGGGCGAGCTTGGAGTAAATCCCAACACGGTACAGCGCGCGTATTCGCTGCTTGAGGAGCGCGGTTTTATACGCTCGATGCCCAAGAAGGGCGCGTTCGTCATCTACGGGCGCGAGGGCGAGGGGTGCGATGCTCTTACGAGCGAGGCGACGAGCGCTTTAGTGCGCCTTAAGGACGCGGGCGTCGGAAAAGACGAGCTTTTATCAATTATAGAGGAGGTTTACGGCAATGATTGAAATTAAAAATCTCTCGCATTCGCTGGGCGGCAAGCTTGTGCTGCGCGAGATAGATCTTGAAATACCGGACAACACCGTGCTTGGCATTGTCGGAATAAACGGCGCGGGTAAATCTACCCTGCTCCGCCTGCTTGCCGGAGTGTATCTGGCGAATGAAGGACAAATACTCTACGACGGAAACAGTCCTGCGCTGGCAGAAACGAGGCGCGATATCTTCTTTTTGCCGGATGATCCTTATTACACGGCGTTTATGACGCCGATGGATCTGTACGAATACTACAAGCCGCACTATCCAAAGATAGATAAATCGGTGTTTGAAGAGCTGCTTCAGGCATATAAAATTGACACGGGTGCTAAGGTACGCAATTTTTCGAAGGGTATGCGCCGCCAGGTGTTTATTGCCCTTGCGCTTGCGGTGAAGCCAAAATACCTGCTGCTTGACGAGGCGTTTGACGGTCTTGATCCCCTGTCGAGAAAGATATTTAAGGATGCTATCATCGACCTTGTGGAAGAGGGGCAGACCACCGTGCTTATCGCGAGCCACTCGCTGCGAGAGCTTGAGGATTTTTGCGACAGGTTTATTCTTATCGACTCGAACAGGATAAAGAGTCAGGGAGATATAGCCGAGCACGTTGGCAGACTTTGCAAGTTTGAGCTTGCTTTTACCGATGCGGTGACGGAAAGCGCATTCCACGGTCTGCCGATCGTGTCGCTTACCGTTAAAAACAGATTTGTACAGATAGTTCTCGAGGGGGATGCGGCACAGATGCGCGAGAGACTTGAAGCTCTTTCGCCTGCGGTTATGGACGAGATGCCGCTTGACTTTGAGGAGACCTTCATACACGACGTCAGGAAGGAGGGAATGCTGAAATGACGGGCTTTAAGTCTTATTTTTCCGCACACGTGCGCTCAAATTTGAAGCCAATTATGTACATTCTTATAACCGTTTTGATCCTGACGTTCATAATGGGAATAAACGGTCAGCCGTACGACGAGTGGAATCACGTGATAGAAGGAACAGTCAGAGACTATCACTCTACCCTTTACGCACCCGTGCTGTTTATGTGCTTGCTTTGCTATATAGTGCCGGTCATGGAATTCTCTTTTTTCAAGAAGAGAAGAAATCTTGACTGCGCCTATGCCCTACCCATATCGAGAAGAGCAATTGCACTCGCGCACTATCTTACGGGCGCGATAACCGTGATAGGCACGTTTACTCTTGCTTATCTTCAGAATTTCATTCTTCTGCTAATACGCGGTACGGAGTATTTCAATTTTCCGCCGATGATAGTACACTATTTGCTGTGCGTTCTGCTCGGTCTTGCGCTCTACTCTATTATGGTGTACGAGTTCAACGATGCGAACACCACGGGCGACGGTATATGGTTTATGATACTGTCCACGTTTATAGTGATCCTCGCTGTTGCGGCTATTGAAAACGTTTTCGACAGATCTTATATGTTCGAAACGGACTACTGTGCTATTCCCTGGGGCACGATAGATATGATGACTACGACATATCAATATATAGTCGAAAAAGACAACCTTGATTTCGCGACCTTCTGGAATAGTTGGCAAAACATAGTATGGCTCATCACCTGGATCGTTGGCGGAAGCCTCGCGGCTATCGAATTCTTCGTAAAATTCGGCAAAAGACCGATGGAAAAGACCGAGGAGATATCCGACTCTATCGAGGGCTTCCGCACGTTGATACCCGCTTACGCGATACTCGGAATGCTGACATTTGCCGAGCTTGGCTTGATATTCTGGATGATTGTCGAGCTGCTTACCTTTGTCGGATACACGATATACCGCCGCGGCTTCCACTACAAGAAGAGCGATCTTATTATACTTGCGTCAATGACGGTATTTTTGTTCTTGATTTAAACACAAAAACCGACCACATGGGTCGGTTTAGGGAAGCCGGGTGTTGCTATGCGGAGAATGCTCTATGCCAAGCGTTCCGCCTCGGTTTGATGGGAGCTTTAAGCTCCGCATTACGCAAGATACCGCCCTCGGCGGTATGCGGTCAGCGCGCCTTCGGCACACTGTGTCTCACCCGGCTACGCCGACATAACAAAAGACCGACCACAAGGGTCGGTCTTTTGTTATGGTGGGGGAAGCTGGATTCGGACCAGCGAAGTCAGTGACAACAGATTTACAGTCTGCCCCCTTTGGCCGCTCGGGAATTCCCCCATAAACACTGGAGCTGGTGAACGGAGTCGAACCATCAACCTGCTGATTACAAATCAGCTGCTCTGCCATTGAGCCACACCAGCGCGTCAACGTTGTTTATTATATCAAATCTTTTTTTGTTTGTCAATAGCTTTTTTAAAAAAAATTGCGTTTTTTGAAAATAGTTTTATGCCGAAGCGACGAATCTTCCTATTTTTGTATTGACAGGCGCAAAAAAATATGCTATACTAATTGTCGCATAATTCAAAGGGGTATCGCCAAGCGGTAAGGCACAGGACTTTGACTCCTCTATTCGCAAGTTCAAATCTTGCTACCCCTGCCAACAAAAAGAGCCACTCCTCGTGAGTGGCTCTTTTTGTTGCTTGGTGTGCTGGTTTGAATTGACGCGAGCATTTTGCGAGCGTTGCAAGTTCACATACGCCGCGCAGAGCGCGTCGAGCTAGCTCGTAAGCGTCAAGCGCGCTTATCTTCGCTTTAGCGAATACCTTGCTACCCCTGCCAGAAAAAAGCACTTTTGTCTACCGACAAAGGTGCGTTTTTTGAATGAAGCGCGCCTGTGGCGCATGAAAAATGAAGCAGGGCTTCGCCCTATGAAGTGTGCCTTTGGCACATGAGGATGCGAAGGCGCGCTTCGCTTCATGTTCCGCTTGCGGAACGCTTCATGCGAGCGTAGCGAGTGCTTCATATCGCCGAAGGAGATGCATCATTTGATGATATACAAGGCTACGCCTTGATTTATTTGCAGAAGTGTGGTATAATGAGAGAAATCAACGAAGGGCGGTAAGATTATGAGTCAAATAAAAATCGGAGATTTTGTTACTGGATATGGTTCAGGATATTGGCAACTGATTGATATTAAACCACATATTGCAACTGAAGACTATAACTCGGAAGATGTTCATTGGAAAAAGGGGCAAGTTATAGGTCAGTGGGCAGTTCTAAAGAAATGCTTCACGGCAAAAATGAAGCCTCGCATTGATTTTTCCTGCGAGGATTCCCGTTGGTTGAAGCCTGTTTTCGACGATGTCCTTGTTGAAATAGAAAAATATTTTGAAGAGCATCCAGATTATAAGCGTAAGTTTGATACTGCTGAAATAAAGCTACCGCTGACAATAACAAACTGTTGGATTGATCTTCCGGAAGAAAAAGAAGATGAGTTCAGAACAGCACTTGAAAAGCTTCCTGCACAGTATACAATGGAGGAATTTTGGAAGGTAGCTAAGCACTATAAAAAATACATTTCCAAACCGCCCGCAAGATATTTGCTTAATCTTTCCATGACACACCCTTGGGATATAGACAAAAACGCAAATATGGTTTATTCTGAATGGGAACTCATCAAAAACTGAGGTCATTGCCAGTGCGTTTAGACACCTTTTGTTCGTTTTTACCCTTGTTCAGACACCTTTTATCACGTTTAAGGCATAAAGAAACCATAATATTGATACGAAAAATATCGGTATTATGGCTTTTTTTATTGCCAAAATGGGGGTTTTTGCCCTTTTTGTTGAGTTTTATAGCAAAAATAGAGGCTTGCTCGGTCTTTTCATCCTTGCAAGCCTTTTTTTGTTTTCAACCGTAAAACATAAATCGTTCACTTTATCCCCCTTTCGTCGGGGTTATGGGGTATCGTTCAATTTTTGATTCGTTTAATAAAAATCTTGGTTTGGATTATTAGGTGTTCTTTTTTAATCGCTATTCATCAAACAATCATTTCAAAAATTATTGACAAACAGTGTGCTTTATGATATAATTGCATTACAATAAACGATATCAAAGGAACCAGCTGACTGCAGAGGACGTTGGTTCCCTTATGCTTTTTAGAGGAAAATCTTATGGTTAGGAAAAAGAAAATTACGCTTTCGACCACGCAGATCATATTGCTCAGCTTCCTTGTGACCATCCTTGTGGGAAGTGGGCTTTTGGTATTACCGATCAGCTCCGCAAGTGGCCAAGCCGTGCCGTATCTTGACGCGCTTTTCACGGCAACCACATCCACCTGTGTGACAGGACTCGTTACGCTTCCCACGGTATCCACTTGGAGCGTGTTCGGGCAGGTCGTTATATTGCTGCTTATACAGATCGGTGGACTTGGTATCATCACCATTATGTCGGGGCTGATGCTTCTTCTCAATCGGAAAATGGGCATTGGTGACCGTTTGCTCATTCAGGATGCCTTCAATCTAAACACAATGTCGGGTCTCGCAAAATTTGTTAAAAACGTACTGATTGGTACGCTAATCATAGAAGTATTCGGTGCTATTCTTTATATGTTTGTATTTATTCCCGAATTTGGCGCAAAGGGTATTTGGATATCGGTATTCAATTCAGTTTCCGCTTTTTGTAACGCAGGCATTGATATTATTGCAGAAAACAGTCTTTGCAATTACGCTACGAACCCTTTAATAAACATCGTCACCTCCGCGCTCATTATTCTCGGCGGCCTCGGATATATCGTATGGTGGGACGTGATTCGTGTCATTAAGAGTCGCTCGCCGAAAAACAGAAAAATATTTAGGCATCTGACCTTGCACTCAAAGATTGCCATTACGGTCACGGCAGGGCTCATTATTGGCGGTGCAATTCTCATATTTGTTTTTGAATATGCCAACCCGTTAACTATTGGAGAAATGTCCTTGTTCGATAAAATTCAAGCGTCCTTCTTCCAATCGGTCACCACGAGAACCGCAGGCTTTGCAACAGTTCCGCAGGAGAATTTAACAAGCGCCTCTGCTGCCGTATCCATCATCCTAATGTTAGTTGGCGGCTCCCCCGTGGGAACGGCAGGCGGTATGAAAACGGTTACGATTGCCGTTCTCATTTGTTCGGCGTTCGCCACGATAAGAAACAAGAATGGGGCAACCCTTTTCGGTCGCCGCATTTCCGAAGAATCGATAAAGAAAGCGGTTGCTGTTGTTGTAATGTTCCTCACAATTGGTACGGCTGCTACGATACTCCTTATGGCAACAAGTAATGCTTCTGCCATTGATGCGGTCTATGAAACGGTCAGTGCAACCGCAACCGTCGGACTTTCAAGAAACCTGACGGCAACGCTTAACACATTTGGAAAGTTAATTATTATAATAACGATGTATTTCGGCAGAGTCGGTCCCATCTCACTTGCGGTAGCACTTGGCAGTAAGAGCGTGAGTCAGAACGTGATTTCCGAGCCGACGGAAGATATCAGTATAGGATAAGGAGATAGTTATGAAAACGAAGAAAACATACGCAGTCTTTGGACTTGGAAGATACGGCACAGCTGTGGCACGTGAGCTTGTAGAGAACGGTATGGAGGTCATTGCCGTCGATACCGAGGAAAGAATCGTAAACGATGCGGCGGTATATCTGCCCGTCTGCAAGTGCGCCGACGTGACCGATGCGGAGGTCATCTCACGCCTTGGAATTGGAAGCATTGATACAGTCATTGTATGTATGGCAAGTAATCTTGAAGCGAGCGTCATGGCTGTCACGCTTTGCAAGGAGGCAGGCGTTAAAACCGTTATCGCAAAATGCGCCAACGAGATGCAACAAAAGATATTGCTTCGTGTAGGCGCGGATCAGGTGGTATTTCCCGAGAATGAATCGGGCATCCGCCTTGCCAAGAACCTGCTTAGTTCCGGCTTTATTGATATGATTTCTCTGTCAAAGGACGTATCTATGGTAGAGATAGATGTGAAGGATGAATGGTGCGGAAAGAACTTAATCGAATTGAATCTCCGTAAAAAATACGGCTTCAATATCGTCGCTATTAAGAAGGGCGAGAAGGTCAACGTGAATATCAATCCCGAGCAGGTGCTTGATGCAGGAACTACGCTGATCGTTATTGCAAATACTGCGAAGCTTGGAAAATTGAAATAAGCAATCAAGTTACAATTTGTCGAACTAAAGATGGGTGCAAACTCTTATAAGAAAATGCACCCATAACGATAAATTTTGCACCCATTTTAAAATAGTATCAAAATTTTAGATTACTAACATAACAAAAAACCGACTCTTGCGGTCGGTTTTTTGTTTTCCCTTTTCTATTTAAAATAAACTATTGTAATCTTGCTTAAATTGTGATAAAATAAGCTATAATAGATCCATTTCCGAGGGGGTGAATGTATGAGAGTTGTAATAAAGATAGGTACGTCGACTCTTACGCACACGAATGGCAGCGTTAATCTGCGCAGAATTGAGTCGATGTGCAAGATCATAAGCGATATGGCGAATGCCGGATGCGAGGTTATACTCGTTTCATCGGGCGCTATCGGCATGGGCACGGGCAAGCTGAAGCTTAAGGAGCGGCCGCGCGACATTGCCGGCAAGCAGGCTGCGGCGGCAGTCGGTCAATGCGAGCTTATGTATATTTACGACAAGGAATTTACCTCGTATAATCACACCGTAGCGCAGATACTGTTGACTGCGCCCGACCTTAAGTGCGAGGACAGGCACGCGAAGTTCACGGCTACTATGAACCGTCTTATCGAGATGGGTGTCATTCCGATCATAAACGAGAACGACACGGTGGCAACCGAGGAGATCGAGTTTGGCGACAACGACACGTTGGCGGCGCTCGTGGCGAGCAGCATCGGGGCAGATCTTTTGGTATTGCTTTCGGACATTGACGGACTTTATACCGCTGATCCGCACAAGGACCCCGAGGCAAGACTGATACCCGAGGTGTATGAGATCACAGACGAGATACGCGCCCTTGGCGGCGGTGCGGGAAGCGCACTCGGTACGGGCGGAATGGTGACGAAGATACGCGCAGCCGAGATCGCGACAAATTCCGGATGCGATATGATAATTACAAACGGTGCATATCCCGAGCTTTTATACAACGTTATGGACGGCAATCTTGCCGGCACGAAATTCTACGCAAAGAGGTAAAGCCGATGCGCACTACCAAAGAAATACTGTCCGAGGCGAAGCTTGCAAAGATATTGATGAGCGCGGCAACGGACGATAAGATAAACACGGCGCTCGGCGCGATGGCTGATGCGCTTATAAGAAATACGGACAAGATCTTACGGGCAAACGGGGTCGACCTCGCTCTTGCCGAGGGTAAGATCGCGCCGGTGATGATGGACAGACTGCGCCTTACCAAAGAGAGAATATGCGGTATGGCTGACGGAATACGCGAGATAGCGGCACTTCCCTCTCCGCTTGGAAAGGTGTTAAAGCGCGTTGAGCGCCCGAACGGACTTGTGATAGACCGCGTGTCCGTGCCGATGGGCGTTATCGCGATAATCTACGAGAGTCGCCCGAACGTAACCTCTGATGCGGCGGCGCTCGCGCTTAAAAGCGGCAGCGTATGTATACTGCGCGGCGGCAAGGAGGCTTACAATTCCTCACGTGCGATAGTTGATGCTATTGAAGAGGGGCTTGAGGTTGTGGGACTGCCGAAGACGGCGGTGCAGCTTGTTGAGGACACGACACGCGAAAGCGCAACCGAGCTTATGAAAGCGCGTGGCTACGTTGACCTTCTTATCCCTCGCGGCGGTGCGGGTCTTATCCGCGCTTGCGTTGAGAATGCGATAGTTCCCTGCCTTGAGACCGGCACGGGAATATGCCACATTTACGTTGATGTGGCGGCGAATATCGAAATGGCGCTTGATATTATCGAGAACGCCAAGACCTCTCGCCCCTCGGTATGCAACGCGGCAGAGGTGTGCTTGGTGCATCAGGATATTGCGAACGAGTTCTTACCTTTATTAAAAGAGAGGCTGGTTGACGGTCGCAAGGAAAAACCGGTTGAATTGATACTTGATCCGTCTGCGGCAAGGATAATAGACGGCACGGCGGCAGGGGACGACTCGTTTGACACCGAGTTTCTCGACTACAAGATGGCGATCGGCATAGTTGAGGACGTAAGTGAGGCGATACTCCACATCGCAAGTCACTCGACAGGACACAGCGAGGCGATCATCACCGAGGACGAGAGGGCTGCCGACTTGTTTATAAAGAACGTTGACAGCGCGGCGGTATACGTGAACGCATCAACGAGATTTACCGACGGGGGCGAATTTGGGCTTGGGTGCGAGATGGGAATATCTACACAGAAGCTGCACGCGCGCGGCCCGCTCGGAATAGAGGAGCTTACTACCTACAAATACGTAATACACGGAAAGGGACAGGTACGCTGATATGAAAATTGGATTTATAGGCGCGGGAAATATGGGTTTTGCGCTGCTCCAGGCGGCGATGAGCGGCGAGGACAACGACATTCTCGTATACGACAAGGACGAAAAGAAGGCAAAGAGCGTTGCATCGCACACAGGTGCTACGTTTGCCGATGCGAAGACGATAGCGCACGAGTGCGACTACGTTTTTCTCGGTGTAAAGCCGAACGTTATTCCCTACGTTATCGCGGAGATCAAAAACGACATCGGCATACACACTACCCTTGTGTCTATGGCGGCAGGTGTCAAAATTAAGAGCATTGAGGAAATGCTCGGCGAGGCGGGCGTGCCGATAATCAGAATAATGCCCAACCTTGCGGTAGCGATCGGATCGGGCACTGTTTTATGGTGCGCGAACGGGGCGGCGCGTGAGCGCACGGACGCCTTTGTCGAGGCTATGAGCGCGGCTGGCGTGATCTCGGAGATCGAGGAGTCGAAGATGGATGCCGGATCGGCTATATCCGGCTGCGGACCTGCGTTTGCATATATGTTTATCGATGCGATGGCTGACGGCGGCGTGGCGTGCGGTCTTACGCGTGAGGCTGCGCTCGAATACGCGGCGGCGGTGCTGATCGGCGCGGCGAGAATGGTACAGGAGACCGGCAGACACCCTGCGGAACTAAAGGACGAGGTCTGCTCGCCCGGCGGAAGCACTATTGCGGGGGTATTGGCGCTTGAGGACGGTGCTTTCAGAGCCTGTGTTTCAAGTGCGGTCAAGGCATCGTACAAGAAAACTCGCGAGCTTGGAAAATAAAGTTTTAAAAATTTAAAAAAACACTTGCTTTTTATGAAAGTTTGTGTTATAATATCATTCGCTGATTTATGTTAAGAAATTATTTTAATATAAAATTCCGTCGAAAGACGAGATTTTAGGAGGTGTCAAAATGGCTAAATGCAGCATTTGCGGTAAGGGCGTCGCTTTCGGACACAACGTCTCTCACTCTAACCGTAAGACCAACAGAACCTGGAAGCCTAACATCCGCAAGGTAAAGGCCGTAGTTGACGGTAGCAATCAGTCTGTATACGTTTGCTCTCGTTGCCTTCGTTCAGGAAAGATCGAGCGTGCATAATGCACCAAAAAGCTCCGCTTACACAGCGGAGTTTTTTTCATAGGGAGATAAATATGGCTGTTGCGATAGTTGATTGCCGCATTAGCGAGATGTGTGAGCGCGCGCTGATGCTGCGCGGATTCAGAGTAATAAAGACACCCCCGTCAAAAAGGCTTAGCGAGGCGGTAAGGTCACACCCCGATATGCTTATGTTTAAGTATGGGTGTGAAATAATAACGAGCGCAGACTACTGTGACGAGGCGGCGTACGTCTTCAGCGACATACGCGAGCTGTGCCCCGATATGCGCATAAGCTTCACGGACGAGTGCTTCGAGATGGAGTATCCTCGGGATGCTATCTTCAACGCGCTGGTATCCGGCGACAAAATGTACTGCCGCGGAGCAAGCGTATCAAAGGCGGTCACGGCATTGGCAGATAGATACGGCTTAAAGGTGGTTGACGTAAAGCAGGGATACCCTGCCTGTACGGTGCTTTCCCTCGGCGGTGGCGTATCGGTAACGGCAGACAACGGCATGGCACGCGCGCTTCGCGATGCGGGAGAGCGCGTATTTATGATAGAAAACGGCGATATATCGCTCTCACCGCACGAATACGGCTTTATAGGCGGTGCGGCAGGGGTGTATGACGGTGTTGCGTATTTTCTCGGAGATATTGACACTCACCGCTCAAAAGAGGTCATAAAAGAGGCCTGCAAAGCAGCTAAGGTGGTACCCGTGTCGCTTTCTTCAGAGCCTTTAGTCGATCTCGGACGTATCATCTTTATTGATCAGTAGCCCTATAAGCATACCGACTATGGGGGTAATGAAGAGCCCTAAGAAGCCAAAAAGCGAGTAGCCGACGTACAGGAGTATAAGGCTGACTATCGGGTTTATGCCCAGGCTTTTGCCTATTATTTTCGGCTCGGCAAACTGTCTTACGATCTCGTGGACTATCAGCAAAACGATGAGCCCGACAGCGCGAGCCGGTGAGCCGATGGCGAATTGAAATACGCTCCACGGCACAAGCACCGTGCCGACACCGATAAGCGGCAAAAGATCAAGCAAGGATATTATAAACGCGACTATGATCGCGTTTTTCACCCTCATTATCAGCATACCGACAAGCATTATTGCAAAGGTTATGGACATCAGTATTAAATAGGAGCGGATATACCGCACACCAACGTGTAAAAACGAGTTTTTAAGTCTGACTAGGGAGTTTGCGACCCTGTTTGGCAGGATGCGGCGCACGGCGGAATTGATGCGCTCGAGGTCGATGGCAAAGTATATTGCGGCGATAAGGGTGACGAGTATAAAGAGCATAACGCCCGGCACACGAGTTACCACGGCGGTAAGGATGTTAACGAGGGCGGAAAGAAGCGAATTTATCGCGCCTTCAAGCGTGTCACCGAGGTATTCCTCAAGCTTGGCAGCCCCTTCCCCATCACCGAAGATCGAGCCGATGGGATCGGCAATACGGTCAAGAAGCTCAAAAAGGCGATCGTCTGCCGCGAAGTCGGAAAGAAAGCGCCAGACGGCGCTGATGCCCCATATACCAAGGCCGACCACGGCAGAGAGTCCGACGAGTATAGTTACCGCCGCGAGCATGGCGCTTAAAAGCCTTTTTGAAAGTTTGAGCTTTTTGGACAGAAAGATGGCAAGCGGTCGGACTAAAAATGCTACACCCCAAGCAATAAGGAATGGCAAAAGCGGCACAAAGAGATACCGCAGAAAGACGAATGCGGCGATCGCCACACCTATTACCGTGATCGTAAGGTGGGCGTAGGCAGAAAGCTTTTCCTTGTTCATATAACCTCTGATATTCGAATATTATCAATAGATTATAGACAAAAATAAAATTATATATACCAAGGAGAAAATCAAAATGGTTATTATCGAGATGGATAACGGCAAAGAGATCGAGATCGAGCTTTATCCCGAGGCAGCGCCCAAGACTGTCGCTAACTTTGAGAGTCTTGTAAAGGCGGGCTTCTATGACGGACTTACCTTTCACAGAGTTATTCCCGGCTTTATGATCCAGGGCGGCGACCCCCTCGGCAACGGTATGGGCGGCGCGGAGAAGAAGATCGTCGGCGAGTTCAGAGCAAACGGCTTTCAGAACCCAATCAAGCACGAGCGCGGAGTTATCTCCATGGCGCGTGCATACGACCCTAACTCTGCATCCAGCCAGTTCTTTATCATGCACGCAAACGCGCCTCACCTTGACGGTCAGTACGCGGCATTCGGCAAGGTCGTTTCCGGCATGGAGGCGGTAGATGAGATCGCGTCTATCCCCACCGATTACAGCAACAGACCCAAGATCGCTATCAGAATGAAGAGAGTTTACATTAAGTAAACGATCCCTCACCGCTTTCATTAGAGCTCCCTTTACACAAGGGAGCTTTTTTATTTAGTCTTTGCTTAGCTTGTTGACATATTTTCACAAAACCGCAATTCAATTTGATGCTTCAAGCGATGCTCTATTTTAACTCCAAAATACAAAATTTTGTTCAAATTTACATTGACCTTATGTGCGTAAAGTATTATACTTTTAGTGATAAAAATTCTTGTATCGGAGACAGATTTATGAATAAAAAAGCCTTTTTAAATGAAGCGAGTATGGTCCTGTGGACTATTGTAGGCGCTGCCTTATCGGCTTTCGGATTACATATCTTCGTTTACCCTGCCGGGTTTGCACCGCTTGGTATAGACGGTATTGCAACGATGCTGCAGGAGGTGACCGGATTGAACGCCGGATACTATTCGCTTATGTTCAATATCCCCCTGCTTGTTGTGGCTTGGTTTATAATCAAAAAACGCTTCGTTATTTACACACTTTTATACACGGTATTGTCATCGATAATGCTCGTGATACTTGAAACGGTCGGCTTTTACGCATTTCAGGGCACGGGAGAGCTGATAATACCCGCTATATTCTCCGGTGTTATCCTCGGCGTGCGTACCGGACTGATGATAAAAATAGGCGCATCCGCCGGCGGCATCGACATCATCGCCGCGATGATCCAGAAGAAGCGCCCGTATCTGAATATTGAGCGCACTATAACCCTTATTTGCTACGTTATAACGCTTTTGTCCTACTTTGTATACCACAACGTGACAAGTATTCTGCTCTCATTCGTGCAGATGTTTATATTTGATAAGTTTGCCGGCGGTATGCTTAAGGACAGCCGAAACGCGATAGAGGTAAAGATCGTTACAAAAGAGCCGGACGCAATAAGAAACGAGATCATATACAAGCTCAAGCATAGTGCAACCATCGTCAGCGCGCGTGGAATGTACAGCGACGACGAGAGCACTATGATAATATCGGTAATCAATATCCGACAGATCCCGGAATTCATCGATATCATCAAAAATCACCCCGGCACCTTTGCCTACTACGGCGAGCTGATGGGTGTCAAGGGTAATTTCAGATGGAAGAAGGACGATCCCGCAATATAAAAAGAGGGGGTATCGGGCTTAATCGCCCGATGCCCCTTTAAACATATCGGTCATTTTTGAGATAAGCTCGAAGTCCGGCTCCATATTTTCGTTGTAGCAAATACTGTTGTGTGCGCGGTTATTATAAAGCAAAAACGTTACACGGGGGTCGGTGTTGTATGCTTCGTAGTACATATTGTACCCTGCCGAGAGCGGCACGGTGGTATCACTCTCGGAGTGAACTATCATAACGCGAGCATCGCTCGATGCGATGCCGTCAAGCACCGTAAGGGTGGACGCGTCACCGAATTTCATACGCTCGTAGCAAGTAGCGGCAGGAGAGCCGACAGTTGCGACAAACGAGCCTACGAACCTAGCGGCACTCTCCCTTATCATATCAGCGGAGGAGTTGAAACCCGAGAGCATAACCGCGCCCTCGACCTCGGGGTAAGTACCAAGCACCGCGCCTACGGAATACGCGCCCCAGCTGTGCCCGACGAGGTAAAGTGAGAGCCCGTCGTAGTCGGGGTCCGAGAGAGCTGCAGTAATTGCGCGACCGAGGTCGATCGGACCTTGGGGTAGGCCGCCAACGTCCTTGCCGCCGCTTTCACCGTTGCCGGTGGCATCGTAGGTAAACACGAGGTAACCCTCATCGGTCAAGGCATCTATAAGCGGCATATACGGATTGTGTCCGCCGCTGCCAAGTCCGTGCGCGAAAACTACGAGTCCCTCGGGCGATGTGACGGCGGGATTAGAGTATTTGAAGCCCGTGAGCCTCTCCCCTTCCCCATCTATCTGAGTGCGCTCAACCGAAAGGCTGTCAAAATCCTCGATCTTGCAGGCAAAATTTGGTGAGAGCTCAAACCTTGTCGAGAAAATCGACTCGTACACTATGACTGAGGCGATGGGGTGTATCACCAGCACGAACGAGAGAATTACAATGGCTGATATTATAAGTATTTTTCTTAATCTTCTCATAAAATCACCTATCCTTTGGGATAATTATAGCATATAACAGCCCGACTTTTCAAGCAAATGATAAAATTTATTCACCCTGCACAATTTCATTTTTGCTATTTGTGCAGGTATACAAATCGCGATATATCTACTTGACAACGGTATTTTTTTATGATAGAATCGAAATGTAAAAGGGAGTAGTTCATTGTGCTTTGTCACAATGCGTACGCATCGTCAGGACAGCTTCTCGAGGGCTCGGCGCGTACCGGTCTATATGATGAGAACAAGACTTTTAGTGTATCGGTACGCTGAAGGTCTTTTTTGAATTTATGGCCTTTTACAAAAACAAACATATAATAATCTAAGGAGGATTTTATAAATGACAGGTTTGATCGTTGCATTGGTAATTTTAGCGGCGCTTGTAGTACTGTTCTTCGTGATAGGTTACTTCAAAGCACCCCCGGACACCGCTTACATCATTTCGGGTCTTGGAAAAAGAAAGATCCGTATAGGTAAGGCGGGCTGGAGAATGCCATTCTTTACCCGACTTGACAAGCTCTCTTTGGGAGTTATGCAGGTTGACGTAAAGACCAGCGAGGCAGTTCCTACCAATGAATTTATTAACGTTACCGTTGACGGTGTTGCAAACATCAAGATATCGTCCGATCCCGTGCTTCTTGAGCGCGCGGCAGAGGCGCTGCTTGGTAAGACAAGACTTGAGATGGTTACCCTTGTAACCCAGGTGCTTGAGGGTAATATGCGTGAGATCGTCGGCTCGGTAGGTCTTAAAGAGATGGTACAGGACCGTCAGGGCGTTGCAAAGAAGATCACCGAAAACGTTGTGCCCGATATGGAGAAGCTTGGTATTGAGGTCGTAAACTTCAACATTCAGAACTTCAAGGACGGCGCGGGAACCATTGAAAATATGGGTATCGACAACGTTGAGCAGATCAGAAAGAACGCACAGATCGCAAAGGCAAACGCACAGCGCGATATTGCTATCGCAACCTCTAACGCACAGCAGGAGGCTAACGCCGTTAAGGTTGAGGCAGAAAAGAAGATAGCCGAGCAGAACGCGGAGCTTGCAGTTCAGCAGGCAGAGATGAAGGTAAAGGCGGACACCAAGGCCGCAGAGGCAGACGCCGCATACTCCATCCAGCAGGAAAATCAGCGTAAGACCATCGAGATCGCAAAGACCAACGCGGACATCGCACGTCGCGAGAAGGAAGCAGAGCTTAAGGAAAAGGAGATAGCGATCAAGGAGCGCGAGCTTGACGCACAGGTCAAGAAGCAGGCTGATGCTATCAAGTACAAGACCGAGAAGGAAGCTGAGGCTGACCTTATCAAGCGTCAGCGCGAGGCTGATGCACGTCAGTACGAGGCACTCAAGGCAGCCGAGGCAAAGAAGGCCGAAGCAGATGCACTCCGCTATGCTATGGAGCAGGAGGCAGAGGGTATCAGAGCCAAGGGTGTTGCCGAGGCTGAGGCGATCGAAAAGAAGGCTGAGGCACAGAAGAAGATGGGTGAAGCATCCGTGCTTGAGATGTACCTCACCGCTCTTCCCGAGGTCGTTAAGAATGCTGCCGCACCTCTTGCGCAGACCGACAAGATCGTTATGTACGGCGACGGAAACTCCACCAAGCTTGTGCGCGACGTTATGACCAGCGCAGATCAGATAATGGCAGGTGTAAAGGAGTCTACCGGCATCGACGTAACCAGTCTTATCTCCGGTTTCGTTGGCGGAAAGGCTGCCGCAAAGACCGAGGAATAAAAGCAAAAAAACTCACACGGGGTGACCCGTGTGAGTTTTTTTATGAAATTTGAGCAAGCAATTCCTTGGCTTCGGTAACGTGGTAAAGCTTGTTTCCGTTTGCGATAGCAAAGTTAAGCGCTTCCTTTGCGCGATCGTTTAATCCGAGTGCGATCAGTATACGGGCGTGCACGCAAGCGTTTTGAACAGCCGAGCAAAGACAGTTTGGCTTCATGGCGTCCATGATTTCAAGCGCCGCCGCATAATCGCCTTTACGATACAGGTGCGCTGCAACAGCGGAATTTACAGTGCCTGCGAAGGCATCCTTCTGCTTTCCGGGCTTTAAGTCACGGTACATTTTATACAGCTTATCGAAATACAGGTCTGCAGCTTCGCGGTTTCCGAGAAGATCCTCTATTTCCGCAAGGTTGTTGTAATATATCAGCTTATGAGAATATAACGCACCGGCGAATTTATCTATGTTAATGTTAGACATTATCTGCTTTGCGGTAGCGGCATCGCCCTTGAGAATATAGCACAACGCGTAATTTATCTGCATCGCCTGCTTATTGGGCGACGGCTTTGCATATCGCACGATATCCTCCGTCACCGCCAAAAGAGGCTCGTAATCGCAGGTGTCGTTAAGCAGCTTGGTTGCCTTGGTGGCGGCCGGGACGTAGCAAGCATCGATCAACCATATAATGCACAAAAGAAAGAAAAAGCTAAAGACGAAGGTTATTACTTTAGGCTGCGAGCTTGTAGCCGAAATCGCCGCAACCAACAAAACGGCGGGAGATACAAAAAGGAATTTTGCAAGGATCGGATGACGCATCATCCATTTAACGAATCCGTTCATAAAAAAGGCCTCCCTTCTTATTTTTATTCATTATATCATCCGCTCTTTTCCTTGTCAAGCAACAACTACAATTTTTGCAATAACTTTTTCACTTTTTACTATTTACAAATTGCATAAAATGTTTTATTATAGAGGTATAAAACTTTATTTATGAGGTGTTTTTCAAATGAGAGAATTCATAAAAGACGAGCTTACCGTAAGAGCCTTTGAAAATCGCACGCTTATGGGCGAGGCGGCTGCGCGCGATATCAGCGCGAAGATCAAGGAGCTGCTTGCGAACAAGGAAACCATAAACATGATATTTGCGGCGGCACCGTCGCAGAATGACGTTCTGCTTGCGCTTGTTAACGACAAGTCGATCGAGTGGAACAGAATCAACGCATACCACATGGACGAGTACGTAGGGCTGGCGAAGGATGCACCCCAGGGCTTTGGCAACTTCCTGCGCCGCGCTATTTTCGACCTTGTTCCCTTTAAGAGCGTGAACTGCATTGACACCGAAGCTCCCTGCCCTAACTGCGAGTGCAAGAGATACGGCAACATGCTTATCGAGAACCCCACCGACATCGTTGTGCTTGGTATCGGTGAGAACGGACATATCGCATTCAACGATCCCGGCGTTGCAGACTTTAATGACGAGGCGGTAGTCAAGGTAGTTGAGCTTGACCAGATGTGCCGTCAGCAGCAGGTAAACGACGGCTGCTTTGCAAAGATCGACGACGTGCCCACCCACGCACTTACCCTTACCGTGCCTACTCTTGTGAAAGCGCCTAACCTTTTCTGCATCGTGCCTGCGAAGACCAAGGCAAACGCGGTAAAGGAGACCCTTACCGGCAATATCGACGAGCATTGCCCTGCAAGCATTCTCCGCACAAGACGCGGCGCTATGCTCTATCTTGACAACGAATCATCGGCACTTATATGATCACGAGAATTAAGTGTGACAAGATCATCACCCCGTGTGGACTTTTTGACGGATACGTTTACACAGATGGCGGCAAAATTGCCGAAATCTCCGCAAAAAAGAGGGGTGCAGATCTCGAATTAGATTACACGGGTAGGTACTTATCCCCCGGATTTATAGAAATGCACTCTCACGGTGCGGGTGGCTTTCCCTTTCTCACCGATGATGCAAAAACGGTTGCTGCGGCGTGTGAGCATCACCTTATGCACGGCACGACGACGATACTGCCGACCACTCTGACCGCACCTATTGAGGTGATAGAAAAGGCAGTCAAGGCAATCAAGACTGCGCGCGACGAGGGCTTGACCCGTGCGAACATACTCGGTGCGCATCTTGAAGGTCCTTACCTTTCGAAAAATCAGTGCGGTGCGCAGAACACCGAGCTTATAACGCCACCGATTGAAGAGGACTACAGGGCTCTGGTTGAAAAGTACGGTGACGCGATCTCGCGCTGGACGTATGCGCCCGAAAACGACCCTGAGGGCAAATTTGCGGCATATCTTACCGAGCACGGAATACTTCCCTCCGCCGGTCATACCGATGCAAAATACGAGGATATGGCGATAGCGCTTGACAACGGCTGCAAGCTTGTAACTCACCTGTATTCCGCTACCTCGACGGTAACGAGAAAATTCGGTTTCCGTTCGCTCGGAGTTATTGAGAGTACCTTTTTGCGTGACGATCTGTACGCCGAGATAATCGCGGACGGCAAGCACCTGCCGCGCGAGCTTGTGCAGATGATAATCAAGATCAAGGGCACGGACAAGGTCGTGCTTGTGACCGACTCACTCGAAATTGCCGGCACGGATATCAAAGAGGGCGTGATGGCAGGCGTTGAGTTCATCGTTGAGGACGGCGTATGCAAGCTGCGCGACAGGAGCGCATTTGCCGGAAGTATAGCAACGGCAGACAGACTGGTGCGCTTTATCACCAAGGATTGCGGATTTGACGTGTGCGAGGCGGTCAAGATGATGACGGCAGTTCCTGCACAGCTTTTGGAAATAAACAAAGGAAAAATTGACACGGGGTACGATGCAGACCTCGTTGTGTTCGACGATGACGTCAATGTTGAGGCGATATTCGTTAACGGAAATATGATATAAAAGCAAGCGGCGACTCGTTAAGAGCCGCCGCTTTTTCATATGTTATGCAAGACTTGTAACCATCAGGGTGACTAAATAAAATATGCCGAAGCTGACGATTGGTGATGCCGTTATGAGCGAGAAATGTATGATTTCGCGCTTGCGATTTGGGTTAGTCTTGCGAGCGAACGAAATGATAAGACCGGGTAGTGCAAGCACGATAAGTGCAGCATCGAATATCATACTGAATATCAACACGATCGCCACGCCGAGAGCAGTGCCAAGGTCGTCGGTGTCGGTCTTGACGGCGTTTGCATAATCGAACATGCAATACAGACCCCACGCGAGAACGGCAAGAACGAGCAAAAGAATTATGATCTTATATATCAATAAAAATAAATTAAGCTTTTTCATAAAAAACTCCTTTTTTCTTTATTCTAACATAAATCCCACGGCGTGTCAATAGCGCCGTGGGAATTTGCTTTTACATATCTTCTCTTAAGTAGCGCTCGGACTCGGTCCAATACTCCATAGACTCAACGGGCTCGCAATCAAGCTGCCAGTACTGAGTCATCATACCCTCCTTCTGCGGACCTTTCTTTGCGGTGGCAGAAAGATATGCCTTGAGGTCGGCTGTGGAGATATACTCTCCCCTGCCGAAGTCGGCAGAGTGGCAATAGGAAACGAGCGCCTTGAGCATTGCGACGGTGGCGGGCTCACCGTTTGCGACACCGGTGAAGTTGAAGCCGGTGACGAGCAGACGGCCCTTACCTACCTTGATCTCAAAAGCGTAGCTGAAGTTACGCATAGTGCGCTCGGGGCGAAGCTCGGAGAACTTGAACTTGGTGGCATCGAAGCGGTCGCGGTTGCACTTGTCAAGACCGGAAACGATAGAGAGCGCCTTTACGGGAAAATCGTCAAGGTTGATCTTGTCGGAGTCCTCGATCAAGGGATAGTACTGGAAGTTGATCTGACCGTCGGTGACAAATCCGAGGGAGTTGAGGATATCGCGCTGATCGCGGCCGCCGTTGATAGTACCTCTATCCCAGATTACGCCCTTGTATCTTTCCCAGGTGTGAACGAAGGAGTATTTGGGTGCGGGCATAGACTTATCAAGCAGGTGGCGTGTCCACGCGGTACGGTAAATTAAGATAACGTCCTCGCCTTTTTCGAGCCTTTCGAAAAGGAAGTCGTCAAGCTTGTCAGTTATGGTAAGCTTGGAGTCGGGGTTAAACTTGACAGCATTGTCGAGGTAGTCAGCCTGCATATCGGAGGCTACGTCAAGCTCAATGGGGGCATTAACGGGCGGGAAAGCCCAAAGCTCCCAAGAGTTTGTAACGGTAGTGCCGTCAACGAAATCGAGCGAGCATTCAAGCACGAGCTTCTCTGCCTTGTCAAAGGTGGGAAGCTTGAACTCGAGGCTGCATATCTCGTAAAGTCCGGAGTTGAAGGTATCGACGTCGGTAAGCTTGCCACAGCGGACGGTCTTGCCCGATGCGGTGAGCTTGTAGGAGAAGTCAGCGCTTGCGGGGGGAGCAATCATATACTGCGAGAGAAGGACGGGGACTTTTACGGTCTCGCCGAAGGAGTAGATCTGCTTGGGGAGGCGAGCAAGCACTACGGTGTCTGCGTTGAACTTGCGGAACTCCTCGGAGCTTATGCCGTGGGGATCGTCGAAGCAGTCAACAACGCCGTTCGAGTTCTCGTACTTATCGGTATCGGCAAACTGAAGCATATGGAAGCCGGAGAGAAGATGGCTTGCGCGAATGCCCTCGAGCGCGTTTTTCCAAGCGCGGAACTGGAAATCCTTGGTTATCTGAAGCGTTTCGGCAAAGCTATCCTTATAGCCCTTGGCTTCAAGGAGCTTGATCTCCTCGTCTACCCACCAGGGAGCCGGTCTGCCGTAGCGCTCGAACTTTTCCTTCAATGCGTAGAAATCGCGCCAAGAGGTGTAATGACATACCTCGTGGGCGATGAGGGGGCGAGAGAATTTGATGCCGCGGCGGATCTTGCCGCCGTCGGCTTCGTTTACTACCATTTCTCTGTTACGTACTGTGCCGAAGCCGAGAAGATTATCTGTGTCGGAGAACATATTGGCATTTCTGCCGTAGGGGAAATAGTATCCCATATGCTGAACGTCAAAGTCAACGGTGTCACGGTCAAACTCGCCGTGCGCGCAGGTGTCAACAAAAAGTCTTGTGGGGTCGTAGCGTTTGATGAGGTCGCGGATCTCTCTGATCCTCGGCTTCTGACCGGGCTGGCGGATCTCGTTTCCTACGCAGTAGACCATAAACGAGGGGTGGTTGTAGAGTCGGTTGATTATGCCGATCAAAACCTCGTCGCTTATGAAATCGTTTTTGCCGTAGAGCATCTCGGAGAGGTTGTTGTAGTCGTCGTTTTCCTTGCGCATCTCCATATGCACGAGCATACCGCAGTCGTCAGCGGCGCGGAAGCACTCATCGGTAGGAATTACCGAGTGGAAGCGGACGGTGTTGTAGCCGTACTTTCTTGCCATTTGGAAGTTCTTTTTATAGAACTCGTACTCGGTGAGGTTGCAGTTGTTCTGATGCTCGTGGGCGGCAGCACCGCGGATATAAGCACGCATATAGAAGGGGTAGCCGTTTAAGTATATGTTTTTCTCGTCTGTGCTGAAATATCTATATCCAAAGCGGTCAACGATCTCTTCATTTTCGCCATTTTTATAACTTATGTTTACAAAAAGCGTATAAAGGTAGGGGCTTTCAGCAGACCAGGGGTTTGCGTTGAAAAGCGCAAAAAGGCTTGCCCCGTGTGAATTTATTTCACAATTTCCGTCGGCAATTTTCGCGCCGTTGCGGTCGTTGATCTGCCACTGGGCAGAGGCAATCTCGTTTTTTGAGATTATCTCGGCAAACATAGGCTCGTCGGTCTTGCCAGCGATTATTTTAAGGACAGTATTTTGTGCGCTGATCATACATTTTTCTCCTTTATCAGAGGTTTATTATTGCAGGTAAAAGGTTCATAGACACGAGGGCGGCACACATTATCACGATGCCAAGGACGTTCATACGAGTGAGCTTTTCCTTAAAGAATATCCATGAGATAAGCACACTCATAATGAGGACGGAGGAGTTGTCTATGGTATAAAGTATAGTGGTATCGAAGTAAGGAATTATTATAACGATGAGGTTTATAGCAAGGGCAAAAACAATGCTGGTCAACGCAAGGAAAAGCGCCGAGCCTTTAGTCTGCTTGAAGCATTTGAAGAACGGCTTACCCTTCTCTTTTACAAGACCTATGACAAAGGAGATCACAGCTGCTGCAATAAAGGTGGTTATTACCATCTCTCCCCTATTTCCCTCTCCGCCTGCTGCGGCGGTCTGTTGCTGGAGGGTGAGGAATATACCGTATACGCCGTTGCAGATCGCAAGACCGAAGCAAGAAAGGATAAACCCGAGGGTTATTCCCTGCTTTGCACCTCTGTCATCGGGGCGGTTGCTGACGAGATACACCGCGGATATGATAGCGGCGATGCACACGACGTTCACTATCACGCGGAACGTGGTATTCCACGCCTCGTCCCAGCCCATGATAAGAGAGGCGACAATGGGAATTATTATACCGCCCGCGAGCGAGAACATCATAAGTATCGAATACGGGCCGGACTGCGATGCTTTTACGATAAAGTAATTATATCCGTAAAGCGCTACGGCGTTAAGCACGCCTATAAGAATGCACCAGCCGTTAAACGTAAACTGACAAAACTCGAAGCAGAAAAACGTGACTACCGCAACCGTGATGCCCGAAACGACGGTGAGAATTGACGATGCCATATCTGCCTTGCCGGGATAGCGGTCGGTATAAAGCTTTGTAAAAAGGGACTGCATCGTATAAAGCAAAACGAGCAGTATAACTCCAAGCCAGACAATGATTTGCATATTTCAACTCCAAAAATATTACTTCCTCTCTATTATACATAAAGCCCCCATAACATTCAAGTGGTTTTGAAAATAAAACGCGGTTTGTTGACAACGGGGTGCGCATGTGGTATACTGTAGGGGCTTTATCAAAGCACGAACAGGTGAATTATGAAATTATATCTTACCGTCATCGGAATATCGATGGCGATCATAAGTTTTTTTAATATTCTTTTCGGGGCTATGCCGTGGTATTACGTAATAATTGCGACTGTTTGGTGCACCGCGCTGCAATTTGCCCTTGACGGCACTCTGGCTATACTCATCAACAAGATGCCGAACGGTTGGTTTGGTGTCGAAAACCGAATGTACGCCGTATCGGAATGGGAAAAGAGGCTTTACAAGGCTTTAAGAGTAAGACGCTGGAAGGACAAGGTATGGGAGCTTGGCGGTCTTGGCGGCTTCAGCAAAAAGACGGTTAAAGAGCCGAACAGTCCCGAATACATAGAGAGATTTATTATAGAGTGCAACAAGGGTGTATTGACGCACAGGCTGTCCTACCCGATAGGCTTTCTCGCGATGCTGACGTTGCCGAACGTGTGCGCTCTGACTATCGCGCTGCCCGTAGCGGTGGTAAACGTGTTTTTGAACATACTCCCTACCCTTGCGCTGCGTTACAACACGCCAATGCTTAAAAGCGTGTTGAAACGGCTTGAAAGGAAACATGAAAAGTGTGAAAAGGAAGGCAAAAAGACAGAATCGGTATGATTCTGTCTTTTTTGTATATTACTCTATGTCGTTCTCTTCAAACAATTCCTCCATCCGAACGTCAAGAATTCGCGAAATAACGAATATTTCCTTATCGGTTGCGTTTCTAATTTGCCCCTCGAGCTTTGAATAACTAGTGGGGTTTATATCGCAACCCATCGTCTGCATTTTTGCGATAAAGTCTTTTTGCTTTATCCCCTGCTTCTTACGAATACGCTCAATATTTTTGCCTACTAAATTAGAATCTCCATACTGTTTCTTGCGAATTTTCATAAATCCTGTCCTTTTTTTATTTCTTTTTTAGAATTATATCCCAAAAAAGCCTTGACAAAATTCCAAAACAGAATTATAATACTGATAAGTTCAGTTCTTTTTTTGAACTTTTACTCACAAAACTTTTTGAAGGAGAACAACATGGCTTATCTTTACTTATCGATTAGTGGAAATCCTGATTTTGGCGGCTATTTATCAATGGATGGCGGTAGATCTATTTTGATGCAGGATGATATGGTATACGAAATCGAGGACGGTCTTCACGCTTATACTATCCACTCCAACTCTGATGCAAAGCGCACATCCGGAAGAATCCAAGGAACGATTAACAATCTTACCGGTAGCGGTGGTTTTTTTGACACCGTCAACCGCGTTCAAGCAATGAACGCAATTGGAGATGAATGGAACTTTCAGGCAAGAGCAGAAGGCGATGAAGTTCTTATGATCGAAATAGTTACAAAGGGCGACAAGATCATATCTACACCCGAGTATCAGGTAACCGAATTCAAGGACGAAATCATTCAAGGTTGGAAGGAATACTTTGCAGAACAGCACGAAAAGGAAGCCGAAAAGGAGCGTAAGCGCCAGGAAGAACGCGCTAAGCCTCGCAGAAGCAAGCCCAAGATCATCGTAGGATCTATACTTACCGGCCTTGGCGTATTTGGTTCACTTATACGTATATCAACTATGGCAGGCGGCGAGGGAGATCCCTCGGAATTTGCTCCTATGGCGGTATTTCTCGTAGTAGGCTTAATTCTGCTTCTCACCGGTCTTAAAAAGAAGGTAAGAAAGTAATTAAAATAAGAAAAAATAAAGGAGTGAAGCGGCGCTTCACTCCTTCATTTTTACCATTTTATATTCTCTGTTTCTAATCAACAATCCCTCTTGCGTGACTATCAGCTCAACTATTCCCTCCAGCCGCAAACATTCTCTGATCTCCTTTGGTATAACCAATCTGCCGACATTGTCTATTTCTCGTGTGACTCCTACATTAAAATTCATATATTTGCCTCGCAATATTTATTTTCTTAAGTCCGATTTGACATCTTGCGAATGTCAAATAATTTATTATAACATTCTATAATAGATTTGTCAATCACTGAATGTCAAAAAGAGGTGTAATTATGTTCAAAAATAAAAATGAAGGACGCAACAATCTGTGCGGCGAAAAGATCAACAAGTTGCGCACAAGCTACCCAACTAAGCTCTCGCAAAGAGCCTTGGCGGACAAGATGCAGCTTATCGGCATCGACGTTGATAAAAATGCCATTCAGAGAATCGAATGCGGAAAAAGATTTGTAACGGATATTGAGCTTAAAGCATTTGCGGAAATATTTGGCGTTAACGTGAACGACCTTATATAATCCGTATTCTGTTCGCAAATTGCATATTTTTATCAAACTTTTCCGTGTTTATATAATCACATCTTACAAAGCTTGAAAAAACGATAAAAATATTCAAAAAAATTGAAAAAAGCTATTGACAAATGAATTTGTATGTTGTATAATAGAAAAGCCGTTGCGGGAGTGGCGGAATCGGCAGACGCGCACGTTTGAGGGGCGTGTGTCTTCGACGTACGGGTTCAAGTCCCGTCTCCCGCACCAAACAGGAATAATACGAACCCTGAGCAATCGAGGTTCGTATTTTTCTTTACAAGGGATTACTTCGGTATTCAAATCCCCCGCTGACAAGCGAATAGCCCGTAGCTTCTATACAAGGAGTTACGGGCTTTTTTCTTTTATATGGCTTTATACGAAGCCTGATTTTTTTGCCTTTCGTGGTGGCTGATCGTAGCACAGTTCTCGAAAAAGTCAACGCGAAAAAATATGACTGAAAACCTATATAAATCACCTTACAAGTCAAGTAGCGATACTTGGCTTTTTTTATTTTATCCGAACGTAATATTTTTTGCTCTAACCGAGCTTAAAAAGAAATCTGCCTACTGCTCGTTGACTTTTTCACACAAGAGCCGAAAGGCACAAGACGAATACCCGAACTGTGCTACTTGGCCCCTGCCGAAAGGCAAAATAAAAAAATCAGGAGGTATTCCAAAATGAAAAAAGTTGTTTATGCAGTTACAAGGTACGGTAAAACCGGACAAACCAGAGTAACCGGTTTAGGTTACATCACCGATACGGATTTGATTATTGCTTGCCAAAGCAAAGAAAACAAGCCGTATATAAGGGTATTTGAAGATTGTATCAAAGACTGTCACCCGATACCCTATAAGCCCGGTGAACACTCAGGCGGTTATTACGAAATACGCGAAGTTGAGGTTGAAACCAAAAACGGCGCTAAAGAAACTATCGAAGTACAGATAGATTACAAGATTTGGTACAAATTCGTAGATTAAAGAAAAGGAGAAATAAAAATGAGAAACAAGTTTTATATGAATGAATTTCAGTATCACGACGGTGAATGTTATGTAACCTTTAACATCGTTGACCTTAACGAGCTTAAAGGTGAAATCCAAGTAGCTATCACAAGACAAGGAAAAATAAGCGTTGTTACATATCCGCTGCTTTCCGATGAAAAGGGATACTACTTTGAATACGGTTGCGAATACAAGAAGCTATCCGTAAACGACTTTGAGGAGGTAACGTAATGAATACGCCTATATGGGATTACTCGGAACTACTCGAAGAAGCAAAAGACAGAATTGAAGAAAAACTTATACTTGAAGGAGAAATCAAAAATGATGACAACAGTAAATTACAATGAGGTAAAAATCGTTATCGGCTCTTGGGGCTCATACAACGCGGGAAACTCACGCGCTATGGGCTCTAAGCTCATTACACTTTCCAACTATGATGATTGGGAAGAAATTGAAGAAGAACTGAAAAAGCAAGGCTTTCAGCTTAACGGCATCGACGAAGAATTGTTCGTACAAGACATAGAAAATCTTGACCTTGAGGGCGAGAATACCGACTATTTAAGCCCGCGCAAGCTCTTTGAAACCTTGAGGGATTCAGGCGTTTTGTATGACTCTGATAAATTCGAGGTTATGGAAGCCTTCATAGAGGTACGCAGCTATAAGGATTTTGAAGCTCTTGTCGAAGAAAACGGCGAGAGTTGGGACGATGATATCCACCTTTATAAAGGATATAGCTGGGAAGATTACGGACGCGAGCAATTCAATAACTGCGGATATGAATTTCCGGGCGATTTGGAAAACTATTTCGATTTTGCCGAATACGGAGAATCGTTCTCGTATGACGGCACTATTGAAAAATATAGCGGCGGCTTAATTGAAATTTATTAAAACAAAGGAGATAAAACAATGAAAAATCAATATCAAATCTTAAAAGACAGACAGCATAAAGAGTTTAACGCTTTCCCCTTGGGAGCAGCTTTCAGCCAAACGCAATTTACTGAAATGATGGCTAAATGGGGCTTAGAGCCTACCGACACCGATAAAATATTGCACGTCGGAGCCGGTTGCTATATTCGCAAAACGGATCGCGAAGCGTTCCACGCTTTAGTGGAAAGGCTCGAAAAAGAAAAGCAAGATGCTATTGCCGCTGATACCACCGGCGAAGGCTTTATAAAAGATATGTTTTTATATGAGCTTGCTAATCACGAATATTGCATTACATACGACCTTGAAGATACGCTTGACGCCCTTTGCCTTACGGTCGATGAAATCAACGCGGATAAAAGGCTTCTTCGTGGCTTGGAAAAAGCACTTTCGCAATATCTGAAAGACAGCGAAAATTACTAAGGAGGTAGATATGGATACCTTACTTAATCGCTTATATTACGGTCAGATAAACGAAGCCGAGAAAAATCCAACGGTTAATCAGACGGGTAAAGAGCTTGAAACCTATGACCTGCTTTGCAGCTCGCTTAACAAAGAGCAAATAGAGCTTTTGGATACTTGGTACAAGCAGATAGCCGACAGGTTTTCAGCACGCATTGAATTTACATTCGAGCGCGGCGTGAAGCTCGGTTTTCACCTTGCAACAGAGATAAACAATTTTGACTTATAAGGAGGCTTATATGAAAATAAAAGAGCTTTATTCAATGAATTTCAATGACGCTTGCGAAAAGCTGTCAGAGGAAAACGACCAAATAACAACATACGAGAGCTTAAAGGACTTTGCCATTAAAAGTATCAACGAAGAACGGCTTTTCGTTGCAATACATATCCTTGAAGCTATACACAAATTCCCGGCAGATTATTACGATTATGACTACTGTATGGGAACGCTTGATACACCTACGCCGCTTTCGGTTGCCGCCGATCTCGTTGACTACTGCGAAGATACGGAGGAATGACCTATGGCTAAAAACAAGAATAATCCCTACGGTTATAAGGTGTGTTACCGAGAAGAAGGCGCGAAAGAATACGTGCGGCACTTTATGACTTATACATACAGGCAGGCGGTAAACGCAAAGGCAGGATATATACGCTTTCCACCGCGCGCCCGTGAAGATAACCACATATTAAACAAACCCAAATGGGTGATAATCCCTATCCGATATTCAGAGGTAAAAGACGGCATCTGGCGTCAAGATCCTTTTTGATACGGACGGGGCTTTTTTACTTTATACGGAAAAATAAATACAAGGAGGATTGAACTATGACGTTGAATTTAACTGCAAAAGGAACAGAACAAGAAATACTTAAAAAATATCTTGAAGAAAACGCAAGCGAGGTACTTGCAGAAAAAATCAATAACGGCGTGCGTATCGTCAAAGACGGTGTTACCTTGATAAGCCGTAAGACGCTTGACGGCTTTATGCGCTACGCCACCGAAGAAGCTAAAAAACAAGCCGAAAAAGGAGCGCGAAGCGCTTGCATACATAGTGACGTTGTTTTCGGCTGGTGTATCCACTACTTTGAAGAAGATAGCATCGAAGGTACGCTTTATAACGAGGACGGCACAGAATACAAGGCTGCGCCTGCACCCAAGACGGAAACGGTCAAGCCGATTGCGCCTACAACAAAGGCAAAGCCGAAGGAAGAATCGCCGCAGCTTTCGCTATTCGATTTCTCCGACGATTTGACCGATACAGAGCCGTCAGAAACGCCCCCAGCGGACGACGAGGACGATGCCGAGGAAGAACCTATCACCGAGGTAAAACCCGTCGAGAAGCCCGCTATATCGCCCTTATATCAAAGATATTTGCATCATCAAGAGGAATTTCCGAACACCATCGTTGCTATGCGAGTCGGTGACTTTTTCGAGGTTTTCGGTGATGCTGCCGTTACGGTTGCACACGAGCTTGAAATGACGCTTACAAGCAGAGATTTCGGACTCCCGGAACGTGTAAAAATGGTCGGATTTCCTTTCCACGTAGAAGAAGTTTACCGCGAGAAAATCCGCGCTTTTGCAAATGTCGCAATTATTGATACTGATAATATGAATTTCTATCCGCAAAGAAAGCCGTTGCCCTTTAAGGTTGACACCGAAACGGGCGAGGTTTTAGAGCCTGTCAACGAGCCGGACGAGCTTGCCGCTGAAATAGAGCTTGCAAAGGCTTTTGATAAAGACGCTCTTTGCTTACTTGCGGAAATTCTTGATAATAAATTTGTAGTGAGGTAAGAAAAATGAAAATAGAGAAATTAAGACCTATACCGAAATATATCGTAGAGCGTATTAAGAAGAAAGACCGTGAGCTGCACCCTGCACAAGACGGACTTACTCGCTTTTATTCCTACCTTGCCAAGAACGACGGCGACCTGATAAAAGTTACCGTTGCCGTAAAATGCCGTTATAAGAATTGGTATTGTAAACAGGTATCCGTCCACGGTGTTCACTCGGATAGAGCCTACGTTAAAGATATGATTTTTAATTACATAGCCGGCAATATCGTAGGCTGGTACAGCGAAGGTCTGACGAAAGCGCCGAAGTGGTACGAGGACGGCGAATGGGGTTGGAACGATGATAAATACTTTAATCCCCATGCGCCTATCGTAAACTTGGAATTTCTTGCGAAATTTCCACAGTACAAATACGCCGCTTGGGAGCTTTACAAGGGCGCGGAGATTATACAGTATTTGCGTACTTATGAACAGTATCCGCAGCTTGAATATTTGATGAAGCTCGGACTTTGCGACTTTATTAAGAGTACGCAGATTCTTGAAATGATGGGTAAAGACAAGAAATTCTGCAAGTGGCTCGCGCAAAACCGTAAGGAGCTTGCGGCGAGATATTATTACGTTGCGGTTGTGCTTCAGGCATACAAGAAGGGCTGCGATCTTGCGGAGCTTCAAATATACACCGAAACGAAAAAGAATCTGCCTAAGCATAGAAGAAGAAAGGAAATCTTGGAGCTGTTCGACGGTGATGCTGAATTTTTCTACCGCTACGTTGCGAAACACAAAGCCGGTCTTGCGATATACCTTGACTACCTTGACGCTTGCAATTATCTCGGCTTGGATATGTCGCTCCCGAAAAATTACAAGCCTATCGAGTTTCAGCGTTGGCACGATATTCGCACAGACGAGTACAAAACGGCAAAGGCTATTGCCGATGAAAAGGAACGTGCGGAGCTTTACGCTAAATTCGCTGTCGTTGCCGAAAAGTATTTACCCTTACAGAGAGCGCAGGACGATGTGTATATAGCCCTTATCGCTAAGAGTCCTGCCGAGCTGATACGTGAGGGTGAAACGCTCGGTCATTGTGTTGGCAGAATGGGCTACGACCAGAAATTTGTACGTGAGGAAACGCTCATATTCTTCATACGAAGCGTAAAGCAGCCCGACGTACCGCTGATTACTATTGAATATTCGCTAAGCGCCCACAAGATACTCCAAAGCTACGGCTCAAATCATAAGAAGCCGACACCCGAAATTCACGAGTACATACATAAAAAGTGGTTGCCCCACGCAAACAGAAAATTACAGGCTATTGCCGCATAAGGAGGTTTTACATTATGACAAAGTATTTCAGAGTTACAGCATACTGCAAGGAACACGATTTCAGCTTTATTATGGATACCAACGGCTTATATGAAAAGCTGTGGGAGTTATCCGCAGAGCTTATCAAAAACGGTATGTCGATCATTGAAGCGTCGAGCGAAGAAAAATTCCTTGACGTTAATATTGAAAAGGTTTACGACGAGCCGAAGCAGATGATCTTACGAGCTACGGCGAAGGGCAAGCCTCAAACGATTACGCATACGCTGAACGGTGTTACATATAAGGCGTTGCGAGTCGGTGAAAAACTGTATATCCCGGATAGGTCGGAGGTGGTATAATGGATAGCGGATATAGATTTGAAAACGCCGGTATGGTTATCACCTGCATATCGTTTCACAGTATAGGCAATCGAAACGTCGGGCTTTTTCAGCGAGAAAGTGACGGAATGTATATCACGGCTCGGAATACCTCAAAGGACAAAGACGGTACATACTCTTGGGCTTGGGGACATTACTTTACGGGATATACGGACGCGCTTTTGGACTATTATAATCGAAAAGCGGATATGCTGAAATATACGGATTGACAGTTATGGGAGAGCCTCAAAAACTCTCCCTTTTTTTTATGCCGGTAACAGTTTGGGAAAAGTTTGGGTTTTGTTTAGGTCGTGTCAGCAGGGCGTGTGCTTGTCTTGATACAAGTGGCGTCGCTGCGCTCCGCCAGACAAGCACACGCCCTGCAACCTGACAAAACCGACTAAACTCGGAAAAACGAAAGCCCGACGGATGCGAGGTCGCCGCTGAGCCGCTTGGCGATCCTTCGCATTATTCCCGTCGGGCGAATATTTTTCGTTTTTTAAGCCTTGTTTGTACGCCGTATAAGCGTCAGTTGGATTTGCGTAATTCTGCAATAACGGCGGGGCTTACTTCGCCCACATAGCAGCCCTCGTCAAAGCAGTTAAAGTCATCGAACAATAAGAACTTCTTTTCTTCTTGCCCTACGGTGCAGACAATATCATCATCGAGGATATCCGAGATAAAATATTGAGGCAAGCCCTTGGAGTATATTATCTTTTCGCCCGTCTTTTCAAGGTATTTCATAAGATACGCCATAGCCTCGCCCATGCGCCTGTTATCATTGATAGGCTCAAAATCCGACCTTCCAAACTCGTCATTAAAATACGTGGATTGATTTCTCGTTTGCATTTTGTGTGCCGTCGTGCTGTAATCCCTATGCGTGAGAAGTATCCCTGGAAGCGTGCCTTCGGGTATATGAAAAATGCCGTGAAAATGCAGGCGGCTCGTTTTCGGGGAGCGTTCCCATACACCGATGTATTTCCACCCTCGGCGCTTGGCAAACGAGGACAGCCGACCTTTGAGTTTCTTACGGAAGGATTCTTCGGTGTGCTTCTTATCGTCGTAGGTGAACGTGCAAAAATAATTGAAGTTCTGTAAGTTCGCCTTACGGCACATACGGATACGCCGACATATTAAGTTTCGTTGCTTTCTCTCTAAATTGGCTTTTACGTAAAGCTCGGTTTTTTCTTCGGTCTGAAAGTATGGTCGCATAGCCTTTATAATGAGCTTTTTTCGCTCGGCTCTGCGCTTATTCATCGTTTCCTTATATAGCTTTTCAAACAGTTCCTTTCTGGTAGTTTTACGCCCGCCGCTTTTCTTTTCCTCAACCGCTTTTTCTTCTACCGGAGCTTCTTGGTTTTCGGGCGTATCTATGTTATTGACGACAGCTTCTTCTGCAAGCTCTACGGGTACGACCTCGGCTTTTTCTTCGTCCGTTGCCGTATCCGTAGTTTCTTCGCTTGCCGGGCTATCTTCATAGACCGTGATTTCTTCCTCGATACGCACAGGTCGCTTTCGTGACGGGCGCGTAGTATGAGGGATTGCAATATAATGGCTGCCGTCGAAGTAAACCTTTGTTTCTCCATACGGCATAAGTTGTAATACCTCCTTCTGAAAGATTTATTTTCCGTAAAGCGCGTTAATAAAATAGCTGTTCTGTAATTTCAGTTCTTCCACGGTTGCCTTTTCGGTGGCATATTCCATATAGTCATTCAAGCCTACCTTTGAATTTCTTGCCATTTCGTTAAAGTAATCGCTGAAACAGTCGGTAGAAAAACGCCTTGCGTATATTTTCTTATTCATAACGTAGTATTTCTTCTTTTCAGGCTTGCCGTTCATCGTGCCGCGCTCCTTTTCGATAGCCGATACCGAATATCCGAAGCGGTTATATATCTTGGCGTTTCGCTTGTAGAGCCACGACGTAACGGTTTTCAGAATATGCACGAGCAGCGTATTGTCGCCGCGTCTGTGACGAAAATCGTAATACATAGAGATAAAGCCGTCAAAAGCCCATTCCGTAAGCATTTCTTCTATGGTATAGAACGGCATAGCAAGCCGCATCTTGCCCGAAGATACGATATGTACGATGTCGCACAGATCCCGCGCGTCAGCTCCCCAGCTCTCCGGGCGTTGCTCGTCCGTAAATACCTTGATAAACGGGAAATTATCTACCGTTGCAGAGTGCCTGCACATTTTCAGCCACGAGTTGAAAAGGTCGTTTTTCTGGTTGGTTTCCTCGGTGTGCTTTTTGATCTCCTTATGGTCGAGTACGTTGCCGCGCTCCTTGCCGACCTCTGATATAACGACTACGCCAAATTCAAAGCTCCCGGCGTTCGGATTGTTCTCCAAGACCTTCTTACCGAGTCTGAGGACGTCAAAATCGAGAATGTGAGCGTGCCTGCCGCCTTCGACTGTGATTTCCGGGAAAAAGTCTGTCGCCCACATAGGAAAGTTGCCCGCGTCAATACAGCGGTTGTCCTCTCGTATGGAGTAGTTCGCAACGATAAGGCTGCTTTCTATGACGTAGATAAAATAGAGCTGCGCATAGCTTTCGAGAACGTCAAACAGCCCCCATATACGAAGCCCGTCATCATAGGTAAAGCCGTAGCGCTCGCAGTCATATCCGTATAGCTGTAAATCGGCGTTTTCGTTCTTTTCGTATCGTAGCCGCTTCTTTTTCACCCATTCCTTAACGGTTGCGAGATTGAACACCGTACCGTATTCCATACACCGCCTAAGCTCCATTTCAAAGCTGATCCACGGGAAATACGGAAATTTCATATCGTTTTTGCGGATAAGCTCAAAGGCTTTCTGACGGAACATAACCTCTTGGGAGAGAGCCATATCCGTAATAATGGTTGTTTTCTTCTTTCCCATCGAGCCGACAGTCATTGACACGATAGGCAGCTCGTTGATAAATCCGCAGTTCCGGGCTTCAAGATGTCTTAGGTGTGCCTGTGCTATTCTTTGTCTGAAACGGTTGAACAGAAGCCAGCCGAATGTAACGAGCCACCACCACGGGAACACCCTTAGTACGACCTGCAAATCTATAAAGAGCTTGCAGACCTGCACGTACATCGTGCCGAAGCGGAAGGACACCGCAAAATAGAAATAGTACGCGAAAAAAGCAATAATAATTGATGCAAGGTTAAGATGGAACGCCCACAGAATCGCCCATAAAATCGGTATGTAGCCGTATTCTTTCATAAAGGCGATATACGATAGCACCCATCTTTTTATGGGCTGATAGGTTTTGCTTGACAGCCACTTGAACGCTCGCAGGGGTATAGTATCCTTGCCGTGATCGTTGTTGCCCGCGCCGTAGATTTTCTTTATCGCAAGCACGAGTAAGAGGATACACGGTAGCACCATAGCCGAAGCCTTTGCAACAATCTCCAGCTTGCCGAAAACCAAATCCCCGTATGCCGAAAGGTTGCTTTTACTGAACAGCAAATCAAAGTATGCTGCCGCTTCTGTCTTGAAGCTCTCAAAGTTTTCGGGTAAAAAAATATCCCATTTCATAACCTCGGAATATTTCTCCACCGTAGGCGGCGTGATATGAACAACCCCGAAAATCTCTAAAAAGTAGAATTTGACGGAGTTCCATAAATCGCCCAAAGCCTCGGCAAAGCGAACATACGAGGTGTTAAAATGGAACACACCTAAAAATATAAACAAGAGCGATAATATGACCGTAAGCGAGATATTAAATACTCGTAATTTCTTCATATACACCTCCCGTATCGTTTAGGGATAGTTGGCTACCCGTGAATACAAGATAGCCAACCAGAGCCACAGTAACGATAAGAAGGAGTACAGCAATAATCCTTTTTACCGTTTTCAAAAATTATTCCTCCTTGTAATAGTTTTCGTCTTTCTTTCGCTTGATAGCGTTTTTAATAGCCTTGAACGCTTTGACGGGCAGGCAGATAACCCACCAGATACCCTGACCGATGTATGGTAGCACCGGCCAAAGCAGCACGACGAGAAGAACGACCATAATAATGGCAAGTACGATTTGCCACCATTCAAGACCGCCCGGCATATTGACGGGAGGGGTAATGTCATTGACTATATCAATCGGGCTTGAAACAACGGGAATAACGGTGTAATCACCGTCCTTGTTGAAGGTAAGCTGAATGATATCAAAGTCAAAAAATACGCTTTCCTGTGCTATATACGCCTGTCCTTCGGTGTGCTTGTCCGTCCAAAGAAATCCGCCGTCAATCTCGATGATGTCAACAGCCTCGGAATAGTAATCACTCGTTGCGAAACGGAACAGCACGACAACCTTTTCTTCATCGTCTATACCGTTGACGGTAACGGCGTTGTTGTACTCGGCTTTGATACTGTCAACGTCTGCCACGTTCACGAGCAGTCTTTCCGCTATTTCGGTGTTCGTGCCGGTGAGGTCGGACGCTTTAAGTATCTGTATCGGAGCTGCCGTTTTGGTTTGCTCGTCGGGCCCGCCCGTGAAGGCTGCACCAAGACCGAAGTTTATCCAATTATCCCAAAAGCTCGGATCGCTGTCAGACCAGCTTTTCAGCGTTTGTAAATCCACGTCGGCGTCAAAGTCGTAATAGCTGTATCCGTTCTTGATAACGCCGTTTTCGTTATTCATTTTTCGGCTGGCGTCGATATCACTTTCAAAGAGGTCGGCGCTGATCTTGCCGTCCTTGATGGGAAGCCTGCCAGAAGTATAGCTTTTGTTGTAATTCTTTATCCACTCGTACAGATCGTTGCTTTGCACGCCTCCGATGGTGACGGTTTCAGCATAGGGATCGTATTCCTCGATATTGTCAACGAGGAACATATAGTAGAGCGCATTTGTCGGAATATGGAAATAGCCTGTGCCGAGATTCCAGCCCCATTGAGCTACGTACATATCTCCCGCTTTGCCTGCACCGATGCCTAAGCTGTACCCGATATCCTCAACGTATTCGTACTGACCGAAATCGTTAGGCTCGTCGCCAAGCTCTACGCCGATATAGTCCTTAGCCGCATTGTAAAAGTCGGTATGGCTCGTGACAAGAATTTCTTTCGTCTTGTACTCGTACCACTCCGCTTTGATACGTTGCAATCTTCCGTAGGTATCTAAAAAGCGTTTCGGAACGGAGAAATACACGGTGTCAAGCTGATTTTGGTGTCCTGCACCGAGGGGGGAAGTCTTGGAACGGTAGAAGGTATGCTTTACGGAAAGCTCTATCGTTTCGAGATATTCCACGTCACAGGTAAGCGTGCTTTTCGCATTTTCGTCCGGGCCGTATCCTTCGGCAAATCCCGTAAATATGTACGTTCCGCACACACCGTACTCGGTTGCCGAGGATGCGCCATAGGTTGTCAGCTCTACGCCCGAAACGTCATAGCGGCGAGCGTTACTGTTTACACGGTCAGAGAAGGTCGTGCCGTTTACCTCACGGTCAATAACCTTGAACTTGTAAAACAGATTTTTATAATCTCCGCTTTCGGTTTTGGAACAAAATTCAAGCGAAAACTTTTCATAATCGCTTGGGTTGCCCTCGGCGTCGTAGCTGACTGCCATCTGGATTTTGTTCTGCTTATTACTCGTCGAGAGGTTTAAGCCCTTGGGGTTATAGATATACACGTAAAGCCCGTAGTTATCCCGCAAATTCGCCTTATAGGAATAGCAGTATTCAACGAAGTTTATTACCTGTATATCCTTGCTTTCGTTGAACGGGAAATCCGTAATGTCAAAGGGCTGTCCGTTCACCGCCCCGGAATTGAGGTCATCAAGTACGTTTGTACTGTCGTAATTGACTTCTTTTTCTGCCGCATAAGCGACAGTGCTGAATATGGGGAAAAACACCATAGACAGCACCATCACCATAGCGACTATGCAGAGAAGAAGCCTATTTCTTCTTGCATAAGTCAAATAATCACCTCCTTGTTATTAAAGAACGATGTTCTGAACGTCAAACTCTATCGACTCTACGTAGTTTACGATAGCATCGGGATCGAAGTGGAAATCAAAATCGAACTGTGCAGCCTCGTAATCCGTTGAAGCCATAGCATTGATAGTGAACGCTAAGGAATCTCCCACAGAAGCCGCCGCGTTATTGAACGCAGTAGCAACGGCTACCTCTACACAAGCTGTACTGTCGGTAATGATCTTCTCACCGACCATAGCGTTTATGAGCATAGCGGGAGTAATAACGTCCTCGCCAACCCATACCATTTCACCGGTTGCGTTGGTAAATCCTTCGGCTTGGAGAGCCGCAAGAAATTCCGGGGAAAGAGTTACGTAAAATTCAGCGTAGCAGGAAGGCGTAATAGAGCCGTAATTAAACGAGGGCAAAAACTCGATAGGAGCGTAGATATAATCCGTAATATCTCCGCCATCGTGATTGATACCGCCTGCGTAGCTAATGCAATCAGAACTGTCAAGAGAAGTAATAAATCCTTCGCCGCCTATTTCAAGATACTGCTCGGCATCTAAGCGCGCAGCATAATCAACCAGAATATAAGCGGATACATCGGGATTTACGGCAGAGGTTGCGGTGATTTTGACCTGAGCGCCGAAAGCGGAATAAGCCTTCACGTAAATAACGGTGTTATCCTCGTTCTCGGACTCAATGTAAACAAAATCAGAAGCATCAGCCTGTACGCCTTCTGCCCATTCGTTGTTGGGATCAACGTAGGAAATATCCCAATTCAGCTTTTGATTTGTACCTTCGGGAAGAACGGTAGCAGTTACCTTGACGCCCGTAGTTGCCTTTGCTCCTGCTACGGTAGGCTCGCTGGAGTATGCCATAGCAGAAAGCATCATAAGGTCGCTGTTTACAACCTTAACGGTGTTCATACCCTCGGCGGTTGTGGGCTGGTCGTTTTCGGTTGTCTGCTCGGTTTCAGTTGTGGTGTCATTATTGACTCCGCCGAATACGTTAGCCGCAAGCGCGATAACCGAAATCGAAAGCAGAATAAGTGCGGTGAAAGTGATTATCCACTTGATAAAATCACTCTTTTTGTGCTGGTTAAATTCGTTATTCATAAATGAAATCCTCCTTAAAATTTAGAAATAGATGTGATCGGGGGTAATGGTGATACCCTCGGTGTCCTCGGAAACGGTGAAATTGACCTTTACGTTACTTTCGCCATCGTGGGACGTGACAATAAGAGTAAACATATTGTCGTAGGCAAAATCGCGGCAATCTTCTACTACGCTGCCGGGATAGACAGCCCTCAGAATATCCGTAATCGTGCCTTTGGGCTTGATAGTAAATGAAGTGTCGCCGTACTCAATTTCAAAGCCTGCGGTAAGATCCTTTTCAGCCTGATAGGAATATACCTCACCGTCAAGCGAGAAATCGAAATCCTTGCCTGCGAGCTTGTTGGGAACGACCTTAACAGAATAGCCGTTTGCTTCATCCGACATCGTATATTTGACGTCAACAGTCATAGATTCGCCGGCAGGAATTTTATAGTCGTTTGCGCTCGTCATAATCTGCTTGCCGTCAACCTCGACGTAGAAGGTCTTAAATCCGCTTGTAAAGCCGCCGGTAAAGTAGGCAATAAAGCCGATAGCCGATACCAAAGCCAGAACGACAAGAATATAGGCAATAATTTTACCTACCTTTGCACCTGTCATATAAGCACCTCCTTAAAAGAACATTTCAGTTGATGCAAGAGATACGCCCGTAACTGCATTTTCATCAAGCACGAGGTTGAAGGAAGTGCTGATACCACTCTTGGGCTCTGTAAGCACAATCTTAAAGTAGCAGTTGGTTACGTAATCTCTGAAACAGTCCGTATAATACTGTGTTCTGCCGCCGTCGATACGCTCCAGACTTGCGTAATAGCTTTCGATAGACTTCTTGACGTTTACGGTAATCGTGCCGTCGGTTGCGATAGAAGCGTCAATAAACTTGCTTGCAATCGTATTAAGGTCGATAACAGTAGCAAGGTCGTCATACCACTTTGTATTGCCGCTTGAAACGTAAACCTCCTTAGAAGCTACCTTAATCTGACCTACACCCTGAACGGAAACCTCAAGAGTCTTGTATGCGTTGCCGACCTCGCCAAAGGGGTTGGAAAGCTCCGTACCGAAGGTGTAAGTGTTGCCGACAGCTACGTGATAACCGTCGCTTGCGGGGGTAAGGTTGGTGATGATCTCGATGTTTGCGGGAACGCCGACGAAGCTAACAATGCAGTCAGCCTTGTAGCCGTTCTGACGAGTGGTAGCCGTAATGACAATGTTGCCGGAGAAGGCTGCCTTGCAGGTTACGGTTGCCGAGGTACTACCGTCAGAATCGGGAGCTACGGTAACGTAGTTAGCCACGTTTGTGGTATTGCTCGAATCCGCCCAAGCCACAGTCCAATCTACCTGCTTATTTGTTGCGGTTGCCGGGAGAACGGTTGCGGTGATCTTCTGAGTGATAACCCCGGTAGCTGCTGTCATAACCGCAGGAGAAGCAGCCATCAGCTTAACGCTTGCGGTATTGACAAACTCCGTCTTGAAATCACTTGCAGAAAGAGTGTGTACCTGCTCGGTCTGTGCGGTTTCGCCCGAAGTGTCGGGGGTGTTATCGTCCGTGCAGGCTACGAGTGTAAAGCAAAGAGTGAACACCGTAGCGAGAGCAAGAACGAAGGAAATAATCTTGTTTCTTGTTTTTGTCATATAACAAATCCTCCTGAATTTTTAGTTTTGCTTACCGATTTTGCTGTACTGCTTTGTGTACTTATCTGCGCGGCGACGGTCACGGATACCTTTCTTGTAGCCGTAGGACGCTGCGATTTTTGCACCAAAGCGTTTAGGGACGTTGTAAGCGTCGTCCCAGCCTCTTGCGTAGCCGATATCATAAGCCTTTACAATGTCGGATTTGTAGTTCTTGCCGTAGGTTTTCACCTGATCGACTTTCTTTCCGGCGTATGCCTTAGCTTTCTGACCGGTCTGCTTTACAGACTCCTTGAAGCCTGACTTTTTTGCTGTTGCTTCCATAAAGAAACCTCCTTTTGTTGTAATGAAAACTGCGACCTACGCACGACTTATTTGCCGTACATAAGCCGCAGAAACGTTATTGTTTTTTTGCCTTATGCGCCTTATTTAAGGAGCATATTCAAGAGAGCCTTATCGGACTGACGGTAGGGCTTCACGGCACACTCGTACATCTCGCCGTTTTCGTCATAGGAAACGACAGCGAAGGTATTGCCGGATACGACCTTCTTGGTCTTTTCGTCCTTGATCTCGTAGGGCTTCACTACAAGCTCTGCCGCCATAGCGTTGCCGAACACGATATCCAGAACGACGAAGCCGCCGTTGTCCGGGGGCGTAATTGCGACCTTTACATCTCTGCCGCGGATCTGTCCTTTAATGAAGTAGGAATAGTAGGTTTTGCCTTCCATTTCAAAGGTTTCGCGCTCTACAAAGATTGCCTTACCTGCGTTAGTTTCGTTCGTTTTAGCCATAAATTCTGATACCTCCTGTTAAATTACTTAGATTTCTTCTGCGAAATTTCGCGTGCCTCTGCCTTGGATTTACCCTCGGAAAGTGCCTTTTTGTACTTATACAGCCCGGCGTGGTCGGTCTGTGCCTGCAAGTAGCCGGAACGGATACCTGCCTCGTAATCGGTCAGCTCTTTACCTTCCTTCGGTCCGCGCTGATGCACCTTTGCTTTACGCTCGGATGCGTAGTTCTTTGCACGCTTAGAGGGGATAGCCCATCTGCGCTGATTGTACTTGTTTCCGCCCTCGGCGGTGGCTGCCTTTTTAGCCATTAAAAAATCCTCCTGTGATTTGTAGATTTTGTTTGCCCGTAGGCTATTCAGTTGTTTTCGTAACCGTAACGCTCCTTGAAACTCTGTTCCCGGCGATTGTGCTATGGAAGGTGGCCACCTTAGCTTGCAAGCTCCAAGCGCCTTAATCGTAAATCGGTAGCTGTCGGTTACGCTTTCATTGTAGGGTATTTGTCGGGCAAAAACCAGAAACAGAACCCCAAGAAAATCCAAACTAAAACGCAGATTCTTGTCTGTTTACCCAAACTTTACCCCAAATGAAACCAAAGTGTTTTTGAAGCCGCACCCGTCTTTTTTACTCTCGGTACTCTCGAATGTAGCCCGACGAGGGAAGCCTTTTTCCGTCTATCTGCTCACGCTTTTTGAAAATTTCCTCGTACTCTGCGTTACGTGCCGGTGTTCTTTTGTAGAATGTATCTCGGCTTATAACTGCATTGTTTTCTTCCTCGCTGCAAAGGATAGAAAGCCTTTGCCTGACGATAAAGTGGGGAGTACGGTAAACGTTCGTAGCGTTCTGCATAAAATCCGGCGTCTGCTTCATTTTCTTTCCTCCTCGCTCTTAAAGTAAGATTGAAGGAAAAGCAGGAGCTTTTTGTGTTGCATCTGGATATATTCGGGGGTATATCCAAGCTCGATTGACAAGCCCTCCTGCGTGTAGTTCTTCACGTACAGGCAGATATAGAGGTCATAGAGCCTCGGCGGTGCGTTCTGAACGGCGGTGTTATACTTCTTCACCGTATCAAAAACCTTGTTAAGCCCGATACCGCCGATAGCCGCATCGAAAATCTCCTTGCGTGCGTAGTAATAGCGGATCTCCTTCAAATCTTCTCGAATTTTGTTGAGTGGTAACATCTTCGTACCTCCTGAAAAAGTGTAAGACGGGTGCGCCTTCACCTATAAGCCACGGGAATGGCGTTTTGAGGGGGTATTTTTCAAAATTTTTTTTGGACTTTTTTCACAGCTGCCCGATAATGCTCTCTGACGGTATCCCAATTCAAGCCTAAAATACGTCCTACCTCGTGAAAGGAAAGCCCGTCCACAGCTACGAGCCAAAGAATTTTATACTGCTTGTCCGTTAAGCTCGCCATAGCGTTATGTAACCGTTTTTCTTCCTCCGAGCGTATGAGCCTGTCCGACGGACTTTCTTCCGGGGAAACAAAATCCAAGCCCTTTTCGGTGATACTTTCGTATGAAATATGCCGTCTGGTTTCCTTGCGCGTAAGGTTTTGCGCCTCGTGTTCTTCAAGTATATAAAGGTGGCGGATTTCTTCGTCACAATGAGCGAGCGCCGCCGCAGTTTCGTCCTCTACAAAGACCGTAATTTTTTTCGTTTCGCCGTTTTCGTTTGTTATATTCGTGCTTAATTTCTTCATTTTAGCCTCCTGATTGATTTCAAAATTTGACATTAAATTTCAAAATTCTTTCAGGTGGCGCACGAATAGGCAAATTATTACATTTTTCGCGCGGGCAAAGCAAAAGGCACTTATTGTCAGATGCTTGTCCGTTGCATCGTCTAATAAGTGCCTTGTGGCGTATTCTATTCAGTTTTTTATGTAGAGCTGTCAGTTCGTAAATCATAGTCGCTACTCATAACGAGCAGCGAAACGTTGTTCACCCAACGCATAAATTTACCTCCTTGATTTGATAGATAGACACGGCTCGTCCAAGGGGTAGCGGAAGATGACCGTGTAGTTATATCCTTTTATCCTCACTCATAGAATAGAGTGGGGATTTTTGCTTTGCGTGTATTATGATAAAGGAAAGAAAAACGACAGACTACGATTTGTAGCCCGCCGCTGATCTGTTACGTTCAAGTCTGTGCGTACTTAGTGCGTCGCAGGCTTTTAATTTGTTGTTTAGTAATTAAAACACAATACCTTGCTTGTTTGTCACATTTATTCTATTTGTAATTGTAGATGATCTCGCCCGCTTTGTATTCAAGTTCTTTCGATATTTCAACGCAATAAGACGATATAATAATATCTTCTGTGATAGGATCATTTTCTCCTATTTCCGCACGTTCAAACAAGGGATAAAGCACACCGTCTTTTTCTCTTAGCTCGACATATTCCATTTGGTCAGAAGAACAACTCTGAACAATAAACACAAGCAAATTGTTGTTCTCAAAGAAGCCCTCAGTATAATCAAGATTGAATTGGTAAGCCGAGTAGGTTTCATAATCCGTAATCAATTCGACTGTATCTGTTTCAAAAATCAAATCATCATAATATGTCGTAAATGTCTTTGCTTCCATATTTGTTGCGTAATAATCTTTGTACTTGTCTGTTTCGCAGGCTGTCAAACAGAACAAAAGAGTTATAAGGGCTAAAACTAACGATAATGTTTTTTTCATCGTAAAACCTCCTTTTACCCATCAACGGCAGGCTCATCCTCAATGGCGGTTGATGGCTCTGAAATATGAATATAAGATATATCGGAACGCTTTGAAAGTTCTTTCAGAGCTTCCATATTGATGTTTACATACTTGACTTGGATAATGGTTCTATCGGGGTATTTCAACTGCATTATTCCCGAGTAGTTTAATGCTTTAAGTTCTTCTTCCGGAATATGAGTATAGAGAGTAATTTCAATAGAATCATAGGTGTATTTCCATTGATCTATCAAAGCATTCATCAAAGAAACCACTTCGGCATCACTCTTTGCAACATTTCCTTCATTGTTAGAGAACTTGAATTTTTCGTATGCAAAACCTGTTACAGAATCTTCAATCTCGTCGGTAGGAGCTTCGGGAACAGTACCTTCATAGGCACTGCGAGAAGCCAAATAGAATATATAGTCGCCTTTGTTTTCCAAGTTCCAATCGAGGAATTGATCTCTTGTTACAAAGATATACAGACTGCCATTTTTATAATCTCTGTTTATGGTTTTTGCAAGGATTTCGTTATATTCCGTTTCTTCAATCTTCTGTCCGTTCGCCCTTGTCATAATGATAGCAATATACTCGTTGGAATAATTCTGTAAGGCATCATATAGAGAGGTATCAACAGAAAATCCATTCCAATCCATATATCCCTCGTCTGAGTCGCTATCAGAACCAAGTTTGTTACTCCAAATGATTTTATCAATGTCCGTTGGCAAAATGTTATCGATAATCTCATTACCATCGCCGTTATTTAACATTGGAATAACCGCAAAGGCGGCAACAATAATCAAACAGAAGCAAGCTGCGAGTGAAGCCCATTTTACCCAAGACGTTTTGCTTCGGTGAGGTTTTTCCTCTGCCTTAAACTCTGCCGCTTCTTCGATATGACGGGAACTGATGTTTCCCATAGCTTCAGATATTTTTTCTCTTTTCATATTGTGACTCCTTTTTCAATTAGGTACTGCCTGAGCTTTTCTCTCGTGCGAGAAAGGCGGACAGTTACAGCGTGGTTGTTCATTTTGAACATTGCCGCAATATCTGAAATGGAATCTGAAAACCAATAACGCCTTACGAACATAATGCGATTGGTTTTATCCAAGCCGTCAAGGAAATCATCGAATAACTCGGTAAGCTCTTTGGCGTTCACCTCGTCCTGTACGGTTGTAGCAGAAGGCAAACAGTTTTCAAGCTCGTCGAGAGCCACGTCGTAGTAGCTGTTACGCTTTTTTGCGGTGTTTTGATGATAACGCTTGATTGATATGTTCCGAACAATGCGACAAATATAGGCAAGTAAGGGATTAGGATTTTGAGGCGGTATAGTGTTCCAAGCCCCTAAGTAGGTATCGTTGACACATTCCTCGGCATCAGAATCGTTTTTCAGAATATTGACGGCGATTTTATGACAAGTATCTCCATACTTTTTCGATAGCTCAACGATTGCTTGTTCCGAGCGCTCGTAGAACAATTCAATTATCTTACTATCGTCCATATCATCACCTCCATTTGTATGCCTCACCTATATACTACGGTTTTGAAAAAGAATGTCACATAAAATTACAAAAATTTTATTATATGATACCATATTTTTCGACAAATTTCAACTTATTTGTATGAATAACAGTATTTATTGATTGTTGATATCCTCTTTTTTCTCTGTGATAGTTTTTTCACTCTTGTAATAATCTTCAATCGCGGCTAAAAGAGAGGTGCAAAATACGTTAAATACCTCTTTCGGCATATTTTCAAGTCTGGGCGTTCCTTGCGTTATTACCTCGTGCTTAATTTCTTTCATAGAGCTTGCTCCTTTCGTTTTTTTCAAGAATAGCAATTTCTGAGAAAGAATGTTAGAAACACAGCCCCAAGAAAACTAAAAATGAATATCTGTTGTTTTTGTTTTCGGTGAAAGTTTATCCCAATTTTGCCCCAAATGGATTTTGCTTTTTTGAGGGGAATATATCAGAAACCGCCGTTGCGGTCAAGGGAAAAAATTATCGCTGAAAACAACAAAAGCCGATTTTGCGGACACTAAAAATGTTCGTTAAATCGGCTTTTTCTATTGGTACAATAATGCAATATTTTTTTTCTCTTTCCTTGACCGCTTAGGCGTTTTCTGATGTGGGGGTGTTGAGGATCTTGGATATAGGAAAAGTTATGTTTCCGTTTTGGCTCTGTTTGGGTAAATCGGTATTTTATCGGTTTTGAGCTTGTAAACGGTTGGGATTGACTTTCTAACATTCCAAAGAACAAAACGCTACCATTAAATAAAAAACGCACAAGGAGGCAGAAAATATGAAAACAGCAGTCATTTACGCACGATATTCGAGTGATAGCCAGACCGAGCAATCTATTGAAGGTCAGCTTCGTGAATGTCAGAAATACGCACAGGCACACGATATACTGATACTTGATACTTACATTGACCGCGCTATGACGGGTACAAATGATAACCGTTTTGATTTTCAGCGTATGCTGAAAGACAGCGGAAAAAGACAATGGGATTACGTTATCGTATATAAACTTGACCGTTTTTCCCGCAATAAGTATGAGTCGGTTATCCATAAAAAGACGTTAAGGGACAACGGCGTGAAGCTCCTATCCGCTATGGAGCAAATACCCGACACTCCCGAAGGCACGCTTATGGAAGCGCTGCTTGAAGGCTTTAATCAATACTACTCTGAGGAACTGACGCAAAAGGTTAATCGTGGCTTGCGTGAAAGTTGGCTGAAAGGCAACGCTACGGGCGGTCAGCACATTTTCGGTTATGACGTCGTTGATAAAAAGTACGTTATCAATGAATACGAGGCTGCCGTTGTTGTAGAAGCGTTTACCAAGTACGCACAAGGCTACAAAGCGCGTGCTATTGCAAAGGATATGCAGGAGCGAGGTTTGCGCCGCCAAAACGGTATGCTGATTGATGCGAAATACCTTTATTTCATTTTGCACAATATTCGTTACACCGGCAGAGTCGTTCATCAAGGCGTTATGTACGACAACATTTTCCCAAGAATAATAAGTGACGAACTCTGGTACGCCGTCAATGCCATAAATGAAGAAAACAAAATTGCGCCCAGCCGTAAAAAAGAGATTTTTGATTACATTCTTTCGGGTAAGCTCGTATGCGGCAACTGCAAGCACAAAATGAGTGGCGAAAGTGGAACGAGCCATACGGGAGATATTCACTATTACTACCTTTGCTTAACGCGCCGCCGCAGGAAGAAGCCTTGCGATATGAAAGCGGTACATAAACAGTATCTTGAAGATTTAGTCGTAAACGCAACGGTGGAAATGCTGAAATCCCCCGATAATATCCGCAAAATAGCCGAAACGATTTATAGGATACACGAGCGTGAAACCAACGACAACACAACGCTGAAAGTCTTAATAAAAAAGCGTGATGAAGCTATGCGAGCGAGCCAGAATATGATTAAGGCAATCGAGCAAGGCATCATTACCGAAATGACGAAAACAAGGCTTAGAGAACTTGAAGCCGAAATCAATCAATACGACTTTGATATTGAACGGGAAAAGCAGCGCACCTATACCTATCTGACCATAGAGAATATAGAAGCATATCTGCAAAGCAAACTGTTCGCCAATCCCGAAGATATTAAAATCCGTAAGATTATCGTCAACACCTTCGTGCGCGAGGTTATCCTATATGACGACAAGGTTATTATCACTTATAACTTTACGGACACTATCGAGCCGCATAAAATCAACACCGAAACCATTACCGAAACGGAAAGGCAGATCGACTCTGCCTTTTCTCTCAAATCAGGTTCGTACATTCTCCCTGCTACTGCACCAAAAAAGAAGTAACTTTTGTCTACCAAAAGTTACTTCTTTTTTTATCCATTGCGAAAGTGATGGCATATCATCACGCTTTAGCGTGTATATCATCGCCGCAGGCGTATATCATCAACCGCAGGTTGTATCGCTTTCCCAATGATGATATACAACACTCCGTGTTGATGATATACCGCAACAAGTTGCGGATGATATACAAGGCTACGCCTTGATTTTAGTTAAACTTTGTGGTATAATCTAATCGATAAATAAGAATTTGACGAGGTGATTAAGATGATCGATATTACTGCATGGATGGAAGACTTTTTACAAGCATTAAATGAAACCTTTGCAAACCGTGTATGGTTTGTTGGTTTGCAAGGTAGTTACGGTCGTGGCGAAGCAACAGAAACAAGTGATATTGACATTGTCGTAATACTCGATCAACTGTCCGTCACAGATATTCAAAAATACAATGCAATGTTAGATACCCTTCCCAACAGAGAACTGATT
>JAZNGE010000002.1:0-124366 GCA_045576315.1 Eubacteriales bacterium | reverse complement strand
TATAGCCGAAGAGAGTCGAACGCATACGCCCTGCGGCGACCAATTTTTGCGTCTTTCGCCAAATCTCGTCTTGCAAGATCGGCATCTTGCTTCAACTCGCTTTGACAAAATCCATCAAAAATTTCAACGCCGGAGGGTGCTTTGCAGTTTTGAGTGAACAAATATTTTGCAGATGCAAAGAGAGAATGCGCAGTAATATAAGATATTGCAAGCATTTTATCTGCCGCAGATGCGGATATTTGTTACACAAAACCGTATGAGTTCGGTTCTCTTCGGCTATAGCTATTGCAAGCATTTTATCTGCCGCAGATGCGGATATTTGTCACACAAAACCGTATGAGTTCGGCTCTCTTCGGCTATAGAAAACTATCTCACAATCGCTTGACTATTTTTTACGTATGTGCTATACTTACCTTGCAAATAATAAAATTCCGAAGGTAATGAAAGGAATATCAAAAAATGGGATTTCAGAGAGCAAAATGGCACAGCGGACTTACCTATCAGCAAATTTGCGAAACCTGCAAGGCAAAGGTGACCTATACCGATCGAAACCTGGATTTCCGCCCCTGGTACGCGGACGGATACGTGGATTGCCCGAGATGTCAGACGCACCTGCGTCATAACGAAAAATACGCTATCTATCCCGACGGCAGACCGATGTATGCAAAAGAGCAGGGCAGCGAGAATCAGACCGCCGTCTTCAAGGAGAACTTCTGCCACAACTGCGGCAATAAGTTCGGTGAGGGACACTGCTTTTGTAACGTGTGCGGCACAAAGCGCAGCTAAACGGCGACCGCTGAAGCGAGCCGTATATTCATAGCTTAACGAACGATACCAAACCGCAGCGGAGGCAGCATGACACGCAAAGAATTTGAAAATTTGGTCCTCGATACCTACAACGTAAAAGCCGATTATCCCTTTGAAGAAGACTTCGAAACAGGCGTTTTTCGTCACACGGGTACGGGGAAATGGTTTGCAATAGCCATGAATATCCCCTCGGGCAAGCTCGGAATCGATTCTTCGGACACGATCGACGTCGTGAACTTCAAATGTGCGCCCGAGGTCATAGAATCGCTCATCGGCATAGAGCCGGGCATCTATCCCGCATACCATATGAACAAAATACATTGGATGACCGTAAATCTCTCCGAGTGCGACGGGGATACTGTTTCCTGGCTGCTCGGAATAAGCTACGATCTTACCGACCGAAAGCGACGTAAATAACGCGCGCGGTTAATTTGAAAATTATTCTTGCAATATTTCTTGCGTTGTGCTAAAATAAATCAGAAAGGCAGGTGAGGGGCGTGGCATATATCCCCGAATATTCAAATATTTTCCATTCGGTCTTGAAGCTTCTTGACGATAAGTCGCTCTCTCGCTCCGAGATCATCGACGGTGTGCTTGCCGGTTATAAGCTCACAAAGCGCGAGCTTGCCGACTTCAGCATAAACGGCAGGCGCTTTAATCTGCGCACCTCGATCGGTACGGTCCTCTCGGATATGGAAAAGAAGGGCATAGTTGCCGAGGACGAAAACGGGCTATGCACTCGCACCGAGGAACAACTTGTTGCCATACGTATCGAAGAATGTGAGGCCGAGATAATCAAGCTCGTCACGGATGCCCCAAGAACCAAGCAGGAGATCAAGGATGCCCTCGTGTCCTATTTCGGCACCGATTCGACCTCGACGGTCAAGGACGATAACCGCCTCTTTACCTATATGGGACAGATACTTAAACGCCTCGTTTCAGAGAATCTGTTTGAGTATGACGGCACGGTCTATTCGGTAATGCCTGAGCAAAGCGCGTACATAAAGGACAGAAAGGCGCTTCTCGATCTTAAATCAGCATTCCTTGCAAGGATATATTCCCGCGGCGGCGAATTCTTCGAGCATTTCTTCCTCAACCTTTTGAAAAGGTATCTCACCCATTGCGGCAAGACGGTGACCGAGGCCTACGTAACCGGCGGCTCTGACGACGGCGGCATTGACGGCGTTGTAAAAACTGTCGACTCCCTCGGTTTCCGCGAAACTATAATGGTGCAGACCAAAAACCGCTCTGATACCACCAACGAAACCACGGTGCGCGGCTTTTACGGTGCCGTGTGTGCAAAGCAGGGCTCGCGCGGTATCTTCGCAACGATATCCGATTTTCATCCCGTTGCGGCAACCTTCCTTGACTCAATAGACAACTGTGTCGGCGTAAACGGCGACAAAATATTTTCCATGGCGTGCGACACCTCGTACGGAATCATACGTGAGGGCACGCGCTTAAAAATTGATAGTGGAGTGATTTGATAATGACAGTACAGCAGGCATACGAAAAAATACAGACCGCCCTCGTGGAGAAAAAAACTCTGCTCGAGGACTACGGACTCACCACCAGAATAAGAACGTTCTATACCGATAAGAACCTCTCCGAAAAGAGCGAGTTTACCGCAAAGTGCATTCTCGTCTTCGGTAATATCGATATAGGCACACCCGAGCTTGAGGATGACGATTGGTGCAACTTCTCTCTCTGCTCCGAGATCAAAACGGCAGAGGTTGACGACGCCGCACTCGAAAGCGCGATGGCCGAGTGGTCTAAAGAGGTCGACGAGTTTATAGAAAAGGTTAAGAACGCCCCCTCTCGTGAGGAGTTCGTTACAACGACCTCTCGTGCGCAGGAAGCGGAAGCCGAGGCAGCCGCAGCGGAATTCACCAAGGAAATAAAGAAGGTCAGACTCAAGATGATCCTCGGTCTCGGCATCATTGTCGTATTGATGCTTGCCGTGCTTTTCCTCGCACCCCTGGTAGCATAAGGCCATGGCACTTGATTTTTCGAAATACGGTGTGCATCACACTCCCACCTGTGAGAGCTGTGAGCATTATGACTACGACGAGTACACCGACTCGTATTCCTGTACAATGGCGCTTGACGAGGATGAGATGAACTCGTTTCTCTCCGGCCGCACCAATGGCTGCCACTACTACAAGTACTACGACGAGTATAAGAGCGTACACAAGCAGATATAAAACGGAGTTGCCGTTTTCGGCGTAATTAAATAAAAAAGTGAGGGTGTCATATATTTGGCATCCTCACTGTTTTTTGTACGCATTTAATTGTGTTATTTATTTCTCATTCGTTAAATTATAGCTGGGGAACAGCTCGCGCCACACGTCCGTGTGCGCCTCGCAGTCGAGGTAGTGGCCGAATACTCCGTTGTCGCGCTCGCTCGCGCCTTCAACGCAGGCTGCGGCAATAGCATCTATATAATAGGTGCTCTTTACGCAAAATTCGTGCCAGCCGTCCTTCCACTTGCCGTTTTGAAGCTCCTCATTTCTTCTTTCGAAGGCGCTCATTATCTCGTCGGCAACCTCTGCGCTCGCAATCTTAACGCCTACGTCATCGTAAGCGGTAATGGGCACAAATTCCACCTTGTTTTCCTTGGTGTCGTATTTTACCGCAAGACAGCGATGCCATTCCGGGCCGTAATGAGCTCTTCCGCCAACAAAGTAGAAATTGCCTTGACCGTAAAGGATATGACCGCCCTTGTATTCCTCGTAGCAGCATATACAGTGGCTGTGCTGACCTATAACGAGATCCGCGCCCTGTTCTACCATAGCCTGCGCAGCCTTGCGCACTCTCGGCGACGGATAAGCGCAGTGCTCCTTACCGCCGTGGTATATAACTATCACGCGGTCACAGGTTTCATTAGCACGTCTGATATCGATAAGCGTGTCGAACGGATCAAAGGGGCGTGAGCCCATTCTGTCATCAAGCGCGTAAGAATACTCATGCTCGCAAACGGTGATGAAGGCGACGCGCTCGCCGTCCTTTTCCACCACGTAATCCCGTCTTGAATCCTCATAATCCTTGCCGAAGCCGGTGTAATCAAGCCCCTGCTCATCAAGGGCGCGAATGGTATCTGTAATTCCCTCGATTCCGAAGTCGAAAACGTGGTTGTTGCTCAATCCGACAAGGTTTACACCCAGCTTTTTGAGTACGGCAGCCGTCTTGGGTCCCGTTTTGAGATGTGTGCCGAATTTGGCGATCTTGTGCTCGCTGTTAGTGATAGCACATTCAAGATTTGTAAAATTCACGTCGTTTCCGACAAAAAGATCCTTTACGTCTGTAAAAAGGGTATCTACGTCGCACGCCTCAAAGTAGTGCTCGTTTTTTGGCGTGGGGCTTACGTCGCCCAGTATAAGTGCTTTCATGTTGTGTTCTCCTGCCAAAATAATTGATTGGATTTGATTTCGAAAAAATGGAAGTAAAAAGCTTATTTTTCGTTTGCTTGAAATTGAGTTACAGTTCGACGTTTTTGCCGTTAACCGTCACCCGTGTCGCGTTTTTGAAGGCTAAAGAGGTGGGCAGGGAGATGTTTTCGTATGAGTTTTCAATGGTTATGGTCTCGGGCGGGATATGACGGTTCTTGTCCGATATACCGCCGTCCTTTGTGAACTTTGATATATCGTAGCCCACAAATCCGTCGGATACACCCTTTGCAAAAATATAAAGCTTGTCATCGGTCGGCAACGGCTCTCTCGTTATGTCGTTAAAGCCGCGCTCGTTTTCTTCAATATATCCTGTGACGCGGTGCTTTGTCATTCTTAGGTTTCTTACGTAAACGTTGGTCGCCATATAGTTGGTCGAGCCCTCGCCGTCCTCGTACTCGCCGGTTTGTTTGTTAAGCACCTTATCGTAATCGTTATTCGGATTGTAATACAGCTTGATAAGCGAGATGGGATTTTCCTCACTTACGCCGCAGGTGTCGGAGTATCTGATCTCGACACCGTCAAGGGTGATATTACCTCTGAACGATGCGCCGTAATCGTTCCTGTACAGCAAGGCCGTCTTGTAGGTATCAACGTCCAGAACGGTGTTTTTAATAAGAATATTTCCGGCACCCATCACGAGAATGCCTTGAAGCTCACAATCCTCAATAGTAAGGTTGCCCATTCCCTTGTGCGAGTCAAAGTTGACGATGCGGCAATCCTTGAAGTAAAAGTTGCGGCAGTAGTTTGAACCCATCATACCGCGGTTTCCAACCTGCCCCGCTACGTGCGGCACTCCGTACGAGAAGTAGTCGTAGGCAGCTCCGGTAGCGAAGAAGTTTTTTGCATTGACGTTTATAAACTTGATATCGTTTGATGCAAATCCACCTATCTCATATGTACCTTGCTGATTATTTTGCGCAACGAATTTGCGCCTTGCCGCCTGCAAAACGACGTTCTCGTACGTGATGTTGTTGCACCTCTCCGTGCGCAAAATTCCCGCATACGGTGCGCGAAATTCCTGTTCCTCAAGCACCTGATGGGTGAAATTACACACCCTTACGTTCGAGCGGCGAACGGCGATGTTTCGCGCATATGCGACATAGTTGTTGTTCTCGGGTGTGTTTGCAACAGTCTGCATGACGGCCCCGTCGCCGTCGATCACGATCGGCTCTTCCTCGGCAAAATATGCAATCGCAGAGGAGATGTCGGTGTAATTCCAGCTCACAGGGGTGGACGGATCGATACTGCCGTCCTTATGCACGAGCAGCACCTCGTTTATACTGTCGCCGGCATCCGCGTTTGCACCCATTCGGATAAACACCTTGCGCTCGTTTGACTTGATATGTACGAGTGCGTCATATCCGAGATCCCAATCGACAAAGCGCTGAGTTCCAACGCCGTCAAACGCGCTGAGAATGGGCAGGCTCTTTCTTACTGCATCGGCAACGTCCGCGGGATCCCTCGACGCCTTAACGTGAAAAATACTCGTTGAGCGCTCGATGCAGTCAGGACAACCGCAGGGGCGGTGTGTCTTTATGCCCGAGTCGTCAAATATAAATTTCGCGCCGTTCCAATACGTGTTCGTCTGCACCTCGGCACACTTGCCGTCGGTCTTGTGTATGTAGTAGGTCTTGCCGCTGGTCGCATGCACGTCAAGACCGCGCTCGTTTGCAAACTCGTGAGCCGCCCTTATAGCCGCAAAGTCGTCGTTGATACCGTTACCCACAGCACCGAACTGCTCGTAGGTGACGGCGTTTTTTCGATCGTTTGACATAATTACCTCGCCGCTGTTTTATTTTTCCTTTGTGGCCAGAACGAACTTTGCCGACTCCTCAAAAAGAAGTATGTGGGAGCGGTATATCTGATCGTAGGTGCATATGACTTTTCCGTAGTCGAGACCCTGATTTGACTCAAACGTTACGGCAGGTGCGCCGCTGACGTGGTACATAGCGCCCGTAATTCCGAATGCCGTGTTCATAACGCCAACCTTATACGCCGCGCAGGGTATGCCCTCAGCCTCGCAAACGGCTTTTACTGTGTTAGCGAGAGTATTGCATTTTTCAACGTTTCCTTCGCTTGAGTACTCAGTCGGTACTATTCCGCTGAGCGCATTCGTACCTCCGTGGAGCTGTATCGTAAGGTCGGGTACGTCATATCTGCAAACGTCAAGAAGTGCGGTGCTTTCGTTCGATACCTTGCCAAAGAAATCCTCGTGTACCATATTTACACCGTCGTCATTGAAATAAGCGCCAAGGAACTCACACTCGTCCTTGATGGGATGTATGGTCTTGCATCCGGGCCATCCGCAAAGCTCGCCACCTTTCCACGTGCCCTGATCGTAGTAGCGGAACTCTTCAAACGACATTCCAACGACCGAGCGATAGGGAACGCGCGATCTGCCGTCGGGGTTTGCAATGGGAATAAGCACGAGGTGTATCTGCTCCATAAGGGAAAGAAGCTCCGGGTGCTCAACGCCGGCATAGTCAGTGCCGGTCTCCATAAGCTTTATAAGGTTGAGAAGTGCCATCGTGCCTTCAAATTCGCCGCCGTGTACGCTTCCGCAAAGGAAAAGCGTGGGTACGTAGTCCTCGCCCGTCTTGTCGGCAAAGCATTTGATGTCGCGCGCACCGAGCGCGCTCGAGAGATTAGCTCGGCCAAGCTTGACGTTGGATTTGCCGTATTCTATCTTGTAAATAGGTCTTTTTCCGGCAGATACACCAACTTGCTTAACAGTGCCTTTCTTTACAAGCTTCAAGGTGTCCTCAAGATCCTCAATAGTGGATCTCCAGTATTCGGGTAAAACTTTTTCTTCCATAATTAAATCCTCAAATAAAAAGATAGGGGTTGTGCTCGTATTAATTTTACCACATGCGCGCGATAAAATCAATAGGCATTTTCATATTTATCACTCGTTCCGTAATCCCACGAAAAAATGGGTTTTTTAGTCAACTTGACAACATTTTATATATTTTTTTCACTTTTTGCACAAATTTTTTCAAAAATCGCAAGTGAGAAAAACGGAGCATTTGCGAGAAAACGAGAGATTTTGAGAGCTTTGAAATTCTAAATCGATTTCCTTGAAAAAAGTTTTCAAAAAAGCATTGACAACCGGCAACTAATATGTTATAATGTCTAAGCTTGTAAAAAACTCGTTTCAAACGAAAACTAATTTTGGAGGAAATCAAAATGTCCACTTACATGGCAAACAACACCATCGAGCGTAGATGGTTCGTTATTGATGCTGCAGGTCAGCCCCTTGGCAGAACCGCTGTTAAGGCTGCTACCATTCTTCGCGGCAAGCATCGCCCTGAGTTTACCCCCCATGCAGACTGCGGTGAGTTCGTTATCATCGTAAACGCTGCTAAGGCAGTTCTCACCGGTAAGAAGCTTGAGCAGAAGTTCTACCGTCACCACTCCGGCTACATCGGCGGTCTTAAGGAGACCAGCTATAAGAAGCTTATGGCTGAGCGTCCTGAGATGGCTATGGAGCTCGCAGTTAAGGGTATGCTCCCCCACAACACCCTCGGCGCAAAGGCGTTCACTCGTCTTCACGTTTATGCGGGTGAAAATCACGAGCAGGCTGCTCAGAAGCCCATCGTACTTGAGTAATAAGGGAGGAAAATGAAGATGTATACCAGTGCTAAGCCCTATTTCTACGGAACAGGTAGAAGAAAGAAGTCCGTTGCAAGAGTACGCCTTTACCCCGGTACCGGCGTTATCACCATTAACGGACGTGATATTGATGACTACTTCGGTCTTGAGACCCTTAAGCTCATCGTTAACCAGCCCTTCGGCGTAACCGAGACCACCGGCAAGTTCGACATCGTTGCAAACGTTTGCGGCGGCGGCTTCTCCGGTCAGGCAGGTGCTATCCGTCACGGCGTTGCTCGCGCACTTCTCACCGCTGATGAGAACTACAAGCCCCTTCTTAAGAAGGCTGGCTTCCTCACTCGCGATCCTCGTATGAAGGAAAGAAAGAAGTACGGACTCAAGGCAGCTCGTCGCGCACCCCAGTTCTCGAAGAGATAATTACAATGTTATCAAAAGGCTCCGATTTTTCGGAGCCTTCTTCATTTACTCGGATGCCCTCCACCGTCGCATAGTCGTCGGTGCGTCGTTCGATGCGCTCACTCCTGCGACTCCTTGCTTTGGGCGGTTTCGCTGCGTTTGAAACAGTTATCAACTGTTTTAAACTTGCTACCCGTATGAAGGAAAGAAAGAAGTACGGACTCAAGGCAGCTCGTCGCGCACCTCAGTTCTCGAAGAGATAATTTCGACCTTTGGTCGAATACAAAAAATGCACAACTTCGGTTGGGCATTTTTTATTATCTCTGAGTGAACTGAGGTGCGAATGAAGCACACCTTCGGTGTATGAAAAATGAAGCAAGGCTTCCCCTCATGAAGCGTGCCTTCGGCACACGGAAAGACTCGGGTGTGCTTCGCTTCATAGAAGCCGTAGGCTTCTGCTTCATACTCGCTTGCGAGTGCTTCATATTTGCGGAGCAAATGCTTCATTTTTCCCCGCCGTCCATATAATCAAATAAAGTGCGTAGCACCACATCGCAAGATGTGAAGTTCGCGTGGAGTATTTACTTTTTGCTGTTTTTATGGTATAATCTAATTAATCGATAAACTTGAATTTGACGAGGAGGTGTTCTATATGGGGAAAATACTTGGTTCATGGAGCGGAATGAGAAAGTATCTTGAACAAGATATGCTTGCCGCTTCATTACAAGGCAGAATACGATATGGTTGCACACGCTATGTGGGGATGGACACTTGTCATATTTTTGAGGTTTGTATAAATGGTGAGCAAGTAAAACGTTTCTCTTGGGAAACCGTTAACACCTATTTTATTGATAGTGGATATACAAAAAATGCTAATCCAAGCGGTATTGGTGAGTATTGGGCAGAGTTCTGGTCATTGTTGGAGAAATATCCCATAAATCAACGCACAGAGTATACTGATGAGGAATTTTGTGAAGCTTTAGAAACATATCGCAATCAAGACATACAGGAAAGTATTTTTTCAAGTCATCCTATTGTCAGAATGTTTGCAGTTTTAGACAGACGCATTGGCAAGAGAACACTCCAAAAATTACATGCGACTCTTGAAGAACAGCCGGAATGGTTACGACAATTTTACACAGTAAGATTAAAGTCTGAAAACATTATATAAATATTGTCAAATTCCAATTTGTCGAGCTGAATAGGCGTTAAGCGTTGGTGTGATTTTGGTGCAAATTTGGTGCAACACTTTATGCGACGATACTCACGATATTCACGATATCGCACGAAATCACACAATAAATCTACGATATCACACGATATTTCACGTTATTCACGATATCAAACGGTACTCTCAAAACTCGAAGAGATAATTTCGACCTTTGGTCGAATACAAAAAATGCTCAACTTCGGTTGGGCATTTTTTTATTATCTCTGAGTGAACTGAGGTGCGAATGAAGCACACCTTCGGTGTATGAAAAATGGAGCAAGGCTTCCCCTCATGAAGCGTGCCTTCGGCACACGGAAAGACTCGGGTGTGCTTCGCTTCATAGAAGCCGTAGGCTTCTGCTTCATACTCGCTTGCGAGTGCTTCATATTTGCGGAGCAAATGCTTCATTTTCCTGCCGTCCATATAATCAAATAAAGTGCGTAGCACCACATCGCAAGATGTGAAGTTCGCGTGGAGTATTTACTTTTTGCCGTTTTTATGGTATAATCTAACTGATCAATAAACTTTAATTTGACGAAAAGAGGTTTCAATATGAAAAAAATATTAGCAATTATACTTGTGCTTTGCACGCTATTACTTTCGAGCTGCGGAATATTGAAAGAACTTAAGGCTGGAATGGACGAAGCGATTGTTCTTGTAGAGGATTTCTGTACCGCGTTATCAAACGATGATTTTGATACAGCAAAAAGTTATTTGCATCCCGATTCCACACCGAAGCAAGACGAGCTTTCTACTTTTATTACAAAACTCGAACAAACGCATAGTATTGATTTTTCTGATGGTGTAGCATTCAAACGACGCACTGGCACAGGAAGCACTTATTATGATAGTAACTACGATGGTAGTGTGCATGAAATTGAATACAAAATAGCTGTAGGCGGTGTTGCTATCGATTTTTTCTTCGTTGTTGTAAAAAATGATAGTGGCTACGGCTTATACAATTTTGGAATTGAAAAATAAATCGACAACTTCCAATTTGTCGAGCTGAATAGGCGTTAAGCGTTGGTGTGATTTTGGTGCAAATTTGGTGTGACATTTTATAGAGAGATACTCACAATATCACACGACATTTATCATTATTCACATGTGTATTTACATTGGCCGGTTGAGCCGTGCTTATAAAAAGGAGACCGATATGGAAGAATTGAAATATTATATTGATTTAGATAATGACGTTGTATTTGCATACGAGGGAACGACCGAATTTTTCGTATTTTACGCGACCAAAGCAAATGAATGGAAGCCCGAAAGTATTTCGTTCAGGGAATTCGGACGCGACCGTTATTATAAGGAGATCAGCCGCGAGGAGGCTCTCGCAAGAACAAACGGAAGCTCACCGGAACCGCTGCTTTGCGAGTATGTAAAGATGCTGCGTAGAAATACAGGGCTCTCCGAGTAAATTACAGTACATATTAACAGAGGTGGTAATAATGGCAAACGATAAAAGATTTATAAAGACCTACACCCAGGGTGCGGGCTCTACTGAAATATGGGTAGACAGGGAAACCGGTGTTAATTATTTGTACGAGTTTCGCACAAAAGAAGTCGCATTAAGAATTCAAGAACATAATAAGACAGTGATATAATGAAATCAAAAAAGTCAGGGGGTGGCGAGCTTTGCGGCGCAATATGTTTTTGATAACGATTTTAGTTGCCTTGGGCTTTGGTATATCGCTATCCCTTTTTCTTTTGATAGGTGGCGCTGCTTTTGAGGCGATAGCGATTACATTCGGTGTCACTCTTTACCATTTTTTGATGCGACTTGCGGTCGGTACAGGCGTCGACCTGATCATGAAAAACAAGGCAAACCACAAGAATGCGTGGTTTCGGGAAAAACGCTTTGAGGCAGGACTCTATCGCATTTTGCGTGTGCGCAAATGGAAAAAGCACCTTCCCACATATAGCCCGGACACGTTTGACACGTCGCAAAAGACGGTCGGCGAGCTTGTCGGTGCGACCTGTCAGGCAGAGCTGGTACACGAGATCATTATGCTCCTTAGCCTTCTGCCGATAGCCTTTATACCGCTTCTCGGTGGCGCTGCGGCGATGATAATTACGTCGGTTTTGGCGATGGCATTCGACTCTCTGTTTGTTATAATTCAGCGCTACAACAGACCACGTCTTGTAAAAATAATGACTCGCTTCCAAAGTATAAAATGAGTTAAGGGGGTACCCCGTGTGATTTTATATTCAGTAATTTTGTTCCTCGCGGCAGTGCCGATGGGTATTATAAGCATCGCCATATACCGCGGCAAAACCAACCTCATTCACGATTACCACCAAACGAACGTCACAGACAAGGCCGCCTACGGCCGCGCCTTTGGTAAGGCGATGCTCGTCATCACGACATCTCTGATTATCAGTGGTGCAATAGCCCTCTTCGCAAGCACCGAGATGCTTGCTACGATCTCACTTGCGGCTCTTTTCGCCGGCTTGATCGTGGGGATCGCGTGCATCGTCGCCGTGCAGAAAAAATACAACGGCGGAATGTTTTAATTACCAATTACAAAAATGCAAGAATATAGGAGTACGAAAATGGCAAAGGATAAAAGATTTATAAAGACTTACTCCCAGGGTGCCGGCTCTACTGAAATATGGGTAGACAAGGAAACCGGTGTGAACTATCTCTATCACGCAAGCGGATATTCGGGAGGTCTGACCGTTCTCGTCGATATGGACGGCAATCCGATCGTTACAAAAGTCGAGGAAAACATCGAATGAAAAACGAGATAATGCTCGAGCTTTCCGACAACGAGTGGCCGCTTGAATATACGGATCACGATAGGGTGATCGCACGCGCGATAGTCTATGACGACGAGGGGTATTTTTACTTCGTCAGAGCCGAGAGGGATGACCTTTTTGGCAAGGCAACGCTTATCGAAACCTCGGGCGGCGGTGTCGAGTGCGGCGAGGACCTTAACGCCGCAATCCTGCGCGAGCTTCGCGAGGAGCTTGGCGCAAGTGTCGAGATTGTTTGTAAGCTCGGCGTGGTCAGCGACTATTACAACCTTATCCACCGTCACAACATCAACAACTTCTTCCTCTGCCGCGTCTTGTCATTCGGTGAGAAGAATTTGATGCAGGACGAGATCGAGTGCTTCCACCTTTCCACATTGCGTATGACGTACGCCGAGGCGGTTGCAGAGTACGAGCGCTGCGCATCAACGAAGCTTGGCAGACTTATTGCCAACAGGGAATTACCGATACTCAAAGCGGCGAAAAGGGTATTGTCTTTGACTCAAAACGATTTGATTTGATGTCGCAAAAGTGCAAATAAATACAAAACGGCACCCCGTTAATTTGACACGGGGTGCCGTTTATGTTTAAAAAGTTTTATTCCTCAGACAAAAACGTGAATATTTCGGGCAAAAGCGCGTCTGCCTCGGGGTGTCCCTGAACGCCAAGGATATTCTCACCGTACTCAGTGCCCTCAACGACGTTATCTCCCTTTGCCGACAACGCATTCACAGTCACGATAGTCTGCTCGGGCGGCGTGCAAAGGTAGTGGAATGAGCAAAGGCGCATAGTATCTCTCTTCAAAAGGCGGTGCAGAATCGTGCCGGGCACAATGTTTACGTCGTGCTTTGCGGTATCCTCGTTGTTTCTTTCGGGACGGGGGTAACGGTGATCGGGTATACGCTTTTGAAGCGTAAAGCCCTCGGGCTGCTCGGCGATGTAATCGACCATAGCCTTGACTATGTCACCCTCGTATCCGCGCTCCGTAACGATCTCTTTAAGCTTCATATACACGTATATCAGCTGCTCGCCAAGGCATATGCCAAGATACTTCTTTCCCGTTCTCAACACGTGCTCCATTATCTGAAAATGGTAGGGATAAAACTCCGAGCCGCCCTGCACGAGAAAGCCGTCGCACATATCGAGCTGCTCCTCTGTAAGCCAGTTGTCAACGGGCGCAAGACCGATGGGAATGCACCCCGCCTCGACGGTGCGCTTCGCGTAGTTGTTTCCGACTCTGTAATGGTCTGCCATACAGCTCTCTTCCGGCTTTCCTATCATTGCCGCCGGAGCGAGACCTATTATTTTCTTCATATCGATTTCTCCTTGTTGTATAGTTCCTCGGCGATAAGACCGATCTTTTTGCTTTCTTCCTCTGTACAGGTCTTGAGCTTTTTCTTTTTCGGCATACCCCATACGTCAAAAAGTCGCGGGCCTATCCACTCGTGGTAGCCGCAAGGGGTGAAGATGCCCTTCAACGTGGATAAGCACGCCTTTTTCGGCTTCATAAATATCACTTTCATCGGGTGCTTTATAAGCGCGAAGATGACCTTCGGGTAATGTGACGTTATATTCGTGAAGGATATACCTGGGTGCGTTACCGAAAGGGTAACGTTCTCCTCGTTTTTAAACAACTCGTAAAGTGAGAACATAAGATATCTCTTTGCGTTGCCGTAAACCTTCGATGCGCGCTCCCTGGTCGCAAAATCTACATCACGTATGTCAATTTTTGAGTAATTGTGCGCAATACTGCCCACTATAACTACGCGTCCTGCGCGCTCCTTCAATGAGGGAAGCATCTCCCTTATTATGTAGTAAGGCGATGCGAAATTGATCTGAAATACGTTATCAAATCCCGTCGCGCACGTCTTTCTCGGAATGCTGTAAGCACCTGCGTTGTGTATAAATACGTCAACCTCGCGGCTCTTTAATTCCTCTGTCGCAGCCTTTACCGACTCGATCTCTTCAAGGTTTATATTTATGCACGACACCTCGCACTTATATTCGCCGATAAGCTCATCGCGAAACGCCTCGGAGCGCGTGCGATTTCTGTCCATAAGTATCAGCCGCGCGCCAAGCGATGCGATAAAGCGGCACAGCTCCTTGCCAAGTCCGCCTGTCGTGCCCGTTACGGCAACCGTCTTTCCTGCGAGCGATGCGGTATTTTCATTTAACCATTTCTTATAATACATACGCGCTTTATCTCCTTTTTTGATAGTATAGCAAAAAAGATCGACAATTTCAACCCCTGTAATTGACAATAGCGCAATAATGTGCTAGAATGTCCTTGATAAAAAAATAAAAGGAGTTATCCTATGTACACCAAGCATTATTACAAGGCCGAATTTGGTCAGGGCTTCCACTACCTCAAATACACTCCGAAGGATCTTCCCACCGATGAAAAGCTTCCGCTCGTTATCTATATGCACGGCGCAGGTGAGCGCGGCAACGTCGACGGCAGTCAGGTCGATCTGGTGTCGGTGCACGGTTATTTTAAGTATATAAAAGCGGGCAAGGAGTATCCAGTAATGATGGTTGCGCCGCAGTGTCCGGCTAATAATTACTGGGGCAGTTACGTCGAGTCGCTCAACCGTTTTCTCGATCATATTATAGCAGAAAACAACGTTGACGTTACACGGGTGTACCTTACCGGCAATTCTATGGGCGGTACTGCGACGTGGCTTTGGGCGCTTGATAACGCCGAGCGCTTCGCTGCGATAGCCCCCGTCTGCGGCGAGGGTATAAGCTGGTACGGCGGTCGCCTCGGCGATCTTCCTATCCGCGCATTCCACGGTGACTGCGACACCGTAGTGTCCCCCCATCAGAGTCTTGCAATGGTCAGCGCGGCAAACCTTTACAGCAAAAAGGCAAACGCCTCACTCACCCTCCTTCCCGGCGTTGCACACAACGCGTGGGATCCCGTCTATGCAGACGACTCGCTCATCGAATGGTTCTTAACACAAAGGAATATCGGCCGCCCCTCTATCATATGGTAAAATAGGTGTTGACTTTTTCATTTTTAAGTTGTATAATTTTTTACGGTTTGAAATATAAACTTGATCAATTTTTTAAAAGGAGAATTTAAAATGGATTTTCTTAAGAAGCTTTTTCCTATGTCTTTCAAGAAGAGCTCTGAGGTAAAGGACCTCGTTATCCGCATCATCATCTACGTTGTTATCGGATTTGTGGTTGGTCTTGTTACCGGACTTATCGCTCTTCTTAACATAGCGGTGATCAACATTCTTTTGAGCCTTATCAGTTCGATCGTTGGTCTTTATACCACAGCGGGTATCGTCCTTGCTATCCTCGTTCATTGCAACGTTATCAAAGTCGGCGAGTAATACGCCAGGCTCAAAAAAAGCGCTTGTGTTTTCACAAGCGCTTTTTTCTTTTCAATTAAAACGCCCACTCGCCGTTCTCGAAGATCTTGACCTCACGGCCGTCAGCACAGATCGCCTTGATGGACATATCCGCGGTGCCGATCATGAAGTCAACGTGGATAACCGAGTCGTTGATTCCGAGTGCGTGCGCCTCGTCGTCGGTATACTTCTCAAAGTCGCGAAGCACGCCGGTAAAGCCCATGCCGATCGCAAGGTGGCAGGCTGCATTCTCGTCAAAGAGAGTGTTGTAGTAGAGAATTCCGCTCTCTCTGATGGGAGAGGAATAGGGAACAAGCGCGCACTCGCCAAGATAGGAAGCACCCTCGTCCATTGAGATCATCTCGCGGAGCATATCGGCATTTTCCTCTGCGCCGCAGTCCACGATCTTGCCGCCCTCAAACTTGAACCAGAAGTTGTTTATAAGCTGTCCGCCATAGGAAAGGGGCAGAGAAGAGTAAACTATACCCTCGGCCTCGCCCTTCTTGGGAGAGGTGAATACTTCCTCGGTAGGAATATTGGGGTTGAAGTAGACGTTAGAGCCCTGCGTAGTCTCGCCGCCTGCCATGAAGGTAGCCTCGGGAATCATACCAACCTTGAGGTTAGTGCCGTTTGCTGACTTGTAGTGAAGCTCGCGAATGTCAAGGGAGTTGAGATACTCGCATCTCTTTGCGAGGTCGGTGTTGTGCTTATCCCACTCCGCGATAGGATCTTCGGTTACTCTCGATGCCGCAAGTATTGCTTCCCACAGCTTCTCAACAGCCACAGAGGTGCGCATACCGGGGAATACCTTCTTCGCCCATGCCGCGCCGGGTACTGCCGCGATGCACCACTGATACTTGTTTTCCATTCTGCGTCTTATGGGCTTGATGATCTTGGAGCGCTTTGCGGTAGCCGCCGCATACTTCTTCTGATCAATTCCCGCAAGACCGTCGGGGTCCTCGGACGTCAGATATATCTTTGCGGGCAGGGTGTCTGCCTGCCACTCCCACTTCTTGATCTGCCACTCCTCAAGCGAGCCAAGCACGCTCTCGGTGCAGTACTTTGTGTTGATCGCGGAAAGGGGCTGGTGCATCCAGTCTACGAAAACGCGCTTCGCGCCCGCCTTGTAGCACTCCTTTACCAGCATCTCAACAAACTCGGGCTGGTCAAGCTCCGCTGCGATGATTACGTCCTGCTTCTTCTGTACGTTGACACCGCACTTTGCGATAAGCGCGGCATATTTTCTAAGTATTGTCTTGTTCATTTTTATCTCCTTAAATATTCTTTAAAACTTCCTTAAGAAAATCCCATACCCTCGCAGTAGAGGAAATGGAAAGGCGCTCCTCGGTGGTGTGTATGTCGCGACCGTTGGGGCCCATAGATATGCAGTCAAGCCCCTCGATCTTGTCGGAGAAGATGCCGCACTCGAGTCCTGCGTGTATCGTAATGACCTCTGCATCCGTGCCGTACATTCTCTTGTAGACTTCGCACATAGTGTCGCGCAAAGGGGACTCCTTGCGGTATTCCCATGCGGGATACGCGCCGTGCGCATCACATACAGCGCCCTTTGATTCAGCGATTTTTGTTACACGGGTGGCAAGCTCTTCCTTTTTTACACCCTTTGCCGAGCGCAAAGAGAAGGAAACGGTGATTCCGCTTTCGTCAGATGCGAGAATGCCCATATTCAGCGATGTCTCGACCTGATCCTTGATCTCCTCACTCATAGCAACAACGCCATTCGGCTCCTCGGTGATGAGTGCCGCAATGCGCTTTGATACCTCGGGGGAGTAGAGCTTTGCGCTCACACCCTCGACGATCTCGTACTTGCCGTCCGGCTCAACGTCGGAATGCTTTTTGATAAGCTCCTCGCACTCCGCCTTGACCTTTGACGCGCACACGCCGTATACTACGCACTCGGCTTCTCTCGGAATGGCGTTATCTGCGTTTCCGCCCTTCAACTCGCCAACCTCGCACCCAAGCTTTGCAATAAGCTCACCGAGCACCTTGATCGCATTCGCGTGCGGGATCTTTATCATTGCGCCGCTGTGTCCGCCCTTGAAGCCGTTTATGGCAACGCGCACACCGTCGGTCACGTTTTTTTCGGTACGTGCATCGATTTTTGCATCAATTCTCATGCCACCGGCACACCCCGCGGTGAATATTCCCTCATCGTCCGAGTCTATATTTATCATCACCTTGCCATGAAGCTCGCTTGTATCAAGCGCCGTCGCGCCGAGCAAGCCTATCTCCTCGTCAGAGGTAAGCACTATTTCAAGCTCGGGGTGGGGAATATTGTCCGATTCAAGCAGGGCAAGCGCGTACGCAATCGCAACTCCGTCATCGCCGCCAAGGGTAGTGCCATTTGCCTTGATATAATCGCCGTCACGGTAGATCTCGACACCCTCGCGCGAGAGGTCCTTGGTGCAGTCGGCAGTCTTTGCCAGCACCATGTCGATGTGTCCCTGTATGATCACGGTGGGGCGGTCGGTATACCCCCGTGTCGCGTTTTTGCGTATAATAACGTTGTTTGCACTGTCCCTTTTAACGTACAGACCTCTTTTGGTCGCGAAGTCTGTGAGATATTCGGCAATTTTATCGGTTTCACCGGACCCGTGTGGAATTTTTGATATTTCCTCGAAGTAGTGAAAAACTCGCTGCGCCGACTCATATTCGGGTATATTCAGCATAATTATCTCCTTGTATAATTTTTTCATAAATATTTTAGCAGAAATTCCCGTCTTTTTCAATAGTAAGTTGACATTCTTTTAAAATAGTTGTAAAATATATAGGAAAGTATATTTTTTATGGAGCTTTGATATGAAAGATTACAAAAACTCTCTTTTTGAATTTATAAAGAATTCTCCCACCGCTTACCACACCGTAGCATCGGTAAAGGAAGCGCTTCTTAAAGACGGATACGTCGAGCTTTCCGAGAGCGGCGCGTGGACTCTTGCCGACGGCGGCAAGTATTTCGTCACCCGTAACGGCTCGTCGATCATCGCATTCCGCAAGGCTGCATCCGCACGCGGATTTGTCATAACCGCATCCCACAGCGACTCTCCCGCATTCAGAGTCAAGGCATCGGGCGAGAGCGCCTTGGGCGCTTACACCAAGCTGCCCGTTGAGAGATACGGGGGTATGATACTTTACTCCTGGTTTGACCGTCCCCTCTCTATTGCCGGTCGCGTTGTCGTGCGCACCGATGACGGCATCGCGGTAAAGCTTCTCAACGTAGACCGTGACCTGCTCGTAATACCGAGCGTGGCAATACACCTCAACCGCACCGTTAACGAGAAATTCTCTCCGAATCCCGCGCAGGATCTTATACCCCTGCTTTCTGCGGGCGGCAAGCGCACCGAGCTTGATAAGCTTATAGCCGACGAGCTTAAGGTGAGTGCCGAGGACATCATCTCCCACGACCTCTTCCTCTACACCCGTGACGGCGGTCACACCGTAGGTGCTGACGGCGAGCTTCTTCTTTCGCCAAGACTTGACGACCTTGAGTGCGTTTATTCCTCACTCGAGGCATTCCTCGGCGCGAAGGAGCAGGGCATGATCCCCGTCATCGCGGTATTCGATAACGAGGAGGTCGGCTCTGACACCAAGCAGGGTGCGGCATCCACCTTCCTCTTCGATACGCTCTCTCGCATCTTCACCGAGCGCGACGAATATCTTGCCGCTCTCGCTACCTCTTATATGGTCAGCGCTGACAACGCACACGCAAAGCACCCCAACCACCCCGAGCTTTCTGATGCGGATAACGCACCCATGATCAACGGCGGCGTCGTTGTGAAGTTCAACGCCAACCAGAAGTACACCACCGACTCTATCTCTGCCGCTATCTTCACTGAGGCGTGCCGTGCATCCGGTGTTAAGTACCAGACCTATTACAACCGCGCGGATATGCCCGGCGGCTCTACCCTCGGCTCTATCGCCAACACCAAGGTGTCCATATCTACCGTTGACGTCGGCTTGCCGCAGCTCGCTATGCACTCCGCTGTCGAGACCGCAGGTGCGCGCGACCTTTATGATATGGTGAGTGTCCTTACCCGACTTTACTCGTCAAGCATCGACATAAAAGGCGACAAAATTGTAATAAAATAAACATTTTGTTCCTTAACGGAACGAAAAAACTATAAGAAAAAGAGTGAACCGCGGTTCACTCTTTTTCGCATATATCGTGATAAGTCTTTTTCATATAAGCCTTGTTCAGCACGTATTTTTCACCGCGGTCGCGCAGGTCTATAAACGCCTCTTCGATAAACGCCATCGTCTTTGGGTTTGCGTCAACCTTGTTTCCGTATTTCAGCCAATGCTCAAGCGCCTTTTCGGGCAAGTAGTCCTTGCCAAGATAGGTCTTTGTCGCCGCTATCTTGTCGCACACGCATTCAACCGCGTATTTGTACGGCACGAGGGGCGGTGTAGGGCAGTCGGGATCGACCCAGTACTCAAGATGGTGCTTGTTGCGCCCTTTGTGGTGCAGCCACGCCATGCTCACGCCCTTTTCGCGACGGCACACACCGATCGGTGAGCGAAAGCCCTTGTAATATCTCGCGCTCTCAAAAAACTCCGTCGGCGAGAACTTTGACAGATCGTGCAAAAGTCCCCTTACCGGAATTCCGCATTTAACGCAATTTATAAATACCTTATGCTTGTGCCTTACCACAAGAGCAAAATGCTTAAAAATGTTTGATAGCTTCAATGCCGTTTCCTTCCGTTTTTACCACTCGATCTCTATGACGATTGCCTCGCTCGACAGCTCGTCTACCGGTATGCCTGATATATGTAAGAGCTCTCTTGCCGTTCCGTCAGGGTTGTTGAATTCGGGCATTCTTTCGATGGCGGCCGTAAGATTAGTGCCCGTGTTTAAAAGGTATGCGCGCTTCGGTATTCCCGTCGCTCCCTGTATGCAGATGCCGCTTGATTTCGTGCCGTCAAAGAAGTGAAGATAGCTCTTTCCGTTTTTCTTTGTGATTATGCACTCGTTGCCGATTACCGAGAACGTACCGTCCTCTTCCTCGTGGCATTCGAGCGCCCCGTTCATGCGGTTGTACCACTCGCCGATCAGTCGTATGCGGCTTGCGTATTCCTCGGTTATAACGCCGTTTGCATCAGGGCCTGCGTTGAGTAAATAGCTGCCGCCCATTGCCATTATTCTGTCTATGGCAGACGTCAGATAACGCTTTGAATAAAAATCCTCACCGCGCCTGTAGCCCCACGCCTGCTCGCCGACCGAGTTGCACGCCTCGGTCATTCTCGAAAAGCGCGTGCCCTCGCACTTGGTGTACTCGCGCTCGGGGGTAGAGAAGTCGCCCGTATCCCAGCCGCGATCGTTTATGTATATTCCGGGCTGAAGCTTGCGTATCAGTTCATTTAGCGACGGATCGTATATGTGTGTGGGTATATCCCAGAAAAACGTGTATATCTTTCCGTAGCCCGTAAGCAGCTCCGTGACCTGATTTTTGATATACGTTATGTAATTTTTTGTGTCAGGAGTGCCATTTTTTATTGCCTTGTACTGATGCGTGGACTTTGGATTGTGCGCATCTGGATGATGCCAGTCGGGGTTGGAATAATAAAGCGAGAGCAGCAATCCGTGCTTTTTGCACGCCTCTGCCAGCATAGCCAAAACGTCTTTTCCGTATGGGGTATTCATCACGTTGTAGTCGGTGTATTTTGTGTTCCACATACAAAATCCGTCGTGATGCTTCGCCGTGAAGCATATGTACTTCATTCCGGCCTCTTTGGCCAAAAGCACCCACTTTTCCGGGTCGTAATCCACCGGGTTAAATCGCTTTGCCAGGGCCTCGTATTCCTCGTGCGACATATCCATCTTTGCAAATACCTGCTCATGCATTTCGGTCAGCGCGTACACGCCCCAATGGATGAACATACCGAGCTTGTTTTCGTGTGTCACTTTGTTACCCCTTTTTTCTTTTAGTCTATCACATAGCGGCAAAAAAATCAATACTTGGCGAAGAATTAACGTTACACGCCCTTGACTTTTTCTATAAAATAGGGTATAATATAATCGCTTTATGGGGCCGCAAAGGTTTCGACAGGGATCTTGAGGTATGATAAGCGTGGCGGGCCGGATAATCCCGATAAAATGTCCAACTTAAAAAATAAACGACAACAATACTGTTGCTCTTGCAGCGTAAGCTGTGACGCGGCCTTAATGCCGCCCGTACCGTGGATGAGGACTACGGCTTCCACCGTGCGTCAAATCAGTAGTGAACTTGCACCGAGGTTTCGCCATTGAATCGGTCAAGCAAAAAATGGCTACCCAACGAGAGAGCCTGTCAACCGGCGCTCACAGAGGGGAAGCTTTAATAGATTGACTGCCCACGGAGAAGGTTATATCAATGGGTTTTTGGACGCGGGTTCAATTCCCGCCGGTTCCACCAAAAAGGCAGAGAGTGTCGTCTGACACTCTCTGCCTTTTTCTTTGGCGCAACCGGCGCCAACATTGAACCCGTCGCGCATATCCGCTCTGTGCTTCAAAGCAAGGCATTTTTGCTATGTACGCACAACGCCAAAAGCGCGATGCGGGTGCAAAACATTGCCTGAGCGCGTGTATGAACGTGCTGACCAATTTGCCTTGCACAAGGAAAAAATCGCGATGGCAAATTCCCGCCGGTCAAGCGTATACGGGCGCGTGTGCCGCGCTCTATACCGCTTGATAAGATAGGGAGTGCGCTTGGCACTCCCTATCTTTTTTTCTTTGGCGCAACCGGTACGGGATTTAACCCGCCGCGCATACTGCTTGCCTGATTACCTCTCGCGCAGCTCCATAAGAGCCGCGTTGACTTTTCTTGTATTTTGCTTCATTGTCGACCAGATCACTGCCCAAACTACGAGGTATCCGACGATGAATATAGCGGTGAAAACAATGATGGGAATAACACCTGCACGCAGCCAGTCGTTCAAAAGGTAAGTTGCGAGGTAAGATACATAAAGTACGCACCCGTGTAACAAAATCGCTAGCATAAGGGGTATTTTTTCCACTTTATATATAGCATTCATTCCGCCCGAAACAAAAGCAAGCACAGAGAGCGAGAATATGCCGATCACCACTTGATCGACCGTCAGCGTGTCGATCAGTCCGTTTTGGTGCAAAGCTATATAAACGATAGCTAAAACCGCAGGTCCAAAGCCGCAAGCGATAAGACCGCGAAGAATAAAATCACTCAAAAATCTTTTCATAATTTCTCATATCTCCTTCTTATTTGCGCAAAGCATCTCCTTGATACGTATTCGCGGTATCCGCATTCGAAAACGGCATCTACACCGCCGCTGAACACCGCATCAAAACGCAGAATGCGATGCTCATTTGCAAGAGCCGATTTGTTTATACGAATAAAATAAGAGGGAAGTATATCCTCCAGATCGCGCAGCCTGTCGTGTATGCGATATTCGGTCTTGCTTGTGTCTATCGCTGTCACCCTTCGGTCGATCACGGTGATACATTCAATGTCCGTAAAAGCCAGCTTGCGCATCTCGTCATCTCTGTATCCCAAAATATAATCCGTCCCCGAAAAGCCGCGCACAAGATCCTCTATCTGCCGTGTCAGAGAGGATGGCGCATGCACCGTCGCTACGATCTCTTCGTCAGCGTCCTTGTCAATGATAAGCCTGTACTTCATTCTTCCTTGATCCTTACTGTTTTTTCATTTGCCTGATAAAAGCCAGCACTGCCACCGCAACTGCTCCGATAGCATAAAGCGCAACCGGCAGTATATGCGTTGCCGCGGTGTCAAAGCTTCCCGCAAGCAAGGCTCTTTCCATCTCGACCGCGTGAACAAAGGGAAGCGCGCGCGCCACCTTGTTAAAAAACTCGCCCATCAATTCAAGGTCAAACCATACTCCCGACAGCCACGCAGAAAGGTTGGTAAGGAGCGCGCCGCAAATTCCGCCTACCTGCTTAACGCCGAGAAGGCTACCGCACAACAGTCCGAGCGCGATGTTGAAAATAGCCATTGGAATTATACCAACAATAGCATACAATATATTTATACTAAATGTCAAGCCCAAAGGCAGCGCAGCTGCGTAACAGACGATCACTTGACCGAGTGCTATCGGGATTATCGGCAGCATATATCCGAGAATAAAATCGAGTGCCGTCAATGGAGTTGTGTACAGCCGCTGGAGCAGGGCGCTCTCGCGGTCCTTCGCCACAAGAGTGGCGGAAAACAAGGTCATAAACGATATACCGAACACCGTTATTCCGGGAGTCAGCCTGTTAATTTCAAACAGCTGTGCCGGGATGTTTTTTTGTATGGTTGAAAGCAAAAACAGCAACACCAAAGGAAAGCCAAGACCAAATCCGATATTGATCGGATCGCGCAGGATTTCCCTTGCGCATCTTTTTGCGAAAGTCATAGTTCTCATCCTTCACCCTCCCTGACGATAGATACGAAAGCGGCCTCAAAATTCGCCTCTCCCGACACCCGTGTCAATTCTTTTGCCGTTCCCACGGCAAGCAAACGCCCGTTTTTCATAATTCCTATGCGGTCGGAGAGCGCCTCTGCCTCTTCCATATAATGCGTAGTCAGCACAACGGTAACGCGCCCTTTAAGCGCGCGTATCGTGTCCCACAGAGCGTGCCTTGCGATAACGTCAAGCCCGAGCGTCGGCTCGTCAAGAAAGAGTATTTTCGGCTCGCTTATCAGCGCCATGGCAATGCTGAGCCTGCGTTGCCATCCACCCGAGAGCTTTCCCGCCTTTCTCTTCAGCACGGTGTCAAGCTCAAACAGCTCGGACAGCTCTTTTATCTTCGCCGCGGTCTTCTCTCGGTCAAATCCGTGAATACCGCATATCAGCTCTAAATTTTCCTGTACGGAAAGGTTTGGTGCGACTGCCGTTTCCTGCGGTGATACACCTATCATTCTTTTGACCTCCCGCGCCTGCTGTGTAACGCTGTATCCGCCCACCGTGGCATCTCCCGTTGTTGGTTGCGTAAGGCAGGAAAGCATTTTTATCGTGGTAGTTTTTCCTGCACCGTTCACACCGAGCAGGGCAAACAATTCGCCACTACGTATCTCAAAATTCAGGTCATTTACGGCAACAACGTCCTTGTATTGCTTGCCAAGACCGACGATTTCTATTGCAGACATTTTTTCCTCCGTTTGTTTTCATTTTCTCCATTATATCACGTTTGATTGCGTATTTTTTCTTTTTGTCTATTCGGTACTGTTTTATGCCTGATCGGTATTTTTTTGGTAAAGCACTTGAAAAAAATGCTCCTCAATGTTATAATGGTTAAACTATATATTTTTAATGAGGTGAGAATATGGATTTCATAATTGGATGTAACTATTGGGCTTCGAATTCCGGTACTGAAATGTGGCGCAACTGGGATGAGAGTGCCGTGCGTGAGGACCTGCGCGTCCTTTCGGAAAACGGTATCGAGTATATGCGCGTCTTCCCGAACTGGCGCGACTTTCAGCCCGTGATCCCCGTCTATGCTTACCAACAGAATCTTGTCAAATATTGTCTTGAAGGTGATAAAGCTCCCGAAAACCCGGAATATCTTGACGAAACTATGCTCTCAAGATTCCGCAAATTCTGCGATATATGCGAGGAGTTCGGAGTTAAGCTTATCGTTGGAATTCTGACCGGCTGGATGAGCGGTCGCGCCTTCATTCCCTCCGCACTTTTCGGCAAGGATCTTTACACCGATCCTACCGCCCTTCTTTTTGAGCAGAGATTTATACGCGGTATGGTAACTCGCTTCCGTGATCACAAGGCAATCTACGCGTGGGATATCGGCAACGAATGCAACTGCCTGGGACAGACCGCTTCGGACGAGGTCGCTACCAACTGGTCGCTTACCGTCGCCAACGCGATTCGCGCCTACGACAACACCCGCCCCGTAGTATCGGGCATGCACGCACTTGCTCCCGGAAAGGATAACGGCAACTGGACGATAGCCGGACAGGCGGAGGCGTGTGACATTTTAACGACTCATCCGTATCCCTATTGGGCGGAATTTACCAACAGGGACAAGATCGGCGCGTTCCGTACAGCGATCCACGCGACCTGCGAAAACAAGATGTACGCTGATATTGGTAAAAGACCCTGCCTTGTCGAAGAAATCGGAACTATGGGCCCCATGCTCTGCGACGAGGAGCGCGCGGCAGCCTTTATGAGATTGAACCTTCTTTCCAACTACGTCCACGGCGCCTCGGGCGTTATGTGGTGGTGCGCAAACGAGCAGACCAACCTTATGAGCGACCCTTATACAAGGCAGATGGTCGAGCTCGAGCTTGGTATGCGCCGCGAGGACGGCACACCTAAGCCCGTCCTTCTCGAAACCGGCAGAATTTCAAAGATCCTCGCCTCCCTCGGCGGCCGCCTTCCCAAGGCAAAGGAGGATGCCGTATGTATCCTCACCCACGATCAGAAGCAGTGGGGTGTCGCGTATATGACCTACGCCCTTGCAAAGCGCGCCGGTCTCAATATCCGCTTCACCTGGTGTGATGACGAGCTCCCTGAGTCTGACGTCTACCTTATGCCGTCCATCACCGGCTGCTACGTAATGCAGCGCGAAAACTACCTCAAGCTCATCTCCCACGTCGAAAACGGCGCCACGCTCTACGTATCCAACGACAACGGCATTCTTGCACAGTTTGAGCAGCTTACCGGCCTCAGAGTGACCGATGCCTGCCTTGAAAGCGAGCGCGGCAGCTTCGCCCTTAACGGCAAGAGCTTTACCTTCGAGCGCAACCGCCGCTACGAAACGACCTCCGTCGGTGCAAAGGTCCTTGCTACCGACGAGCGCGGCCTGCCGATCATAAGCGAAAACCGCAAGGGCAAGGGCAGGGTGATCTACGCAAACTTCCCGCTTGAAAGTGCGCTCATAAACCGCTCAAGCACCTTTGATTCGAACGAGCATCTTATCTATCGCACTCTTTTCAGCGACGTTATCAAGGCGCACGAGGTGCGCACCGACTCCGCGGCGATCGGCATCACCCTCCACCCCGACAGTCACGGGGATCTCATCTGCGCCGCGATAAACTACACCTACGACGCCGTCAAGCCGAGCTTCAAGCTCTCCGACGGCTACGCCATCGGCGACGTCCTCTACGGCAGCGTCGACACCGTCGCCGCCTTCGACGCCGTAATATTCAAGCTCAAAAAGGCTTGACCCATCAAAAATATACACTCAAAGACCGCCACGGTGCAAAAAAACGCGCCGCGGCGGTAGCTGTTTTTTTCACACGGGTCCCCACCTCTCAACCTGAAACAGGTTTACGCCCCTCCCGCGCCCCTCACATTTCGAAAAAACTCCGCCTTTTCTTGGTCAAATTGCACTACACCCGTTTTTAAAAGGTGTAAAATATGTCGAATCTATCCTCTTCCCCTTGATTTTTATTTTAAATAATGATATACTAAATTGATTAAATATTTTAAGCGCGCGTAAGTAAGTATTATTTTCATTAGATAGCGAAGGGGCGAGTGGTTGATATGGCTTTGGAACTCATGTATATAACGAATGATCCTGCAGTTGCCCTTATTGCCGAAAAAAACGGTGTCGACCGTATATGGATTGACTTAGAAACGTTGGGCAAACAAGAACGTCAAAAGAATATAAATTCCGTCAAATCGAAACACAGCATCGAAGACGTTAGTGCCGTTTTTAAAGTTTTGACTACATCAAAGCTACAAGTAAGAATAAACCCATGGAACAAAAATTCCATAGACGAAATAGAGAAAGTAATTGCCGCCGGAACAGATTTTATTATGCTGCCCATGTGGAAGAGCGTCGAAGAAGTAGATTTGTTTCTGCGTGCGGTGAACAGAAGAGCAACGACTATACTTTTGCTTGAAACAAAAGAAGCTGAAGCATGCTTGGACGAAGTGCTTAAGCATCCGCTGCTTGATGAAATACATATTGGTTTAAACGATCTTCATCTCAGTTATGGGTTGACGTTTATGTTTGAGTTGTTGTCTAACGGAACTGTAGAGAAGTTGTGCAACAAAATGAAATCCGCCGGAATCAAATACGGATTTGGTGGAATTGCTCGTATTGGTGAAGGTCTGCTGCCGGCAGAAATGGTAATCATGGAGCACTATCGACTTGGTTCTACCAGAGCTATTCTCTCAAGAAGCTTTTGTAATACCGAGCAGGTTTCCGATAAGGAAAAAATAGAAACTGTGTTTTACGAAAATATGCAATTGCTTCGGACATATGAATCGTCTTTAAACGGTATCGAAGATGTTGATCTGCTTGATAACATGTGCCGCGTGAAGCAGACTGTTGACAAAATCGTGGAAGGGATGCGTAAATAATGTATAGAAACTTTTTGAAAAGGGTTTTTGATTTTGTTTTTTCGTTATTGCTTTTGATCGTCATTTCGCCAATTCTTTTGATTGTAGCTATCGCAATCAAAATCGAATCTCCCGGACCTGTTATTTTCAAGCAAACAAGATTGGGTAGATACGGAAAGCCTTTTACAATTTACAAATTTCGCTCGATGTGTGTAGGAGCTGAGAAGAAGGGATCGGGTCAATATTCCTTTAAGGGAGATCCCCGAGTTACCAAAGTTGGGAAGATTATAAGAGCTTTAAGCATTGATGAACTTCCACAGTTGATTAACATCATAAAGGGCGATATGTCGTTAATAGGTTTTCGTCCGCCACTTACATATCATCCTTGGCCGTACGATGAGTATAGCGAGGAACAGCGCAAAATGTTCGATGTTCGTCCCGGTGTTACAGGGTGGGCACAAATACACGGAAGAAAAGACGTAATGTGGGAGGATAGAATCGAAATGGGAGTATATTATGCCCAAAACGTTTCTTTTTTCTTGGACTTGCGTATTTTCTTTGTCACTATTTGGAAAGTTTTATCCAACGCGGATAATGAGAACAAATCCGTGACAGTAGCAAGCAAAGCCGCCAATGATGATATATCAAGACAATCTGAAGTAGTTGACGAAGAAGCAAAACACGTTTAACTGACATTTTACAACGCGGAAAAACGGGGGATAAAATGAAGAGATATATAGCTTTAGAAATAAAAAAAGCTTTGATTGAAATCTTGCAAAAGCACAATGTTAATGAAGCGCAGTCTAAAACATTAGTGGATGTTATGATTGATGCCGATATGCGAGGTGTTCATTCGCATGGTATATCTGTTTTTCCGGCTTATCTAAACAAGATAAAGTCAAATGGCTTCAATCTAACGAGCGATAGCGAAATATTACGTCAAACCGCTGCTTTTGCTATTGTGGATGCTAAAAATCAATTAGGGATGGTTTCTGCCAGTCGATGCATGCGTTTGGCGATCGAACAGGCGTATACGTCCGGAATTTATACAGTTTTTTGCCGAAATGCAAATACATTTGGCGCTGCGTTCGAGTATGTCAAAATAGCTACTGACAAAGGTATGATAGGAATGTGTCTTTCAAATAGCCCGTCTGCCATGCCGGCTTGGGGGGGCAACCAAAAGATTTTGGGAACGAACCCTTTTGCAATCGGAATCCCAACACGCTCCAAATCTGCTATTTTGATAGATATGGCAACAAGTATAGTCGCAAAATCAAAAATTAACGAAGCAAGAAAAGCAGGCAAGCAAATTCCGCTCGGGTGGGCGGTAGATGAAAACGGCGTGCCGACAACCAATCCATTAGAAGCAATTAAGGGAATGGTGCTGCCAATGGCAGAACACAAAGGTTATGCTATTGCTATGGCAATCGATATATTGTCCGGTGTTTTATCTGGTGCGGGGTATTTAAATCGCATAAATCGTTTTTATTCCGAAACAAATGAGTGTATGAACGTAGGACATTGTTTTATAGCAATGAACCCCAAACTTATTTTTGATGAAGATTTTTATCAAACTATGGATGAGTATATTGATGAAATAAAAGCATCGGGAGAGAATGTTAGCTTTCCTGGTGAAAACGGTAATAAAAAGATGACAGAGTGCCGCAATGGATCTGTCGAATTAACAGATGAGACCGTTAACGCATTGTTTGTTTTGTTTGAAGAATACGGCATAGATGGGGCTTTGGTCGAATATGGCAAATAAAAAAATTGCGTATATAGGTCTGTTGCAAATATTTGGCCCAATATTTGTGGTATTAGGTCATTCTCTGAATGGATTGGATTGCAACGGAGCATGGTATGTTTTTTCAAAAGAATGGATTTACATATTTCACATGCCGTTATTCTTTTTAGTCAGTGGATATCTTCTCGCTCACAAGGGATATTTGAGAGAAAAAAGTTACGGACAGTTTATATTTGACAAGACTAAACGATTGATATTTCCATGGTTATTTTGGAATCTTTTGTTTTTTGTCCCCAAATTACTTTTTTGGAAAGACGAGAACGTTTCTTTATACGGCTTTATCGCTCCTAGGCAGAATGTTTGGACACACACATGGTTTTTGATAGCATTGTTCATTCTTTTTCTGGCTGCGCCGCTATTTAAGAAAATATTGGAATGTCCAAAGCTCTTTGTTAGAGTAATTGCCGTTATTGTGTGCGTGGGATTATACATGTTCCCAATAAAGATTTTGCCGTTTGATACCGAAATACTAACTGTTAGTGATTTGCATAAAGATTTGTTGTTTTTTGTTATCGGTTGCATTTTGGGACAAGTTGAAACGGAAAAATTTAAAGCATCTTTGAAAAAGTATAGAATATGGCTCATATTAGGCGCAATAGCAACATCAACCGTGTCGCTGATTTGGTTTGAGATTACCAAACCTATGCATTTTATTCCGTGCGCTTTTGTGCTGGGATCATTTCTTTCCGTTTTTGTGTCTATTGAAAAAATACCTGTTTTTGTTGAAAAAATAGCATCTTGTTCTTTTGGAATATATATCATGCATTGGCCTGTTATGATTGCCGTCCGCACTGTTTTTCGTCAAGTTCTGAATGCTAATGTTCCTATTACAGCAAGCGTAATGTGTGTGTTGGGATATCTTGTTCCAATTCTCGTTGTCATAGCAATTAGAGCCTTACCATTCGAAAGAATAAAGAAACCGTTGAAATATTTATTAGGGGTGTGAGAAAATGGACATTGTCATTGTATCAAATTATTGGCATTTCCCAATTGAAAAATCAAGCAGCCGATATCATACAATAGCAACTTGTGCTACAGAGCAAGGTCTCTCGGTAGAGGTTATCACTTCTAAATTTTATCACACAAAGAAGAAGCAAAGAAATGAGATCGAAGTACTGAATGGCGTTCCCTATAAGGCAACATTGCTTGAGGAAGGCTCGTATAGCAAAAATGTATCTCCTTCTCGCTTGGTTGCTCATAGCCGCTTCGCTAAAAATGTTATTAAGTATCTTTCAAATCGTGAAAAGCCGGATGCGATATACCTTTTTGTTCCCCCTGCCGGATTAGCAAAAAAAGTCGTCAAGTATGCAAAGCAAAATAATATCCGTGTTTTAATCGACGTGTTGGATCTTTGGCCGGAAGCATTCGCTATGCTTATGCCTACTCCTGTTGCAAAACTGCTATTGAATCCGATGAAAAAATCGGTCGAGTACGCATATAGTAACGCAGATGATGTGTTCGCCGTATCGAATACCTATGTCCAAAGAGTCACCAGAAACAATATGCGTAAAAATATTGGACATAGCGTTTTTATTGGAACCGATCTTGATTATTTTGACCGGGCGGCAGAAAACGCACCCGATTTGGAAGGCAAGTTGAGACCAATAACCATGGCATACATTGGCATGCTGGGTCATAGTTATGATCTTTGCGGTGTTATGGATGCTATGAAGCTGCTCATTGAACAGGGCTTTGATAGCGTTGAATTGTTGGTTATGGGTGACGGTCCGTTAAGAGAAACCTTTGAGTCATACGCGCAACATAATAACCTGCCTGTGCGTTTTACAGGAAGGTTGGCATATGATGAAATGGTTAAAAAACTTGTCCGCTGTGATATCGGTTTGAACGTCCTCGTTGGGAAATCTGATGCAAGCATTATAAACAAGCACGCCGACTACGTATCTGCGGCAATTCCGGTAATCAACGTACAGAAAAATCAAGAATTCGGCGAGCTTTTGGTCTCTTACGATGCAGGTTTGATGTGCAATCCCAACGATACGCAGGCTTTGGCGACTGCCATTCGCTCCCTCGCAGCGGATGAGGAAACTCGCAAACGAATGGGAAAAAATAGCCGTAAATTAGCCGAGGATAAATTTGATCGAAGCAAAACATACACGGAAATTATTGATGTTATAACAGGTGTAAAAAAATGAGCATACAACTTTTGATTTCGACGATGCATCAAAGCGATTATACATTGCTTGAACGTATGCACGTTGCATCCGATGCGGTGGTAGTAAACCAATGCGACCGCGAAGGAGTTCAGACCATCAAATACAACGATCATGATGTTTTGTGGATCAATACGACAGAAAGAGGCTTGAGCAAGAGCCGAAACATGGCGATTCGCAATGCTACCGCAGATATTTGCATGATTGCCGACGATGATATGGAGTATTGCTCTAATTATGTGAATGTTGTTGAGGAAGCATTTGCTCGGATAGAGGCAGATATAATCGGTTTTCAAGTGTGTGGAATTGAAAGAAAATTTAAGGATTATGCCACAAAAGAGCATCCTGTTAATCGATTGATGTCGATGAAAATGGCATCTGTCGAATTAGCCTTCAAGCGCGATTCCTTTGTGAAGAAAAACATATTATTCGATGAACTCATAGGAGCTGGCACTGAATTTTTGATGGGAGAGGAAAATGCGATGCTTTTTCAGTGCTTCCGCAAACGTTTGACAGTTTTTTATGTCCCCGAGGTTATCGCAAATCTTCACATTGGCTCTTCGACTTGGTTTGTCGAGAGAAACGAATCTTTCTTTTTGGGCAAAGGGGCTTCGTTCACGGCAATGAGAACCCCGTTTACTACGCTCTTGATTTTACAATGGGCTATAAGACACCGCAAATTGTATAAGGATAAAGTTACCATGATGCAAGCGGTAAAGTTTATGCACCGTGGTAAGAAGTTATATTTGAAAAAGGCAAAAGGATTGATATGATTCCTAAAAAAATACATTATTGTTGGTTCGGTGGCAATCCATTGCCGGAACTGGCACAAAAGTGCATAGAAAGTTGGAGAAAATTCTGCCCGGACTATGAAATTATAGAGTGGAATGAAACAAACTACGATATAACAAAAAACAATTATATGCACCAAGCTTATGAAAACAAAAAATGGGCGTTTGTTTCGGATTACGCAAGATTAGATGTTGTGTATAATTACGGCGGCATATATTTGGATACAGATGTAGAGCTCATAAAACCAATAGATAGCCTTTTGGAACATGAGGCGTTTGCCGGAGTTGAACAGAATTCCGAATACGTTGCATTGGGACTTGGGTTTGGCGCATGCGAAAGAGATACAACAATAAGAGCAATTCTAAACCTATACGACAATTTAGAATTCATAAAAGACGGAAAACCGGATTTAACTCCGGCGCCGCAAATTCACACGAAGGCGTTTTATAGCTTGGGGTATAAGTATTCCTCTCAAATTACGACCTGTGCTACATTTACCATTTATACAAGTGAATATTTTTGCCCTATAAATTACGATACCAATGAAATCACTATAACCGATAACACGTATTCGATACACCATTATACAGCAAGTTGGTATGGTGAGCAGCAAAAATATGCTCAAAACTTAAGGAGAAAGTATGCCAAAATAATGCCCAGAAAAATGGCGGCTATTTTTGCAACAGCGGTTGCAAAAACAAAGTATGATGGCTTGGACGCGTGTTTGAAATGGATATTTAAAAAACGAAGGTGAAATCAATATGATAACAATTATGACACCCACCTACAACAGGGCATACATACTGCCAAAAACGTATGAATCGCTTAAAAATCAGACTTCTTTTGATTTTGAGTGGGTTATAGTAGATGACGGCTCAAAGGACGATACTGAGCAACTGGTCGGTGAGTGGATAAAGACCGAGTCGAATTTTGTAATAGTATACAAAAAACAGGAAAATGGCGGAAAGCACCGTGCGGTTAATGCTGGTGTTAAGTTGGCGAAATATGACTATTTTCTTATTCTCGACAGTGATGACACACTTACGCCGGATGCGGTTGAAAAGATGCATTCTTGGATCGCGGACATTGAAGGTCTTGACGGATTTGCCGGTGTTTCCGGTATGAAAGGCTATGATAATGCTGCACCGGTAGGTAAAAATATAAGGGTTTCATATATAGATGCTACTAACTTAGAACGAAAAAAATATGGTTTGCTTGGCGACAAAGCCGAAGTTTATAAAACCGAGATATTAAAACAATATCCGTTTCCGGAGTTTGAGGGAGAGAATTTTATTCGCGAATCTGCAGTGTGGGATCACATCGCCAAGGACGGATTCAAAATCAGATGGTTTAACGATATCATTTATATTTGCGATTATATCGAGGATGGCTTGACTAAAAATACAAGCGAAAATACATATGTAAAAAATTTCCAAGGCTATCTTTACTGTACTAAGCTTTTTTTAGAAACTCACACGGGAATTTCTTGCATGAATAGATGCGGACACTTTTACCGCATAGCAAAATTACGTGACATCAAAAAGAAAGATGCGCGTAATCTTGTTGGGGTTAATTGGTTTTTCTTTTACGCAAGTATATCGTGGTTTGAACTAAAGCAGTTGTTAAAATCGTTTATATCAAGAATTAAGGGCAATAGAAAATGACAAGAGAAAACAATAAAAGAACTATAATGGTTTTTGCTTTTTGCCTGCTTTTGATTCCTTTTCTGGGAATCGCAGGAATAAAAAACAGCGTGGGAGATTTTATATATCAAACGTGGCAAATTGTTGCTATGGTTATTCTTGGTTTGATTGTTATCGTCAAACGTAAAGATATACGTGCAAACTGGGCTATAATACTTTACTTTGTATATCAATCCATTGTTGCGTTGAGTAGCATTGCTAATCATGGAGTCAGCTTTGGACTTTTGGCATCAATTGTAGCACTTGTAATGGTGTTCATCTTATTACAAACGGAGCTACATTATGAAATGACATGTGCTGTGGCTGTTGTGCTGGTACTGGCGATGCTAATCAATGCTATTACTATGGTTGGAAATTTGAATCTGCAAAATGCCACTTTTTTCATAGGTGGAAAGAACACGCTTAGTCTGTTGCTGATTCCTGGCGCGTTTATCGTGTTGCTTAACTCTTACGAGTCTAGGGGCAAGATAAACACGAGTTCTATATTTACGGTTTTATTCTGTCTTTTGACGGTATTTATTGGTTCAAGCGGTACGGGTATAATTGTTGCTGCAAGCACGGTGCTGTTTCTAATAATATCAATAAAACACAATGTTAGAAAAGGTCTGTTTCTTGGTATCATTCTTGCGATATATGCGGTGTTTATTTTGTTCCCTGAGGATTTCTTGGTAACTGAATATTGGTTTAGATTTACGGATTTCTTAGGCAAAGACTATTCGCTTACATCTAGAACTCATATTTGGACGTTAGCAGAGGATATAATACGAGATAATATACTGTTTGGTGCCGGACGAGGAACGGAAATAACTTATTTGAGTGTCTCTGGTGAGTGGAATACCGTTTACGAGGCGCACAACTTTGTCCTCGAGATACTTATGCAGGGTGGAGTCATCGCACTTGCTCTGTTTGGTACACTCTTCTTTAAGGCAGTAAAAAATCTTAATATGAGCAAGCGCAATCATTCGCTCATTTTTATTGCATTGTGTGTAATACTTATAAACGGACTTACCGAATCGACCGTAAACAATTTCTTTGTCGTTGCTATACTTGCCATTGCATGCCGTTACGCCGATGAAGAAATAACTCAAGGAAAGATAAATGGATAATAGATTCAAAAAGTTAAAGTGGAACTCCACTTTGGCTCTATGCTATCAAGCCGTGCTTGTTATAACCGGCTTGATATTGCCTCGTTGCTTTTTGTATTATTACGGCTCTGAGGTCAACGGACTTATATCTTCGATTACGCAGTTTCTTGCATTTATCAATATTTGTGATCTTGGCATAAGTGCAGTAGTCTGCGCGGCCTATTATAAGCCGCTTGCTGATAACGACGAACAACGCGTGAGCCGGATATTTGTTTATTCTAAGCGTTTCTTTCGTGTTATAGGCATTATTCTGGTCGCCTATATTGCGGTTTTGCTTGGAGTATATCCGACGTTTATAAACAATTCATTTGACTTTTGGTTTACTTTTGCGTTGATTGCAGCTATGGGATTGTCGCACATCGGACAATATTTCATAGGCATATCTTATCAGCTGCTTTTAAGCTCGGATCAAAAATCTTATGTGCAGCTCATAATAAACGGCAGCACACTCATTATAAACACCGCAATGAGCATCATTCTTATGTCTCTTGGCGCGAGTGTTCAGATAGTAAAGCTTTCGACGTCGATTATATACCTTCTTCGCCCGCTTATGATGTATCTTTACGTTTCGCGGCACTACAATCTTGATAAGCGCGTGCTCGTTGACAAAAACGTAGTTCCTCAAAAGCGACACGGAATAGTTCAGCATATAGCATATATGGTGTATGAGAACACCGACGTAATTGTCCTTACGTTTTTCTCGACTTTATATAATGTATCCATCTATGCAGTTTATACGCTTGTAACCAGTAGCATAAAGCAGATAATATCAGCAGCAACTACGGGTGTTCAGTCTTTGCTCGGAAATATGATTGCGCGCGGAGAAACTGAAAATTTAAAATCGTCTTATTCCTTTTATAACTGGTGTATACATACTGTAAGTACGGTGCTGTTTACAGTAACAGGACTTATGATTATTCCATTTGTTCAGGTGTATACGGCCGGTATCACCGACGCGGATTACAACGTTCCCGTTTTCGCTATTCTTATTACTTTGGCGTATTTTTTCAGCAACATAAGAAACAGTCAGTACACCCTCATTCGTGCCGCCGGACATTTTAAACAGACACAGACGGCATCTCTTGTTGAGATGTTTATAAATCTTGCGCTTTCGATCGTTCTTGTGTTCAATTTTGGACTTATCGGCGTTGCGATAGGAACTATTGCGGCAACTTTGTTTTTCGTTATATACGAGATATTCTATTTCAAAAAGAATATTGTTTTTGCATCTGTGAGATGTTCGGTAAAGCAATTTGCAATCGATGCATTGGTAGTCGTTGCTTCAATTGCTGCATGCGTTCGGATAAGTTTGTTTAAGGGCACGGTTTTTTCTTGGATCATACAAGCGTTAATTGTGACGGCAATATGCTTGATTATAAGCATTATTATACAATTGATTTTCTACAAGGATTACATCAATTCTATATTTAAAAAAATAACGGCAAGATTTTTAAAACTCGACAAGAGAACGTAATATTAAATAAATTTTGGGGTGAAAATGCACACCGTAGAAAAACTTTTATTCGCGCTCATCCGCTCCGAGATTAAGGGCGAGGAGCTTAATGGAGATATCGCGGATGATATAACCGCCGAAGAGCTTGCGGCGCTTTATTCGCTCGCAAAGGCGCACGATCTTGCGCACCTTGCGGCATCTGCGCTTTCAAAATGCGATAAGCTCGGCAGTGACGATATCTCGCTTAAATTTCAAAAGCAGATGATGCTTGCTGTACATAGGTACAGTATGATCAAATACGAGCTTGAACGCGCTTCGGGCGCACTCGAGGCAGCGCAGATACCCTTCCTGCCGCTTAAAGGATCGGTCCTTCGCGCATACTATCCTGAACCGTGGATGCGTACAAGCTGTGATATTGATATTTTAATACATAAGGAAGATACCGATAGGGCGATAGATGCGCTTGAAGGTCTTGGCTTTGCAAAGCAGGATGATACGACTATGCATGACCATCAGTTGATTGCATCAAGTGGCGTGCATTTGGAACTGCATTATTCGTTAAGGCAGGAAACGAGCGTTCGTCAGGCTGATTGTATACTTGACGATGCATGGAGCTACTGTATGCCCGATGATGCGGGCTATCGCTACAAAATGACTAACGAGATGTTCATGTTTTATCACGTTGTACATATGGCAAATCATTTTGTCTATGGCGGCTGCGGTATACGCCCGTTTGTCGATTTGTGGCTTTTGAAGACAAAGATGCCGTTCGATAGCGCAAAGCTCGATGCTATGTTTGAAAAAACAGGCCTTGCAAGCTTCTACCGTTCGACCCTCGACCTTTGCAACGTTTGGATGGACGGCACGGAGTATGATGAAACCACCGCTGATATGGCAGAATTCATACTTACCGGCGGAGTGTACGGAACTCTTGGAAATTCGGCTACTGTAAAGTCTGCAAAAGGGCAGGGAAAACTGCGTACCTTCTTTAAGCTAGTCTTTCTCTCGCGCGAGAATCTTGCAATTTCTTATCCAAAATTAAAGAAATATCCGGTGCTTATGCCTTTTTATCAGGTGAAGCGTTGGTTCAAGGTTTTCGATCCCAAAAAGAGAAAACGTGTGTCTGAATTGACTACCGCCCGCAACGCAGTATCAAATGAAGAAAGCGATCGCGTAAAAAACCTTCTTGGAAATCTTGATCTGTTATAATTTTAACTTTACCTAAACTAGTCGGAGGACTTATTTTTGAAACGCAAAATTCCGATTTTAATTACGCTTGCGCTTGCGCTGGCGTTGATAATATCCGCGACGTCCTTGCCGGCGCTCGCGGCACGCGAGGATCACTCGAACCCTAACTCGACCGCAGAGAAAATTACGCTCGATTCGGCGGATATACTCGAGTTGGCGCTCGGTATAGAGCTTAGCGCGACCGAGCGCGAGTATCTCGCGCTCTACGGCGGCGAGAGCATAGTTTACGGCAATATGATCCCCGCGATGTACCTTGTCACCTCGTACGACGAAGAGAGCGGCACGCTCTCGGTCTACGCACGTGCGTATGAGTATTCGACGGCGGACGGGCTGAAGAAGATCTGGACGCCAAAAATGGCGACCGTAGGCGATATTTCCGCGCCACTTTCGCTCGGAGCAGGCAATAAATACGTCTGCGAAATAGCGAACGTTGCAAAGGATAACGCCGCCACACTCGACGTTCTTTACACAATGTCGGTCACCGTTTCTGCCAAAACGCTCAACACCCTTATGAATAAAGCGTTCAAGGATGCGCCCAAATGGGATGCGTACGACGGCTACATAAAGGCAAGGGAAGAGTATTACAAAGCGTTTGCGGCGTATGAGGCGTATCTCATCGATAAGAGCGTCTATGACGCCAAGCTCGCCGAGTACAACGCTTACCTTCTCGAGCTTGCCGAATACGAGGCAGATCTTCTCGTTTATGCGGAGTACGAGGCAGCCCTCGCGAAGTATAATTCCGATTACGCGAAGTATACCGATTACCTCGACAGAGTGGACAAGTACGATTCAGACCTCGCCCTTTATAACAAATATCTCGACGATCTTAAAACGGTCGATTACCACCTCTCTCTTATTTACGGCACAACGCTGAAGCACACCTCGCTGCGCCGCTCGGTGCGTAATAGCATCATGGGTGATATGGTAACCCAAGTCCTTGAAAACCGTGATGCGATAGCTAACGAGCTTACAAACATCGACCCGGCCGTTATAGATAACGCAGGCGTATGCACCGACAATCTGCGAACGTTCTACACGGAATATGAGCTTTTGCAGACCACGCAGGAAAAGTACACCTATTACGCGATGAATTACGAGTTTATCCGTGATAATTTCGCGGGCTTGTTAAAATCGCTCGACCTTCTTTACTTAAACGGAAAGATACGCCTTGCCCTCTCTAACCAGGGCCTTAAGGAGAAGTACGAGATACTTCTGGCGCAGCTTTATTATATCGTAAACGCCTTTTCCGACGAACCCGTGTCAAATTATTTGGGTACAGCCTACTATAATTCAAGTTATAGGATCAACGGTAAAAATCCGCTTGATGTCTGCGAGGGCGCGCCGTACATAGTTGATCTCGGTGACGCAAAGCCCCTTGTCGGCGGCTATCCCACCGAGGTGAAAATGCCTGCGCCCGTAACCGACGTTGTTACTGAGCCCACAAAGCCCGCCGCAGTGCTTCGACCCGTAGCTCCCACCGAAGTCAAGGATCCCGGTGCAGCACCCCAGGTCGTGTACAAGCCCTCGGCTCCCACTCCCGTTGAGCCGCCCGTTGCGCTCAACGAGCAGTACGTTATACCCGATACCGTGCGTTCTCTTATTTCAATGTACAGAAACGGTCAGATCGTAAGGCGCACAGAGGTTGCGGAGGGGCAAAAGATAGCTCTTGAAGCAACCGCCACTAAAAAACTGTTCGGTACGGATGAGATCGCCATCAATTTCCACGGCACCGACGGCAACCTTCTCGATACGTTAAACGTAGAGCGCGGCTCATACGTAGAGTTTAGCGGCACAGCTCCGACCAAGGAAGAGGACAATGCCGCAACGTATACCTTCGCAGGCTGGCAGGATTCGGAGGGTAACCTCGTGGATATGCGTGCCGTTGACTGCGATGGATTGACACTTGATTTGTATCCCTATTTTGCAACAACGTATAAGCTGTATGACGTAACTTGGATCGTCGACGGCAAGAAAACTGTCACAAAAGAACGTCTCGGCGTTATCCCCACCGTGCCTTTTACCCCCTCAAAAAGTGACACGGGTAGCTTCCTTTATGAATTTAAGGGCTGGAACAAGGATATTTGTGCCGTTTCGTCCGATCTTTCCCAAAACGTCTATACCGCTGTATTTGAATCCAAATTTATCGTTCCTTTCTCGAATGGCTCGGGCGCGACGATAAGCACCGACGGCACCGATTATATTATCGACGCCACTGCCTCGCCCGATCACAGCTTCGACCTGTCCGCAGCAATTGCCAGAGCGGCAGGGAAGTACGGCCTTGTCATACGCGCTAAAGGCTATACGGTTAGATTTACCTACAACGACGTGCTCGAAATGAATAGCGCCGGCGTAAAAAGCATTTCCGTATATTCCGCGACCAAAGGGCCGCACGGCTATTCCTTCTCTTTTGATGCCTTTGACGCATCGGGCGAAAAAACTGCCGCAAATATCAAAGCTTCAATGATCCTGCCGTATACGTTCGTTGACCCCGATCACGCAAGGCTTTATTGCTTTGTAGACGGCGTGCGCACCTACGTAAAGGCTACCGTTACGGACACAAGCCTTACCGCTACGGTGAGCTGCGGCACGCCCTATTATGCAGAGCTTGTCTATGCCGTAGACGTCATCGCGCTTGACACAGTCAAGGTGACGGCATCTGATACCTCACTCGCCGCCGGCAACGTCGGCAAAATAACCGTCGAGGTCCCCTTGGGAGTCGAAATAATTTCCTATTATCTTATTAAAGGTAACGGAGAGAGAGTCGAGCTTGACGGCCCTGAATTCGTGATGCCCACCGATAACGTTTCTGTCGGAGTAGTCTATGGCTATTTGCAGTACACGGTCAAGTTCGTGTCCGATGGCACGATAATAAGCATCGCTACGTATAAATACGGTGAGATCCCTGCCGTTCCCACAGATCCCAAAAAGCCCGCAAGCGCGTTTTATTCGTACGAATTTTTGGGCTGGAATAATGAGATCGCTCCGGTGACGTCCGATGCTACGTACAGCGCCGTGTATAAGGAAGTACCCATACCCGTGTCACCAAAGCCGGACGGACCGCAGATTTCCGACGGAGTTATGAATCTGATCGTAAAGGTAGCGATACTCGGCTCTTATCTCTGCGTCGTAGTGCTTCCCATCGGCCTTGTGACGTTGGTGAAATTTGCACGCCGTTGCAGGTGGTTCAGACCTCGTAAGAGATCGAAAAAAGTTACACGCCCCCGTTGAAAGTCGAAAACGGGAAGCCGTAATTGTCAAATTTAATAAAAAAATGAGCATTTGTTTGTGTAAGTTACCGTAATTAGCGCAACAAATGCTCTTTTTTTGTTGTTAGCTATTGACTTTTCTTCACACGGGTGTTATAATTTACATAAAATATTAACTATTAGTATAATAGTAGAAAGGTTTGGTACAACAATGGGAAAAACAACTAAGAAACTGTTGACATTCTTGCTTGTTCTCGCAATGCTTTTCTCCGTGTCGGCAACAACTATTTTTGCCGCTGAAGAAGCTGTTGCGGGCAATACCTCGTCCACCGGTGAAACAGGTTCTGCCGGAACGGGTAGCGCGAATGCAACGTCCCCCTCCGGAGCATATGATGCCGAGTGGTTCAAGATCGAATATTCTGGTAAGGATATCATCGTTACTCTGAACCCCGAAAAGATCACTGCTCTGGCAGACATCAAGGCCATAAACGTTGAGGATGTGGCCGCATTCATATTCGAGATCGGCACGAACGTCGTGTTTGATGATATTAAGGCAAATATCATCGGCGACAACCCCTCTACCGATCCCGTACAGTTCGTTAAAGACATCATGGAGAACGTGCTCGACATTTACGTAGCACGGGAGTACGGTGTTGCTAACGATACTACCAAGGAGGCTTTCTTCTCCGACATCATCGATGATGACGCTCAGGTAGAGCAGTTCTCCGATTATATCTGCACCATTCTTCATGTTGCGGTTATGACCAAGGTAGTATCTTCAAGACAGCTCCCCAATCCCAGCGAGTATTTTGGTCTTGCAAGTGATTTCTTCCACGATTTGATCGTTAATTTCGTCGGCGTTCCCGATCATGTTATCGACGCAGGTCTTGTTGACAAGTTCGGTGTAACTCTTGCAGAGCTTGAGGCAAGACTCGATGAGGTTGACGCTAAGTTCTTCAGTGAGTATAACGACATTTACGATAATCTTACCGACGGTAGCAGCACCGCTAAGGATTACATACTTATCTTCGAGCTTCTCGATCGCCTTGAGGTTGACGGCATGGTGCTCTTCGGAGATACCGTTAACGGTAAGGCATTCGTCATTGATACTCTCACAACTCTCGTTAAGCAGCTTCCTTCTCTCACCGCCATCTCCGAGATGGAGGATGATGAGATGCAGCTTTCTTACGCATTCAAGCTCTTCACCGAACTCGGTAACAGCGAGTTCAACGTAACCTTCAAGCTTGACGGTTATCAGGAGTATGTAAGAAAGGTCGCAGCTATCGTTGCGAGAAACCTCACCGTTACCAGAGAGAACGGTCAGTACGTTGTTAAGCTCAACGTTCCCGACGAGCTTGCAAAGGCAGCTCTCAAGGCTTGCCAGTCTGACAGCATTCCCGACAGCATTAAGCAGAAGGTATTCGGCGGCTTCTCCGCAAACGTTGACGATATGTATGCGTTCATCAATAACGTTACCTTTGATGAGCTTATGCAGATCTTCGACTACGTTGATTTTGATAAGATTCTTGACCACGAGTTCGTAAGCCAGTTCGAGATCCTCGACGGACTTACCGAGGAGCAGATCAAGAATAAGGTAAAGCAGTACGAGAAGTACTACGAAGTAGCTCTTAAGTACATCGCAAAGGCTTACGGCTATCTGCCTGAGTCTGTAAAGTCCAAGACTCTTCTTGACTTCTACATAGCAGACGGTAAGTTTGAGGCAAGCGGCACCAAGACCGTTAACCTCCACACCCTTGCAAACAAGGCAAACGAAACCCTCGGTGACCTTGTTGACGCATTCCTTGACGTCAAGACCGTAACCATCTCCGCTAAGGTTGAAGTAACCTTCGAGCAGGTTTACAAGGTAACCTACTATAAGGGTACTGAGGTTGTAAAAGAAGGCTTCCTTCCCGTAGGCGCTAACGTAGACTTCTTCTCCGGCACTACCGAGTATGGCGGTATGACTATCATCGGATGGGTAGACGCACAGGGTAATGAGTATACCGAAATGCCCGCTAAGGACGTTGAGCTTTATGCTCTTACCGACGAGGCTGATGCAGAGCTTACCGCATCCGCAAACAGCATCGTATACGGCGAAGGCACTATAACCCTTACCGCTACCGTAACTCCTACTATCGCATCCGCAACCTATACATACGCATGGTACAAGAACAACGTTCTCATCGCCGGCGCTACCGAATCCACTCTTGTGATCTCCGCAGTTGCCGACACCGGTGAGTATCACTGTGTTGTTACCATTGAAAATCTCGGTCTTGTTTCCGATGCTACCACCAACAAGGTAAGCGTCGAGATCGCTCCCAAGACTCTTACCGCATCCGACCTCGTTGAGTGGGATTACACCGACGCGTTCGTTTACGACGGAACAGAGAAGGGTACAAACGCAACCGTTAAGGCAGAGTATCAGGCTCTCGTAGGCATCCTCGGTATCACCGGCAATAAGGCTACCGATGCAAACACCTACACCGCAACCGTTACTCTTGAGATCCTTGATGCTAACTACGCGTTTGCCGGCGGCAATACCGTAACTCTTGATTGGACCATTAACCCCAAGGCGTTTAATGACGCTGACGTTAAGTGGAACATTCCTCAGAATATGGTTTACGAGCTCGGTAAGACCTATACCGTGAGCGCAACCTATCCCACCGAGCTTAAGCTCACTTACACCAACAACGAATTTACCAATGCAGGCACCTACGTTACCACCGCAACCGTTGAGGTAGTCGGCGGCACCAACTACGTATGGGCAGGCTCCGCAGAGCTTTCCAGCGGCAATTGGACGATAGCTCCCCAGCCTATCAACCTTTCGAGCCTTAAGTGGATCGCGTACAGCGTGGCTGATGCAACTCACGATCCTGCAGTATTCAAGTTCACCTACAACGGCACCGTATTCGGCGTTAAGATCGGCGATGTACCCGCTGATATCGCTGCGGCTATCGTTTACAAGAACAATACCGCTACCGATGCTAAGGCTTCTATCATCGCAGAGGCTGAGCTTGACCTTGTTAATAATCCCCTTGTTGCTACCAACTATGATATAAGCGGCGCCATTGCTTCTCAGGAATGGCAGATCGAAAAGGCAGTAATCTCAACCGACAATCTCGATTGGACCAAGGTAGAGTTCGTTTACGACGGTAACAACCAGAAGCCCGAGCTCAAGAACTTTGAGCATCAGGGTATCGTGCTTCAGTACGTTTACGAGAAGTACGAGGGCGGCGCTTGGGTTGAAGTTACCAGCACTACCGATGCAGGTACCTACCGCGTTACCGTAACAGTTAAGGCGTCCGAAACTCCTAACTACGTTCTCGGCAGCGACATCGGTATCTCCACTACCTACACCATCGCAAAGAAGGCTATTCCCGTAGACCTCTCATGGAACTACACCGAGCCCTTCACCTACACCGGTTCCGATATTACCATCAACCTTAACACCTCTTCTCTTACCGCGGCTCAGCTGGCACTCCTTGAGATCACCGGCGCAACCTCCACCGGTAAGAACGTTGGCGAGTACAACGCTGTTGCTACCGTTAAGCTCCTTGACACCAAGAACTACGTTCTTACCAAGGGCGGCAACGAGGTAAGCGCAGATAACGTAACCGTATCTCAGAAGTGGAACATTAACAAGGCTGTTATCACCATCGATGCACTCGAGTGGAATTACACCGCTCCCATCACCTACACCGGTTCGGCTATCACCGTAACCCTTAATACTACCGGTCTTTCCGATAAGGTAACCGTAACCTATACCGATAACGTTAAGACCAACGTTGGTATTTACAACGCACAGGCAACCATCGCTCTCCTTCCCGAGTTTGAGGCAAATTACATGATCTCCGACACGTCTGTTGTAGTATACAACAAGGAGTGGCAGATCGCTGCTAAGACCATCGATCTTGGTACTATTACCTGGAACGATTTCACTAACCCCACCTACAACGGTCAGGTTCTTGCTAACCCCACCGTTACCATTCCTGCTGAGTTTGCAGGTATCGTAACCGTTACCTACACTACCACCTACGGCGGCGTAGCTGCACAGCCTGTTAACGCAGGTACTTACGTTACCACCGTAACCTTCACCGCAGGCGATAACTACATCGTAACCTTCACCGGCACCGCGAGTGCAGAGTGGTCAATCGAGCGCGCAAGCCTCGCTGACTATCTTGCAACCCTTGGCATCGCACTCAACCCCACAAGCGTTCAGTTCGATAACAAGACTCACAGCATTCTCATCACCGGAACTCTTCCCGAGTCTGTAACCGTTACCTACGAGGGCAACGAGCAGAAGGCTATCGGCGTACACACCATCACCGCTAAGTTCACCTCCACCGATCCCAACTTCACCGAGACCGCAGAGCTTCAGGCAGCCCTCACCATTACCTCCGGCGAGTGCGCTAACCGCTTCGAGTCCGAGGACGTTATCGTTGAGGTAGGCGGCGCAGGTATCGATAAGGGACACATTCTTTCCGCTATATCCCAGCTTGAACAGCTTAAGGGTCTTGACCTCTCCGCTATCGCAGGCGAGGGCAACGTAGCAGCATTCATCGCTGCATACGATATCGAGTTTATGTTCGGTGATGCTATCTCCGATGTAAACGGCGAGTTCAACGTTAAGATCCGTATCCCCGCAGCATACAGAAACGCATCCTACAACCTTCAGGTAGCTTACGTAAGCGAGACCGGCGAGATCGAGCTTATGAAGGCTAAGATGGACGGCGAGTTCATGGTATTCGATACCACTCACTTCTCCATCTACGGTATCATAAACACCGTTGCAGACGATCAGTGTCCTTGCCATATGGATAACGATGACGATGGATTCTGTGATTTCTGCGGCGACGCAATGAAGAACAAGACTTACACATGGCCTTGGATCGTAATTGCAATCCTTCTCGTTCTCATCATCGCTCTTGTTATTCTCGTTCTCCTTAAGAGAAAGGGTAAGGACGAAGAGCCCGAAACCGAGACTGAGCCCGAGGAAGTACCTCCCACCGACGAAGAGCCCGCTCCCGCAGAGGAAGAGCCCGTAGTCGAGGAAGCACCCGCTGAGGAAGCTCCCGTCGAGGAAACTCCTGTTGAGGAAGAGCCCGCTCCCGTTGAAGAGCCTGCTCCTGTTGAGGAAGCTCCCGCAGAAGAGCCTGCTCCCGCAGAAGAGCCCGCTCCCGCAGAGCCCGCTCCCGGCAGCTTCGCAGCTATCGCTGCAGCATCTGCTGATGCTGACGCTGTCAGACTTGTAAACGGCGTGATCGTTCCCGTTCGTTACAGAACGTCCTTCATGTCCAGACTTATCCAGGCTGAGCCTCCTATCCAGGATTACTACACCATAGTTAAGAACAACCTTCTCTCCTACAAGGGTGTTAAGGCTAGAACCAGCTGGAACTTCGAGTCCTTCAATAAGGGTAGAATCCAGTGCGCTAAGCTTAACGTTAAGGGTAATGCATTCCAGGTTTACCTTGGACTTGATCCTAACGAATACAGCGTCGAGAAGTATCACTTCGTAGACGTTGGAGATAAGCCTAAGCTTGATAAGGTTCCCATGATGCTCAAGGTTAAGAGCGACCGTTCTCTCAAGTACGCACTCGAGCTTATCGAGGAAGTAATGAACAAGAACGAGATCGTTCAGGGCGAGATACCTAACGAGGATTACCACCTTCCTTACGAGTCCACCGAGGCACTCGTTGACCGTGATCTTGTAAAGGTTATCCTTCCCGACGGAATGGAGATCGACGAGAACACCATCATCGAGAGAGTAAACGTTGGCGATATGCTCGCTTCCGTTAAGCCCGAGGATGAGGCAACCGAGGAAGCTCCCGCAGTTGAGGAAACTCCCGCAGTTGAGGAAGCTCCCGTAGTTGAGGAAGCTCCCGTAGTTGAAGAGGCTCCCGTAGTTGAAGAGCCTAAGGTTCACATCGTAGACGGCCACGTAGCTGAGGAAGATATCGTAAACGTTGACGCGGTAGTAGCTGACGAGATCGTAACCGACGAGCAGGCTAAGGAGCTTGTTCAGACGGTTGCGCGTACTCCCGGCCTCAAGCCCAAGTCCAACAAGCTTTACGAAGTAAACCTTGACACCATCTGCGAGAACTACGATGATGGCGACACCGTTACCATCGACAACCTCAAGAGCAAGAATATCGTAACGAAGAAGGCAGACAAGATTAAGGTCCTTGCCCGCGGCGTTATGACCAAGAAGCTCACCGTCGTAGCTGATAAGTTCTCCATCCAGGCTATCAAGATGATCGGCCTTGCTGGCGGTACTGCTCAGAAGTACAAGGACTAATCACTTGGCAAGGTGACTTCACCAACTAAAACCTAATCGGCTTGCCGCAAGTTAACGCTTGCGGCAAGCTTTATAAAGAAAAGTTTTAAGGAAGAAAATGAAAAAGAAATACCTTTTTTGCACGAAGCTGTGGTTTTATCTGACCGAGATACCTCTCGCGTTCCTCTTGGCTGTGTCCATCTACTACGGCCCAATGACCGAGAACGTGTTTAAGCTCGTGCCTCTTATAGTTACACTTATATCCGTAATGCTTTTCATCATCGTATTCTTTTTCAGAATAGTAGTCATCTCTTACGAGGAGGTGCGCTACCGTGGACCGTTCTCATCGCGCGACCGCGCGTTTATAAATAAGGATAAGACCCTTATAATAACGATGCATCCGCACGGCAATCTCGACGTTGACCTCTACGGCAACGACGGCAAGCCACCTATGTTTGCGGGACTTAAGGACGAGCCGCCGATAGATATATACCTCTTCCGCGGTAGAACGATAGGCTCGCGCCGCACCGTCAGATCGATACTCGAGTATTTTGACATTCCGACCGACGATGCCCGCACGGCTCTTGAGTCTGACAGCTATTCAAACGAATACGAGCTTGTGTCCTTAAGTGTAGAAAAGCGCGAGGATATAAGAGAGATACGTATTAAATTTAAGGAAACCTTTTAAAATAAAGGCGGCGTATTGACAACGCCGCTTTTTTGTGTTAGAATTATTTGATAGAATTTAACCCCCTTAAGAAAAGGAAATCCTTATGAAAAACTATAAGATAGAAACAAAATGCGTACAGGGCGGCTACACTCCCGGCAACGGCGAGCCCCGTCAGATCCCGATCATACAAAGCACGACCTTCAAGTACAATACCGGCGAGGATATGGGCAAGCTCTTTGACCTTGAAGCGTCCGGATATTTCTATTCCAGACTTCAGAATCCCACCTGCGATACCGTCGCGGCAAAGATCTGTGAGCTTGAGGGCGGCACTGCCGCAATGCTCCTCTCGTCAGGACAGGCAGCATCCTTCTATTCCGTATTCAATATCGCCAACTGCGGCGACCACGTTATATCCTCTGCATCCATCTATGGCGGCACGTATAATCTCTTTGCCGTTACTATGAAAAAGATGGGAATAGAGTTCACCTTCGTTGATCCCGATTGCACCGAGGAAGAGCTTAATGCCGCATTCCGCGAGAACACCAAGGCCGTTTTCGGTGAAACTCTTGCCAACCCCGCTCTCACCGTCCTCGATATAGAGAAGTTCGCTAAGGCGGCACACGCGCACGGCGTTCCCCTCATCATCGACAACACCTTTGCCACTCCCGTAAACTGCCGCCCCTTTGAGTTCGGCGCGGATATAGTTACCCACTCGACCACCAAGTATATGGACGGTCACGGCTCGGCTGTCGGCGGTTGTATCGTCGACTCCGGCAACTTCGATTGGATGGCACACGCGGATAAATTCCCCGGCCTTTGCACCCCCGATGACAGCTATCACGGTGTCACCTATGCCGAGAGATTCGGCAAGGAAGGCGCATACATCTATAAGGCAACCGCACAGCTTATGCGCGACCTCGGCTCAACTCAGTCGCCCCAGAGCGCATACCTGTTGAACCTCGGTCTTGAAAGCCTTCACGTCAGAATGGAAAGACATTGCCTTAACGCCCTTAAGGTAGCCGAGTTCCTTGAAGCAAACGACAAGATAACTTGGGTCAATTACCCCGGCCTTAAGTCAAACAAGTACTACGACCTCGCAAAGAAGTATATGCCGAACGGTACCTGCGGTGTCGTAAGCTTTGGCGTAAAGGGTGGCAGAGAAGCGGCAGAGAAGTTTATGCGCGCCCTTAAGATCGCCGCGATCGAAACTCACGTTGCCGATGCTCGCTCTTGCTGCCTGCACCCCGCCAGCACCACTCACCGTCAGATGAACGAGGATGAGCTTATCGCAGCAGGCGTGCCCTCTGACCTTATCCGCCTTTCTTGCGGACTTGAAAACTACAACGACCTCATTTCCGACATTTCCGCGGCACTTGCCGAAATATAAATATTAAGTCGGAAAGAGAAAGGATAACCCGAAATGCCAATCAAAATTCCAAATGATCTTCCTGCGGTCAAAACTCTCTCCGACGAAAATATATTCGTAATGACCGAAAACCGCGCAATAACGCAGGATATACGACCTCTTAAAATACTCCTTCTTAATCTTATGCCCAAGAAGATAGAAACCGAAACCCAGTTCTCCCGTCTTCTCGGTAACACACCCTTGCAGGTTGAGCTTGAGCTTATACATACAAAAAGCCATAAGTCAAAGAACGTCACCGAGGAGCATCTTCTCTCATTCTATAAGATATTCGACGATATAAAGGACAACTACTACGACGGCCTTGTCATCACCGGCGCGCCCGTTGAGCATATGCCCTTTGAAGAGGTCGAGTATTGGGATGAGCTTGTCGAGATAATGGAGTGGAGCAAGACTCACGTCCACAGCACCCTGCATATCTGCTGGGGCGCACAGGCAGGTCTTTATTACCACTACGGCATCAACAAGCATCAGCTTGACGAGAAGGTTTTCGGTGTCTTTCCCCATAAAGTCGATTATAAGCGCTCGATCCTTTTCCGTGGCTTTGACGACAACTTTATGGCGCCCCATTCCCGTCACACAACCGTGCTTCGCGAGGATATAGAGGCAACCCCCGGACTTAAAATACTCGCTTCATCCGATGAGGCGGGCGTGTACGCCATCTCGAACAAAAAGGGCAGACAGATATTCATAACCGGTCACAGCGAGTACGACCCCGACACTCTTAAAAACGAGTATCTGCGCGACCTCGCCGCCGGCAAGCCGATCAAAATGCCCAAGAATTATTTCCCCGACGATAATGCAAAAAAAGCGCCCAAGGTCACCTGGCGCGCCCACGCAAATCTTCTTTTCTGTAATTGGCTCAACTACTTCGTATATCAGACTACCCCCTACGACGTCAACGCCGTTGCAAAGGGAAAATGATGAGATTTTCCTCGGGCGAACGGATTTAGTGCAGAAATTGTTGTTCTCCGACCGAGAGGCGTACAAAGGTACGTCGGAGGGAGGAAACGGCAATAGAATAAAAAACTTTAATTAAAAAGAGGAAAAACGCAGGTTTTTAACCTTGGCTTCCTCAAATTTACACTTAATAACAAGAGAGGTACTGTGTTTTTCACAATACCTCTCGTTTTTTATTCGGTTATGCCTGAAGACGACGCCCGACTATTTCGCAAACTGACTGTTGTAAAGCTCGTAGTAGAAGCCGCGGCGCTCAATGAGAGATGCATGATTGCCTTGCTCGATAATATTGCCGTCCTTCATCACGAGTATTATATCCGCCTCACGCACGGTAGAAAGTCTGTGCGCTACGATAAAGCTGGTGCGGCCCTGCATCATCTTGCCAAAGGCCTCTTGTATCTTCATCTCGGTACGGGTGTCTATCGACGAGGTCGCCTCGTCAAGTATGAGCATCGGGGGCAGACAGAGCATTACTCTGGCTATTGAGATAAGCTGCTTCTGACCCTGCGACAGTCCGCCGCCGTCCTCGGTTATCCGTGTTTCGTAGCCGTTAGGCAGTCGCTTGATAAAGCTGTGCGCGTGTGCCGCCTTTGCCGCCGCCTTGACCTCTTCGTCAGTCGCGTCAGGCTTGCCGATAATAATGTTTTCTCTTATCGTGCCTGCCTTTAACCACGTGTCCTGAAGCACCATTCCGTAGTTCTTTCTAAGGCTCTTTCTCGTCAGCGAGGTAATGGGGTGACCGTCAACGCTGATAGTGCCCGACCTCACGTCATAAAAGCGCATAAGCAGGTTGATAAGAGTTGTCTTTCCACAGCCCGTAGGACCGACAATTGCAACACGTTGTCCGTTTTTTACGTCCAAATTGACGTTTTGTATCAGGGGCTTTTCAGGAGTGTAGGAGAAGTAAATGCCCTCGAGCGATACGTTTCCAAGTGCCTCTTCAAGCACCGTCGCATCATCAGCATCGGGAATTTCCGCCTCCGCTTCAATAAGCTCGAACACTCTTGCCGCAGATGCCAAAGAGTTCTGGAACTCGGTTATAACGCCCGAGATCTCGTTAAACGGCTTTGTGTATTGGTTAGCATAAGAGAGCAGCACCGAGAGTGTACCAACGGTAAATACGCCGCCCGAGCCTATCGCGATCAAAGCACCCGAGAGCGCGACCGCCGCATATACCACGCTGTTGACAAAGCGGGTCGTGGGATTGACAAGGGAAGAGAAGAATATAGCGCGAAGCGAGCATTTGCCGAGGCGGGAGTTAACTTCGTCAAAGCGGCTGACCGCCTTGTCCTCATAGCCAAATGCCTTAACTACCTTCTGGTTGGTGATCATCTCGTCTATCAGCGCCGTCTGCTCACCCTTTGTTGCCGATTGCTCCTTGAACATATTGTGGGTCTTTTTCGCAATGAAGCGCGCCACAAAGAGCGAAAGAGGGGTAAGCACTGCGACCACTATCGCCACGCGCCATTCAAGCACAATGAGAAGCGCAAGTGTGCCGAGTATGGTCATAACGCCGGTAAAAAGCTGTGTAAATCCAAGCAACAATCCCTCGGAGAATTGCTCGGTATCGTTGATCGTCCTCGAAAGGAGATCACCGTGTGAATGAGTGTCAATATAGGAAAGAGGGAGTCTTTCGATCTTTGAAAAAGCATCTCTTCGCACGTCGCGCGCCACGTGATAAGCAATGCGGTTGTTGATCATGCTCATCAGCCATTGTGAGAGTGCCGTCGCACCGATAAGTGCAACCGCCAAGAGAAGTATATCGACTACTTTTTCAATGTCTACCTGTCCCTTGCCGATCATCAGGTCTATCGCATCACCGATAAGTATAGGCACGTAAAGGGTGAGTGCCACCGTCACAAGTGCGAAAAGAATTGACACGGGTAGCAGGTATTTGTATTTTCCTATGTATTTCAGTACCTTTTTGATGGTTGACTTGTTTTTCATATCACTCGACCTCCTTCTTGAACTGGGAGTCGTAGATCTCGCGATATACCTCGCAGCTGCCGAGCAGCTCCTCGTGCGTTCCAATGCCCTCCGCACGTCCGTCGTCCAGCACCACGATCTTGTCCGCGTGCATTATTGACGATGCTCTTTGCGAGATTATGAATACCGTCTTGTCATCTCCAATGCCGCGAAGCGCCGCGCGGAGTGCCGCATCGGTCGCAAAGTCAAGTGCCGATGCCGAGTCGTCGAGTATCAATACGTCGGGGTCTTTGACAAGTGCGCGCGCTATGGTAAGGCGCTGGCGCTGACCGCCCGAGAGATTTTTGCCCCCTTGCTCGATCCTTGCGTAAAGTCCGCCCTTGTCTTTAACAACGCCTGCTGCCTGCGCGATCTCGAGTGCGCGCTCTATCTCTTCGTCTGTGGCATTTTCGTTGCCCCAACGCATATTTTCTCTTACCGTTCCTGCAAACAGCACCGCCTTTTGCGGTACTATTCCTATCCTGTCGCGCAAAGCGTCGCTTGACCACTCGCGCACGTCGTGTCCGAGGACTGAAACAGCACCCTCGCTCACGTCATAAAAACGGGGAATAAGATTTATAAGTGAGGTCTTGCCCGAGCCCGTACCTCCGATTATACCAACGGTCTCGCCGCGCCTTGCCGCAAACGAAATTCCCGAAAGGGAAGCGTCGCCCGCACCCGCATAGGTGAGCGCCACGTCCTTGAATTCTACCGCGTATTCGGAGTCATCTCTAGGCTCTTCCTCATTTCCGTCCTTGATGCTCGACTTGATCTCAAATACGTTGCTTATACGGCTTGCCGAAGCAAGAGATTTTGTGATAGTGATAATCAAATTCGCCAGCTTTATAAGCTCGACGAGTATCTGTGACATATAGTTGTAAAGTGCCACTACCTGACCGTCTGTAAGGTCGCCCGAATTGACTTTGACCGCACCCGTGTAAATTAAATACACTATTGCCACGTTGATTATAACGTAGGTCAGGGGGTTCATAAGCGCCGAGATCATGCCGACGGTCTTCTGCGTTTTCGTCAGGCTTGCGTTCCTCTTGCCAAACTCATCGATCTCTGCATCCTCTTTGCAAAACGCGCGGATAACTCTCGCGCCCGACAGGTTTTCTCTCGTCTTTCCGACAACGCCGTCAAGCCTTGCCTGCACTCTTTTGTAAAGGGGCATAGTTATCAGCATAATGCCGAATACGACCACCGACAAAGCACCTATCGTGCCCGCAAATATCCAGGTCGTGTCGGTGTCTATCGTCAGCGCCATTATCATCGCGCCGAATACAACGAATGGGGAGCGGAGCAAAAGGCGCAAAGAGAGGTTTATACCCGTCTGTACCTGGTTTGCATCCGACGTCATTCGCGTTATCATAGTCGACGTACCGATCTTGTCTATCTCGGTATACGACAGAGTTTGCAAATGTCCGAAAAGTGCCGAGCGCACCTTTGTTACAAATCCGACTGCCGCCCTGGCACAAAAAAACTGTGCCGTTACCGAAAAAATAAGACCAACCGCACCGAGCGCCAAAAGCCACAGACACATCTTGACAACGTATCCGCCGTCACCGTTTCCTATACCTCGGTCGATTATCTCTGCGATAACAAGAGGCACGATCAATTCAAGCGTCGCCTCAAATAGCTTAAAAAGCGGTCCGAGAACACACTCCTTTTTATAACCGTTAAAATACTTTAAAAGTCTTTTCATATATCCTCACAATCTATAACCTTGTATCCGGCATTTGCAAGCGCTTCTGCCAGAGCGCCCATACCGTCCACAAGCACGCCCGAAAACGTGCCGTCGTACACCTGCTTTACACCGCAGGTCGGGCTGCGCGATTTGAGAATAGCGCACTCGATCTCTTCGTCCTTGATTTCGTCAAGGATCTTTGCGATAGCCTCGCGTAAAGCACCGTCTACACATCTGCCGTCGCGGCTCATTATCACACCGTCCACGATCTCGATCGGTATCCTCGGCGTGCCGAGTCCGGCAAGCACCTCGGGGCATACCTCAATGACCTCTTTGTCGCCTATGTATTCGATCACTCGCTCGTTCAGGTTATTACCACCGTTATATTTGCAATTCCTGCCTAAAAGGCAGGCGCTTACTACGATTTTCATAAATTTCACCTCAATAAAATATTGTACCACACCGCAACGAATAATGCAAGCCGAAAATTGTATATAGCCTTGCAAAAGGGCATAAAATATCGATAAAACCTTGACTTTCTTAAAATCTTCTGCTATAATTATCTTCGCTTATTTGATTCGGGGTGTGTGCGCGTAAGCGTTGCAATGCAACGCGGTAGCGACGCATGCTTTGGAGCCGATGCCAAAGGTAGCGAAGCGGCGCGAGGTGTAAGAAAACAACTAAGTGTTGTTTTCCCCGAGCGTGACCGAGCCCGCAGGCGAGAATCAAGTCCTGTCACAGATAGCAAAACTTAATAAAGAATTAATTCGGGGTGTGTGCGCGTAAGCGTTGCAATGCAACGCGGTAGCGACGCATCCTTTGGAGCCGATGCCAAAGGTAGCGAAGCGGCGCGAGGTGTAAGAAAACAACTAAGTGTTGTTTTCCCCGAGCGTGACCGAGCCCGCAGGCGAGAATCAAGTCCTGTCACAGACAGCAAAACTTAATAAAAAATTAATTCGGGGTGTGGCGCAGTTGGTAGCGCGCGTGCTTTGGGAGCACGATGCCGCAGGTTCAAGTCCTGTCACTCCGACCATTTTGGCTCTGAAAAGCAATTTTCAGAGCCTTTTTTCTTTGCCTACTGCACCGCAAATATTGAGGGCTGACGGTTTGTTTTCCGTCAGCCCATTTGTTGTCTTCTGTAAGGCGATAATATATATCGGCGCCTTCAACGTGGAAAATGTCCTCGGTTTTAAATATCAGCTTGCCAAACTCGGTTTCCACCTCGTACATAACCCACTCGGGCAGACCGATCTTTTCCTTCAATTCGACAAATTCAAGCTCACCCACGCTGATCTCGCACAGCTCCTTTCCACCGCTGTACACCGTACCCGTGTCAAGATAAGTGACAAACGAATAGCACTCACCTGTGCTCTCGCCGCCCTCGATATTCGGTATAGCATCAAGCGCAAAGCAGTAGAGTGGGGAAGTATGCTGCGACACACCGTAATAAAAATAGTTGCCGTTGTTAAATGACAGCTTTTTTATACCCCCGTCGGTGAGAATAAACTCCACCGTAAAGGCGCTGCCGCCGTCGATCTCGGCTTCCTCTCGGGTTATGGGAGTCATGGTCGCTGATTTGTAGGCATTGATCAGACCTTGTATGATCTCCGTGTCCTCTGTCCGATTTATCTTCTTTAAGCTGCCGGGCGGCACTCCAACGCCCTCACGCGTGGTCTTGATCTGTGCTACCTTGTCGGCATCAAGCTCGTTAAGCCACCCCTCGTAGTCGCAAAGCAGGGCAGAGGCATCCTCGTCCTCCTCGGGCAGCTCATACTGCCCACCTAAAGCGAATTCCATATCCTTGCGCACGGAGATCTCTGTGGTGTATGTAAAGGTCTTTTTGCGATTAAAGGCAAAGTTTTCCTTTCGGTCAATGTCCATACGCGACTTGCCGTAGTCGTATATTCCGACTATACAAAACGTCGGCTCGCCGTATTCGTCAAGCGTACCGTCCGAGTAAACGAATATATAGTTGCCGTTTACAATAAACTCGTCAAGCTCCTCGGCAGGCTTGAAATAATAGGTGGCAAACAGTCCCGCAAGCGAGCTTTTTATATCGCCGCGCGTGCCGAGATACTCAAAATTCTGCGACTTAAGGTACTCGTATACCGACTGCGCGTAATTCTTGAATTCCGTTGCCGAAAAGCTCACGCGCACGTCGTCGCCATCACCGACAAAGCTCTTTTCAACCGTCGGCAGTCCCGGAACAAGACATCCTTCAAGCGTTTCATCGCTAAACCACAGCTTCTCCTCGTATCCGTTGCAGGATACAAGACAGCAAAGGCAGAGTGCTATTAAGAATAGGGTAGCGAATAGCTTTTTCATATCCAAGACGCCCATCCTTTCAACTGTTAGTAAAAACATTATATCATACGCGCGCCGTTTTGTAAACCCCATCTCAATAAAACAAAAAACGGCCCAAAGGACCGTTTTTATGTGAAAAAGCGATTAGTGCCACCCCGTGTTAAATAATTCCGGTGATAAATATCTCAATTCCTATGAAAATAAGTATCGCACCGCCGAAAATTCCCGCTTTTCCGGAAAGGGCTGTGCCCGCCTTTTTTCCGATCTCGATTCCCGCAAGGCAGATGCCGAAGGTAACCACCGCAATAATGAGTGCCGCAAGAAGCGCGCCCCAAAGGTCGTACTCGGCAAAATCAAGACCCGCCGAAAGCGCATCGATAGACGTAGCCACGCCCTGAATGATAAGCGCGCGCAAAGTCAGCTTTTCGCAACCGCAAGAATCGTTACATTCGCCGCCCTTGATGCTTTCATAGATCATCTTGCCGCCGATATAACCGAGAATTGCCAGCGCAACCCAGGGAATGAATTTTTCAAGTGTCTCAAAGTAGCCGATGACCGTCTTGATCAGCACCCAACCGATAAAGGGCATAAGCGCCTGGAAAAATGCGAATATACCTGCGATCGAGCAGATCTTCGCCTTTTTCATACAGGGCTCGTTAAGTCCGTTTGCCAAAGATACCGAAAAGGCATCCATAGCAAGACCTACGCCGAGAAGAATGCTGCTGAAAAAGAACGCAAAGCTAAAATCCATCGTATTATCCTCGTTTTTGAATTTAAACATAAAAATAAGGCACGGAAGCACCGTACCGAAGGTCTCTCTGATAGTCGAGCACTATTTTAACATAATTTTCCGCCCTTGTCAACCCTGTAAGCAAAAAAGGTGCGCCCCTTGCGGAACGCACCTGTATGATAGATCACTCCTCGGAGAACTGATCCTTACCTACTGCGCAAAGAGGACACTCAAAATCCTCGGGCAGATCTTCAAATTTCGTGCCGGGGGCTATGCCGCCCTCGGGGTAGCCGGCTTCCTCGTCGTACTCCCAGCCACAAACGTCACATACGTATTTTTTCATATTCTTGATTCCTTTCATTAAAGAACGAGCGATGGAGCAGAGTAAACTCTTGCCGCCAGCTCTTGATTGAGCATATAAAGGCTCTTGGGGTCGGAGCCGAAAAGCTCCATTTTTGTGATAAGGTCGTTTGCGTTGGTCTCCTCCTCGCCCTGCTCCTTAACGAACCAGTCAAGGAACTGCATAGTGCGGAAATCCCTTACCTCATATGCCGCCGCATAAATGTCGTTGATAAGTGAGGTAACGTACTTCTCATGCTCAAGACCTGCCTTGAGGATATCCATATGACAGTCGGCAGACTTGTCCGGCTTTGCTATTGCCTCAAGAGTGACCTTTTGATTTTCATTTTGCAGATACTGATAGAAGAGCATCGCGTGGTCGCGCTCCTCCTGCGCCTGTATCTTATACCAGTTTGCAAAGCCGTCAAGACCCGCATCCTCAAAATAGTTTGAAAAGTCGAGGTAAAGATACGCGGAATAAAATTCTTTGTTTATCTGTTGATTTAACAGCTTGTGTACCTTTTCGTTCATCGTTTTATCTCCTTAAATTTCAGCCTTCCAAAGACCGTGCAGATTGCAGTAAGCGTACGCCGCAAGAGCCTTCTCGTCATCAGTAAGCGCAAAGGAAACTACGGGTGCTTTGCCAACCTCGAGGCACTTGCGCTGACCACCCTTATTGGTCTCAAGGTATACCCAAAGAATGCTGTGCTCCTCTGCCATAGGATGCTCGATCGAGCCGATCGTTACGGTAACGATGTTACCTTCAACAGCTACGACAGGGATATGCTTTTCGCGGCTTGCTTCAACTACGCCTGCCTCGATCTTGGTCATCTTCTGACCGCAGCACATCATAGGAACGCCGGACTCGTTGATCATACCGACAAGGTTGCCGCACTTCTCGCAAACATAAAACTTGTTGTTGTTACACATAGTAGTAAATCTCCATTTCATTAATTAGTTTGGTTTTTATTTTTGAAATTATTTATTGATATCTTAAAAATTCAGCAAAGCTCGTTTGCCATAGTCTCGAGCGCTGCCGCTGTGTCGGCGTTCATAGCCGATCTGATCGTTACGACCGTGTTTGTAAAGGTGATGTCCTTGCTCTTTTCAAATGCCGCGCGCATTACCTTTGCCGCCATGGGCGCCCAGCTTCCGTTTTCAATAAGAGCTACCGTGCGCTTCTGATAGCCTCGCTCGGTAAGGTGCGCGAGGAATTCTCTCATCGGGGGGAATACGTCAGCGTTGTAGGTTGAGCTTGCCAGCACCAGCTTCGAGTATCTGAACGCCTGTGCGGTAGCCTCGGATATATCGCATCTTGCAAGGTCTATTGCCTTTACGAGCGCGCCCTTTGATTTCAGGATCTCTTCAAGTCGGAGTGCCGCCGCTTTTGTGTTGCCGTAGATGGAAGTATATGCGATAAGCACGCCGTTCTCCTCATAAGAGTAGCTTGACCACTTGTCGTAAAGACCGATATAATATCCAAGGTCATCTTTAAGCACCGGTCCGTGCAACGAGCAGATCGTTTTTATATCAAGCGCTGTCGCCTTTTTGAGTACAGCCTGCACCTGCGTGCCGTATTTTCCGACAATTCCGATGTAGTATCTTCTCGCTTCGTCAAGCCATTCTTCGTCTTCATCAAGCGCACCGAATTTGCCGAATGCGTCCGCCGAGAAGAGCACCTTTTCCGTACTCTCGTAGCTCATAATGACCTCGGGCCAATGTACCATAGGTGCGGTAATAAAGTTAAGCACGTGCTTGCCAAGTGAGAGGGAATCGCCCTCACCAACTACGATGCGGCGATCGCTGAAATCGTTGCCGAAAAATCCCGACATCATCGTGAATGCCTTTGCCGAAGAAACTATAACGGCATCGGGAAATTCCTTCTTAAAGAGAAGTATATTAGCCGAGTGGTCCGGCTCCATATGATGTACTACGAGGTAGTCGGGTACTCTGCCGTCAAGCACTCGCTTGACGTTGCCTATCCACTCGCTGCCAAAATCGGCATCCACCGTGTCGAGTACAGCCACCTTTTCGTCTATAATAACATACGAGTTGTATGACATACCGTTCGGCACGTTATACTGACCTTCAAACAGGTCGATCTTGTGATCGTTGACACCAACGTATTTGATGCTTTGTGAGATTTCCATTTTGTCTTCCTTGTTTATTTTTTGTGAAATCCCGTAATATCCTTGCTTTATTTTTTAAAGCACTTGATTTTACGAGTCCATTATACTATAATAATTGATAGAAATATGTTGAATTTTCAACAAAAAGCGAGGAAATATGAAAAAATATCTTGAAATTTTGAAAAAATGTCCTCTTTTTTACGGAATTGAGCCAGAGGGTCTCGGAAGAATACTCAGCTGCCTTGGCGCACGAGTATTATCCTTTGATAAAAAGGAAGTGATCCTCAGTGAAGGCACGAGCGCGCGCAATATCGGAATTCTCCTCTCCGGCTCGCTCCACGTCGTTCAGTTCGATTACTACGGTAACCAGACTATTCTTGCCGATGCCTATCCGTCCGACTTGTTTTGCGAGTCGTTTGCGTGCGCAGGGATCGAGTCGCTTCCTGTTTCCGTTGTGGCAAACGAGCCATGCGAGGTATTTTTCTTTCCGGCCGGCGCCGTCCTTCATACCTGCGAGAAAAACTGTGAGTTCCACCGTAAAATGATATACAACCTCGTCCACGATCTCGCAGGCAAGTCTATCGCGCTTCATCAAAGGATAAAGATCGTTTCCAAGCGCACCACGAGGGATAAGCTTATGGAGTATCTTATGACCAAAGCCGCCGAGTGCGGTAAAAGCAGCTTCGAGATCCCATATGACCGCCAGGAGCTTGCCGATTATCTCGAGGTCGACCGCAGCGGTCTCTCTGTCGAGATAGGAAAGCTTAAGCGAGAGGGAATTATCAAAAACCGTAAGCGCAGCTTCACGCTTCTCTAGTCTCTTTTCGGTATTCCTTCGGTGTCGTTCCTGTGTGCTTTTTGAAAAAGCGGCACAGATACGCCACGCTCTCAAAATTAAGCTCGTTTGATATCTCCGATATCGAGCGATCGGTTTCGGCAAGCAACTTCTTGATGCGCGACACCTTCTTGTCTGCAATATATTCAACAAGTGTGGAGCCGGTCAATGCCTTGAAGCGCTGACAAAAGGCGGAACGGTTCGTGTTGAACATAAATGCGAGCTCGTCAAGTGTGATCTTATCTGTGAAATGCGCGTCCACGTAGGATAGTATCTCGTCAAAGAGAAGATCCCTCGCGCCGAGCTCATCCTCATTTTTGTAGTAGACGTGCTTGCGAACAAGCTCGATTAGAAAGGTTTCCAATAGGGAGCGCAGCATCTGTTCGCTTCCGTAAAGCTGCTCCGATCGCGGCTTCTTTTTCATATCGTAAAGCGGAATATCGTAGGGAGGGGAGAACACGTTTCGCCCCTCTCTTACTATTCTTGCCAGCTGCTTTTTCTCATTTTCATCAAGCTGCACGGGCTTTTTTGAGAAATAACGGGGGGCGTCAGACGATGATTGAAAGCCGATGATAACTACGGTGTTTTTTTTGTTTTTGTGCGTTCGGAGCGAATGCCGCTCGCCCGCTGCGTGTATGATCATCTCTCCTCGCCTGAGCTTGCCGTGATAGCTCTCTGAATAGATGGTAAGCGTTCCGGAATAGGAAAAGAGCATTTCGTAAAACGAGTGCGAGTCATCCTTGGTGCTGTGATCCTTTTCAAACTCGAAGAAATGCACGTTTGCTATTTTCGGTATCTCAAGTATGCTTTCTATGCTTTTTAATTTAAATTCCATATCTAGATTTTATATCAATAATTGCGATAAGTCAAGAAGAAATTTAAAACTTTTTTACATAAAAATACGATTGTGCAATTTTTAGTTACAATTTTACAATGACACGGCCGGTGTTTGGTTGTAGAATATAGTTAAAATACTAAAGAAAAGAGGTTTTTACTATGAGTAGAATATGTATTCCGGATCACGAGTATCAAGAGAGAATTAAAAGGGCTGCAAAGCTCGTTGCAGAGCGCGGCCTTGACGTTATGCTGGTCGCCTCGACCGAGAGCGATTACGCAAACGCGCGTTATTTTTCCGGCTTCTGGCCGCTTTTTGAGAGAGCGGGCGTAGCCATTTCCGCAAGCGGTGACGCCGCCCTTCTCGTTGGTCCCGAGTCGGCCGTTTTCGGTAAGGATTGGAGCAAGATAGAAAAGGTGTTCGTCCTCCGCGAGTTCCGCGAGTCGGCAGATCCCAGTTATCCCGAGCTCCAAGCAAGCACCTTTAACGACGTGTTTAAATCTATTGGCGTTAAGGGTGAGAATATCAAAATAGGACTTGGCAGCTACGTCGAGTGCACCCTTCCCATCTACGAGGGACTCAAGGACGCATATCCGAAGGCAGAGATAGTCAAGTGCAACGATATTATGGTCGCTTTAAGACAAATCAAGAGTGAAAATGAGCTTGCCTGCATTCGCGAGGGCTTCCGTATCATCGAGCTTGCAACCGACGAGGTCATCAGATGTCTCAAGCCCGGTGTCACCGAGCTTCAGATGGTCGGTGTCGCACAGCGCGTTATATACGAGAACGGCGCGGAGTACGAGGGTCTTCCTATGTACGTATTCTCCGAGGAGAGCACAAGACACGCAATATCCCGCTCTACGTACAGAACCATAGGCAAAAATGATATAGTTCAGCTCAATCTTTCTGCAAAGATAGACGGATATTCTCCTTCCATCGGTCTGCCCGTCGTTATGGGCAAGCTTGAGGGCGAGCGCCGCGAGATAGTTGAGTTCTGCCACAAGATGCACCATTGGACTGAGGAGCAGCTCAAGGCCGGTGTTTATGCCGATGACGTTGCAAAGAAGTTCCTGCAGATGTACAAGGACGCAGGCTACGGTGATAATTACGTTTACGGCCCCTGTCACGGCACGGGTATGATCGAGGTCGAGGCCCCTTGGATGGAGACCTCAACTCACTATCCTCTTGAGGAAAATATGACCTTCCAGATAGATACGTTCATTTCCGGCCCCACCTTCGGCTGCCGTTGGGAAAAGGGCGCTGCTATTAAAAAGGACGGTTGCGAGAGCTATACCGACTACCTTAAGCGCGGTATAATCGAGCTCGGCTTCTGATAAGGGAAGGGTGAGTGACGAATTGTGAAATGCGGTAAGAAAAATTGGATCATTCCCGACTGTGAGCTTCCGCCCGAGGGAGAGGGGATGCTCAAGGGACACGAAAGCGTTATAATCGTCAACGACACCGATAAGGTGGCGCATATAAGGGTCAAGCTTTTTTTCGCCGATAGGGAATGCTACGACAAAATAGAATGGACCGTCGAGGCGCAAAGGGTGAGATGCTTCAGAATGAACAACGTCGACGATATGTGCGGCTTTGTTGTTCCGCTTGAAACACAGTACGCAATGAAGCTCTCAAGCACCGAAAAGATCGTCGTTCAGTACGGCAGGCTCGACAACCGCCAGACAAATCTTGCATACTATACGACTCTTGCGTTTTAAGGAGATAGAAATATGCTGTTGAATTATAGCTTCCCACGCGAAACAGATCGCGTAAAGGAAAATAACATTCCACTCGTTATCGTTGGCGGAACCGTGGAATATCACGGTGCGCATTGTTCCTACGGATGCGATACCCTTGTTGCCGAGGGGCTTATCAATAGGCTTTCTGAAATAAAGGAAATAATGATAGCACCCACCATAGCATACAGTCCCGCAAGCTATGCGGTAGGCGGTAGAAAAAGCGGTACGGTTCACGTTCCCGAGCGTGCGTTTGAGGATTATGTTTACTACGTATTCAAGAGTATGCTTTATTCCGGATTCCGCAATATCTACGTTGTTATACATCATCAGTTTGAGCAGGAATCCGAGATGCCTATGACGCTTTGCTACCGCACTGCTGCTAAGCGCGCAACTATGGAATATCTTGAAGAAACCCTTGGTGAGGGCTGGTGGGGCAGCGAGAGCTACGCCGATTACTACGAGCAGCTGGAGGGTGCAAGCAATCCATTTAATTGGATAAAGGTAATACCTACGATGAGCACCGCCGTTCAGAATGCGACGGGCTACGACCACGCGGGTAAATACGAGACCTCGATGCTTATGTCACTCTATCCCGATGCCGTTGATCTTGCGCGCATCGACGACATAAAGCATTGGTTTACGGAGAGCGCAAGAGAAGCAAGCAAAGAGATCGGTGACAAGATGGTCAGCCTTTCGCTTGAGTACCTCGATAGCGCAATAATTTGACACGGGTGCCACTTTTTAGGCGTTAGGGTGGAGATATGGAAAAGAAATTTGCTTTCAGGGATAAGCTGTGTGCGACGTTTTTTTCGCATTCCTTCAATATGCGCCCCGTCTTGCAGGACGAGCTGTCACTGGCTGGCGGAGTTGAGCTTGTTGGCGGTGAGGGAGAGGTTATAGCACACGCAAAAGAGGATTTTGTCCGCTTTCTTAAGAGTGGCGGTGCTCCTATGAACGGTGAGACGGTTCGGATAAGTCTCGAGGTGCGCAAGAGTGACCTTGAGGACGTTTGCTCATATAAGGGCAGGGTGGTCGACGTATCCGATTTTGGCATAAGCATCGCAGCGTATGACGAGCGCGGATTGGCGCAAGCGTTGTACGATCTTGAGGATGAGATGCGCGAGAGGTGTGTGCCTTATCTCAAAAAGGGAAAGCGCAAGAACAAGCCTCTCTTTTCACCGCGAATGGCTCACTCCTCTTACGATTACGATATATTTCCCGACGGATATTTGCAGAATCTTGCGCGTGACGGCTTTGATGCCGTTACCGTATACGTAAAGGGGCATAATATCGGCATAAAGGGAGAGTATTACGACTTTAATGATCTTGTAAAACGCGCAGCGAGCTACGGTATGGACGTTTATGCCTACTGTGTAGTGCCTAATTTTAAGCACCCCGATGATCCCGATTCCGAGCAGGTATACGAGCAGGTGTACTCACCCCTCTTTAAGGGAACTTCCTTCAAGGGTATAATTCTTGTTGGAGAATCGGTGGAATTTCCAAGTTGTGATCCGCATACTACCGGGCGTCGCTATTTTGAGAAGAGCCCTGACCACATTCCCGAGGGAAAGCCATCACCGGGGTGGTGGCCCTGCGAGGATTATCCGCGCTGGCTGAATCTTATAAAGAAAACCATAAGAAAGATAGCTCCGGGTGCAGACATAATTTTCTGGACGTACAACTGGGGATGGGCACCGAAGGAGGCTCGCCTCGCTCTGCTTAAGGCGCTCCCCACTGATATTACCTTGATGGTGACGTTTGAGATGTTTGAACGGTATCCCGTCGGAGACATTCACGAAATGGTGTGTGATTACACGCTCGCTTTTGAAGGCCCGGGACAGTATTTCATCAGCGAGGCCGAGATTGCCAAGGAAAGAGGAATTAAGCTCTACACGCAGGCAAACGCAGGCGGCAGGACCTGGGATTTCGGATGCGTACCGTACGAGCCGATGCCACAGCAATGGCAAAAGAGATATGCCGCGCTTCGCGAGGCACACGAAAAATACGGACTTGTCGGTATTATGGAGAGCCACCATTTCGGTGTTACTCCCTCGTTTATAACCAGAATTGAGAAAAAATCGTACGAATACTTTGTCGATTCCCCCGAAAAAATACTTTTCGACGTCATAGGTGAGTTTTCAGGTGGTGAGACGGAGCGATGCATTGAGGCCTTCTCCCGTTGGAGCGAGGCGATACGGCTCTACCCACCGAACGACGAGGAGCAGTATTGCGCGATGCGCGTAGGCACCGCCTATCCGCTTAACTTTATGCGGCCGATAACACCGCCCGACGATCTGGTAAAGGAGTCGGGCAAGGTGCGTCTCGGTATTACGGTTTACGATTACAGACCATTTGACAGCGGACGATACACCCCGCATTGCTTGCGCATACGTCCCGAGATAAAAACACTCCGCCGTATGGTGGAGCTTATGCGCGAGGGTCTTGCAATTTTGAAGTCTATAAAAAACAAGACGCAGGAGTTGAGGTACATAATCAATCTCGGCGAATACATATGCTGCGTCTTTCGCACGGATATAAACGTAAAAAGACTCTTTATCGTGCGCACCTCGCTTAAGGTCGCAGACACGGAGGCAAAGGTGCGTAACCTGCTTAAAGAAGCGCGTCGCATAATTGCCGACGAGCGTAAGAATGCCGAACGTAGTATAACATTCTTAAGACGCGATTCCTTCCTCGGCTACGAGGCGACTATGGGATACGCTGGCGGCGAGGAATACGTGCGCTGGAAGCTAAAGCACCTCGATTATGTCGAGGGGGTTGAGATACCTATGATAGAGAACAGTCTTACTCTTACACCAAGCACTCTTTTTATTCAGTATATGTAATCAATATAGGGTGCTTCAAGCTTATTACACACAAATAAAAAAACAGGCGCATACATTGTAAAACCGCAATGTCTGCGCCTTCTTTTGTGATCTTATTTATACTTATATAAATGCACACCGCGAGCACGGCCGTCTGCCGTCAGAGACAGACTATCTGCGTATTGAGATACATTTCGGGGAACTCTGCAAGCTCAAGCTCACGCCCCGAGCTTATCACGATGTTTTTAATGTTTACCGTTTCGGGTACTATATAAGCGCAGGGCTTATCCGTGGCGTAGCGGTTGTCGTAACAGGGAAGTATGTAAACGCGCCCGTCGGTCGCCGAGTCCTCGATAGTGAGTCCGTCTATGTTGATGCGATAGGGCATCGAGCAGGTGTAACCGAAATCGTGATCGCCCGTATTGTTCGCTCCTATTATACATCTTGTGTTGTCTCTGGGTACCCAAGTGCAGTTTTTCACCGTCACTTCTCCCTCAAAAAATGATCCGTAATCGGGGCGCAGATTTATAAAGGAGTGCGCGTAAACGGTCGAGTTCTCAATAACGAAATCACCGAAGCCTATTAGGTTTACGCCGTGATGACCGAGCGAGCAATTCTTGATCTTGGCGTTGGTTACGCCGCAATGCGCATCGTATCTTGAGATCTCGCAGTCCTCAAGAAGCACCTCCTTTGAGAAGTTCGAACCCATAAGACCCCAATACTTCGAGTCGGTTATATCCTTCGTCTGTCTTATTCCGCGCAGCGTAAGACCGACGACAGCACCAATGCTTATGTCGTACGTTCCCATCGGCACAAGCTTGCCGGGTATCTTGCTGGCAGTCCAATATGTGAAATGCGGTGAGAGCAGGCAGTTTTCAAGGGTGAAATTGCAGCACTCGTTAACGAGGATAAATCCCGAGTAGGGTGCGCCGTGCTCCCCCTCACCCTCAATATAGTGTGTCACGCCGCGTACAGTCACGTTCGAGCGCGTTATGCTTATGTTTCTATTATGGTAATGGTAAAACGACTCGGCGTTGTTTGCCACCGTCGTAAAGATACCGCCATCAATAACTATCGGCTTATCCTCGGCGCTCTTTGCATACGCCTTTGTAACGGTGGGGTAGTCCCAGTTTATGCCGCACAGCACGTTGCCACCCTCGTCAACCGCAAAGCAGTCTGATGCCGCCGCACCGTTGTTTTGGTTGAGACCCTTTCGGATGTAAACACGTCTGTCATCACTAAAAACTCGTACAAACACCTTACCCGTGTGACAAAAATCGACAGTTTTCTGGTTTTTTGCAAGCGATTTTATATTGGGGGTGAATATATCGCTATCTCCCTCGACCGAAAAGATGCTTTGCTTTATATTTTCAAGGCTTCTGTCGTCTATGATGAATTTTGCCTTACCCCAATGGGTGCTTGTCTTTACCGTCGCGGTAATATCCTTGCCGCCTATATAATAGGTCTTGTCGTCGTTTGCGTATACCTCAAGTCCGTTCTCGTTCGCATACTCGTGGCACGCCCTTATAGCCTCGGCATCGTCATGTATTCCGTCGCCCACAGCACCGAAATCATCGTAAATAGCAAATCTTTTTTCCATAGTTGTCTGCCTCCGTGACTGCATCTATACTTCTATTATAGATTTCATATTCCGGAATGTCAATAAAATATTTGCAATAAAAGAAATTTTCGACGAGAGATTGACAAATAAAGATACAAGTGATATACTTTAGTATATTTTCAAGCACCGCGTAAAAACTACTCTCTGTATGAGGTGTTTTATGTGGTTTTTGAAAAGACTTGTAAATATATTCTTTTGGCTGATGCTTTTGGCATTTGGCGTCAGCTTTTTATCGCACAGTGCCGCCGCGCTCCTTGATGCCCGTGTAGCTGCTCCGCTGCGCGCCTCCGTTTCGTATATAACGGGCAAGACCGCGCTGCCGATTTTTGAAATAATGCTGCTCGCACTCCCCGTTTTGCTTATTGCCTTACTTGCGGGCGGTCGCATATCCGGTGTTATCACGGTAGCAAAGCTGCTCGTAGCCGCATATATAATAACGCTCGGTATACCGGCAAAAGTGCCACCCCGTGTAACAGTATCGACAGAGCCAACGCAGGCTGAATACACCAATGCCGCAAGGCTCGTGTGCGAGCGGCTTTCCGCTCTTCCGACGCCGACGGGCGATCTTGTTACCCCTGCGGCTCTTGCCGCATCCGAGTACGCTGCCGACAAGCTTTGTATAGAGTCGGCAGCCATACCTACTGTAAAAGCCTCTCTTGTACCGAATATCGTTGCCGATATGGGCATCGTTGCGTATTATGCGTTTCCGACTGCCGAGATAGTCGTCTGCGATACTGCCCCCGATTTTATGGCGGCATTTTCTGCCGCGCACGAGGCCATGCACTTTTTCGGAATTTCATCCGAGGATGAGGCAAATCTATTTGCCCTTGCCGCCCTTTTAAATAGCGGCAACCAAGCCCTCGAATACTGTGCGTACCTCGGTGCATTTGTCTACGTCGGAGCTGTGCTTTGTACAGATGATCGTGATACGTATGACGAAATTTATGCCCAATTACCCGATTTTGCGCGCGAAATGCTGGATCTTCGCAACTCTTTTGTAAAGCAGGGTGAGGGAAGGCTAGGGGCTCTGTCCGACACGCTTAACGACGTCGCTATCACCCTGCGCGACCCGCGCGGCTCCGCGAGCTATTCGTACACCTCGCGCCTTATTGTAGAATACCTTTTGGAGTAACTCTTTTTCGCCTTCGAAATACAATATTACAAAAAGTATTTCGGAGTGACGAATGAGCAGCTTTATAATAAACGGCGGTAAACGCCTATCGGGTAAAATTACGGTCGGCGGATCTAAAAACGCCGCCCTGCCTATGATATTTTCAACCCTTTTGATGTATGGCGATTCGGTTATCGAGGGCGTACCCGATATTACCGACGTGCGCGTCGCCCTATCCCTTATTTCAGATATGGGCGCGGTATGTAAAAGGGAAGGGGATACGCTCTTTATAAATACCGCAGACCTCGAATATAAAACTCCCGACCCCTGCCTGTGTACACGCATACGCGCTTCGTTGTATCTTCTCGGTGCGTGCCTTGGCCGCTTCGGCCGTGCCGACGTTTTTTCGGTCGGCGGATGCAGCTTCGATACTCGTCCGACGGATATGCACATAAGTGCCGCCATCGCGCTCGGTGCAGAGATTAAAAATGGCGAAATAATAGCGAAAAAGTTACACGGGTCGGATATAATCTTCAAAAAAACCTCTGTCGGAGCTACTGTTAACGCCATTTTGATGGCTTGCCGTGCCGATGGCAAGACCCGTATATACGGCTACGCCCGAGAGCCTCACGTCCTTGCACTTATAGATTTTCTCACCTCTGCCGGCGCGGAAATTGCCGTCCGCCCCGACTACATAGAGATCACGGGGCGCGAGCTTCACGGGGCACACGGCAGAGTAATACCCGATATGATCGAGGCAGGCACTTATATTGCGCTTTCGCTCGCAACGCGCTCACCCTTAAATATCGTCGGCGCTGATCTTGCCGACCTTGATTCGTTCATCTCACGGCTCGTTTATGCGGGTGCTTGCATAAATTTCACCGACACCTCGATCACCCCATTCGGCACACTTGACGAGCCGCTTGACGTTGTTGCCGCACCGCACCCCGCCTTTGCAACCGATCTCCAACCGCAGACTGCACCTCTGCTTGCCACCTTTATGGGCGGCAGCATAACGGATACCGTATGGTGCGCCCGCTTCGGCTATCTTGCCGAGCTTGAAAAGCACGGCATCAGCTACGAGCGCATCGGCAATAAAGCCATTATAAAGCCGTCGCATATTCGCGCGGCAAACACCACAGCCCCCGATCTGCGCGGCGGCGCGGCGTTGCTTATCACCGCGCTTTTAGCAGACGGAGAGAGCAGAATAGACTCGGCCGAGATAATAGACCGAGGCTACGAAAGTATAGTAAAAAAGCTCCGAGATGTCGGAGCCGATATATATGAGATCTGAAAGGAATTGAAAAATGAAAAGAATAATGACTATACAGGATATCTCCTGTGTCGGTAAATGCTCGCTCACCGTAGCACTTCCCATTATATCCGCGGCAGGCGTTGAGGCAGGAGTGCTTCCTACCGCCGTGCTCTCCACCCACACCGCATTTCCCAAGTTCACCTTCCGCGACCTGACTGACGAGATAACCCCTATCAGCAATACCCTTAAGGAGCTTGCGATCGATTTCGATGCCATCTACACGGGATACCTCGGCTCGTTTGAGCAGCTCTCCCTCGTCGAGAAGTTCATAACCGACTTCAAGGGTGATGATACCTTCGTCCTTATCGATCCCGTTATGGCAGACAACGGCAAGCTCTATACAGGTTTTACCGAGGAATTTGCCAAGGCTATGGCAGGACTGTGCGCAAAGGCCGATCTCGTAGTGCCCAATATCACCGAAGCGTCCTTCATGCTCGGCATACCCTATAACCCCGATTACGATGAGGAGTACATAAGATCTCTTCTTAAGCAGCTTACCACTCTCGGCTGCCCCCGCGCCGCCCTCACCGGTATCAGCTTTGCCGATTCCGAGATAGGCGTGTACTATTACGACAGCACCACCGATACCTACTTCAAGTACTTTAACGAGAAGCTTCCCGTGTCCTATCACGGCACCGGTGACACCTACGCCTCTGCCGCACTCGGCGCTATAATGCGCGGCATTCCGATCGAAAAGTCGCTCGCCATCGCGGTTGATTTCACCCTTGAATGTATGAAGAAGACCGAAGAGGATCCCACCCACCGCTTCTACGGCGTTAACTTCGAATACGCCCTTCCGTATTACATCAAGCTCATCGAGAAAGAAATATAAAAAAACAAACAGTCGTGGTACAAAACAGCGCCACGACTGTTATTTTTCGCTATTTTCTTCGTCTTTTCTTCTCTTTTTTTCGTGCCGCGAGTGCCGACAGCGCGCTGATTATCATAAACGCCCCGAGGTTTATCACGTTTATAAAAGGCAGCTTGCCCTTGCCGGATACCAGCCCTATCATAAGCACCACCAGCGCAAAGAAAAGGGCAGAGAGCACCGCGCTCACCACGCCGCCGTCCCCCTTGTATCTTGAGGTGGCAAATCCCGATGCCGCCGCCGTTACGAAAAGGCATACCATGCCGCAAAGACCGACGTGTCCCGTCGGGTTTTCCGTCCTGCTCAGTATGATCGCACCCACAAACGCAGAGATAAAGAATACCGCTACGGTAAAAAGAATTCCAAAAACAAGTGCGCGCGCACCGGTCCTTTTCGCGCCGCCCCTCTTTCCTGACATAAAAATATCCTCCGAATAAGGTTGTACTAAAGCCTATTCGGAGGATATTTCTTTTATGACAATTATTTGCTCTCTTCAGTAGCTTCAGCTGCCTCGTTCTTAGCCTCGAGGATCGCTGCCGCCTTGTCAGCCGCCTTAACGTCAACGCTTCTGATAGCAGCCTTGAGGAAGCGGATCTTGGTCTTGTCCTTGGTGGTCTCAAGCACGAAGGTCTCAGCCTTTACGGAAACTACCATACCGATGATACCGCCGATGGTGGTAACCTCGTCGCCTACCTGAAGATTGTCGCGCTGTTCAGCCTCTTTTCTCTCCTGCTTCTTGTTCTTGCGGGAGGTGAAGATAAAGAAGACTACGAGCACAGCAAGAAGAACGCCGTATACGATCCAAGTAGAGCCGCCGTTGCCTGCACCCTCTGCAGTCTTAAGCAAAAATCCAAAATTAAACATTTCTTGAATACCTTTCATATATTTTTCTATCATACAATATTATACATATAAAAAACGATAATTCAATACAAAAACCGAAAATTTAATAAAAAGTCTATAAAATGACGGCCGTCCGAGCGGACGACCGTCCCCGACAGGTTATTTTTTGTTCTCTTCGGCAGCCTGCGTTATGGCCTTGATGACCTTCGCCGGATACAGCCACCAGTCGCGGCACCACACTCTCATAATGGTCCAGCCGCGCGATTCAAGGAACTTCGGCTTGTATACGTCGCGCTCCATAGTCGATGCCGTAGTCGCAAAGGCGTCCTTATCAAGCTCAACGCCGACAAGGTATCTGTCCTTCTTCGGATCGTAAACGGCAAGGGAAATACGGCTGTTGCGGTTTCCTATTTTGGTGTCCACAACGTATCCGAGCTTTTCAAGCTTCTCCTTGATCTGATCCTCTACCGACCTCATCGGCACGATAGCCTTTTCCGCTATTCTCTCGGTCGGATCAAGCTCCGAGAGCACAGCCCTCACCTCGTCGTCGCGACCGTTGGAAACCGCGCGCACGTAAGTGAGATACTGCTTCAAAAGCTTCGGTCCCTGATGCTTCGAGGTGTCAACCTTGAGCGCCTCGGGCTCGATGCTCGTAACTACGTAGATCTTCGATTTTGCTCTGGTTATGGCAACGTTAAGACGGTTCTCTCCGCCTTCGGCGGAAAGTGAGCCGAAGTTGGTGTAGAGCTTGCCCTCCTCGTTGTGCGCGTAACCGATAGAGAAGATGATTATATCGCGCTCATCACCCTGTACGTTTTCAAGGTTCTTGACAAACAGGCTTATATCCTCTCCGTTTTCTACACGGTGCTTTTCGTTGAGGATATAAGAGCGGAATTCGGGATTTTTTGCCACTTCCTTGTCTATCATATCGTTGATACAGGTCTGCTGATCAACGTTGAAGGTGATTATTCCGATGCTCTCACCGTGCTTTCTGGTCTTGAAAATACGGCCAAGCAGAGCGACGATCTCGGCTGCCTCGGCCTCGTTGCGACGCTCCGACCATAAACCCTTTACCTTTATGCGCTCGATAGGGCGGTTGTTCGGGGACTTTGATATGTTGGGCGCAACCTGAAGGGAAGCGGAGTAGAATGCGTTGTTCGAGAAATCAATAAGCTCGCTGTGACGGCTTCTGTAATGGTAGTTAAGGTTTGCGCTGCCGTATCTTGCAACCGCAAGGTCGAGAAGGCTCTCTACCTCGAGTGCCGCCTGAACCGAGAAGTCCTCGATCTCCGCGGGATCACCGCCGAGATAACGCTTCATAAACGTGGTGGACGGGCGCAGCTGCTTTGCGTCACCCGCTACGACAATGTTCTTGCCGCGGTAGATCGTGGGTATGGTGCTTTCGATAAATACCTGTGACGCCTCGTCGAATATCACCACGTCGAACATATTCTTTTTAAGCGGAAGAATGGACGATACGTTTTCGGGGGAGAGAAGCCAGCAGGGGAACAGAGAAAGCACGAATTCTCCGTACACCTCCGTTGTCTTTCTGATCGGCCAATACTTCTGCTTTTTGGATATTTGATACAGATAGTCCTTGTTGTTCTTCGCCTCGGAATAGAGCTTCTCGTATTCCTTGGTGCCTCTTTGCGCGGTGATCTGAACGGCGATCTGTTGCTGCTCCTCTTTAAGACGGAATATTCTCGAGCGAATGCTCTGATAGTCGACCATTCTCGCAAGCTCGTCCTTGCAGGCATCCTCGTAGTAGATAACCTCGTGATATATACGGATAGAGAGTATCTTGTCGATTATATCGACGTAATTCTGATAATTCTTGCTTACGATGTAAGCAAAGCTGAGTAGATCAAGCTTGCTCTTGTCAAAGGTAGCAAGCAGCTTGGTTATGTCGCGCATAGCGATATAATTGTCAAGCGCCTCGTGTACGAGCTTGATATAAGAGGTATTGCCGCGCAAAAGGTTGTCTATCACCGCGATGTATCCGTCGTCGGTAAGCGCCATCTTCAAAAATTCGTATTCCTTTGCAAACTTGTCGATCGCACCCACCGTGCGCACAAGCTCCTCTTTTATCTCTGCCTTGGTCTTTGCCGTAACGAGCTTGCCGGGGTATCTTACCTTCGCTTCGAGCTTAACTATGGCGTCAAGCGTCTTTTCGTCGGATATTTCCTTGTAGTACGCCATTACCTGACGGTAATAGGGATACTTCGAGGTATTAAAGAGCCCTCTTCTTGATTTCTGTATGATCTCAAGCTTTCCCTTCGCTTCCGACAGGGTGCGTATATCCACGTTTTCCTGCATCATATCGATAAGGGGGTTCTTTTCCTTCGCCTGCACGAACTCGTAGTAGATCTTTTCAAGCTCCTTGTCCTTGATGGAGAAGAGCGCGTCTGAAAATTCCTTGTACGAGAGGGACATAAGGTCGGGATTTTCGATCAGCTTGAGATAAACGGTATAGTCGTAAGAATTTTTGGGTATGGAGTATGAGGACGCGTACATCTGTGAAAGAGACAGACCAAAAGGACGCGTGTCGTTGAGCGTGCGGTAAATAAGATTGAGGCTTGCTTCCTCGCTTCTTATCTTGTCCTCAAGCTCAAGGAATTTCTCGCTGAGCGAGTCGAGGTCGAGCGTAGTCGTGCCCATATTTTTCATATGCGCGTTGAGGCATCGCTCGTAGAAGTCGCGCTTTTCCTTGCTCTCGTCGTTGATGTACATACACTTTTCGTTCAGCACGCCAAGACGGTTGAAAACAACGTCGAGTGCCGCCTTTTTCTGCGAAACGACAAGCACGCGCTTCTGCTTGCAAAGCGAGTCGGTTATTACGTTAACTATGGTCTGCGACTTACCCGTGCCGGGAGGGCCGTATATGACCATGTTGCCTTCCTTGTCAACCTTGCGTACGACCTCGCTTTGCGCAAAGTCGAGTGTTTTAACGGTATAGCTCGGTCTTACCGAGTCCTTGTTCTTCTTTCCCGAGAGGCGTGCGCGCTTCGCTGTCTTTTTCGAGCCCTTTCCGGTGCGCAGCAGCTCGTCTATTGCATCGTTTGTAAGTCTTTTCTTCTCAAGAAGGGTATAGTCGTTGTATATGGAGTTTGAGAGAGGGAATCTCGCAAGGACAGCGGCGTATCTGATCTCCAGCTCGTTCTTGTCGTCCGGCTCCTTGAATCTTGCGTAGCTGTATACGTTCTTCGAGCTTACGCAGTCGATCTTTATGTGATTGGCTTTAAGATACTCAACGATGTCGCTTACCGACTTGAAATGAGAAAGAGTGTCAAAATCAAGGTCAAGCTGATCGATGTTTATCTTCTTGGACTGCGCGTAGGCAAATACCAGTGCGGGATTGATGTGTATCTTCTCGCTTTCGTTAAAGCGGATCTCAACCGTGCTCTCGTCGGTTATGTCGATCTTGACGGGGAAGAGCAGTAAAGGCGCTTTGATAAGCGTTTTTTTGCCCGATTGCATAAGCGTGCCGAAAACGAAGGGATAACCGATAAACATCTCGTATCTTCCGGATTCCTTTTCGATCTCCTCGGTCTCTCTTTTAAGCTCCTTAAGCTTGCCTATCTCACCGTCGATAGCGCGCGCTATCTCGTCGCGGCGTATCTTGTCGTTCTTTGCTACCGCTTTTTCTGACAGAGGCTCGCCGTTCGGATCGTCCTTTGCTATCTTCGCATCGATGCGGCTCTGTATGTCAAGGTTTTCAAGAATTTCTTTCTTTTCCTTTGGGCAAATGAGCGTAAAGGGGTATTTACGGCTCGACCAAAGAAACTCCACAAACTCGGATACCTTAGCATCGCGTCCCTCGAGCAGCTTGCCGATGTCGTATGCTCCGCGGCGCACGATGTTCTTGAGATAAAGGCATTTGCTGTTGCCGCCGATTTCTATCAGACGCTCTTTGTAGTATGTGTAAATACCTTTTCCCATAATTTGGTCTCCTTTTTTGCTTTTTTATGAAAAATCGCTCCGTGAAGGACTTCGCGGGCGATAAAATGTCACCGGTAAATATTGTAACATAAACTTGCGAAAAAATCAACCGTAAAAGCGAGATTTTTTCTAAAAAAATCGCTATTAGTGCCACCCCGTGACAAATTTACGGCTATTGCGCAGATATGGCAAAAAAGTGGGGAAAAGGCTTGAAAAAACCTCTGTTTTCGGTATGAAATGTGGGGAGAAATTTTGCGTTGTACAAATGCAACAAAAAACGCCTCGAAAATTTGCCATATTGACAAGTTGATTTTTCGTACATTTAATGTTATAATACATACAAGTAAAAATATAAATTTTACCACGCGAATTTGCGTAAGTAAGGAGAAAACTATGAAACTTGCAAAGAAAATTCTTGTGGCAGTGCTCGCACTTGCACTTCTGGCATCAGCGTTCCTCTTCAGCTCGACTGCGGAAGACGCATTCCATGCTCCCGGCATGAGTGATGTTGATGACATTCTCGAGTACTACGCCCTTGATGATTATCTCGCCGACAACTACAACAACGGCACTTGGACCACCGACCTGGTTGAGACTGACGCTGACCACAGCCAGTCCAATATCAACAAGTACGGTTACCAGCTTATCGACATTTCCGCAGCTAAGGACCCCAAGAACTCCGAAAACGGCGTTCTCGGTGTAAAGCTTCCTTACAACAAGAAGTCCGGTTACAGAATGGCAGCTGCCAAGAAGGCTGACGGTCTTACCGACAAGCTTCTTCTTACCTTCAAGATCTACTTTGACGAGTCCGTAACCGACAATCTCTTCTATGAGCTTAAGGTTGGTATGGTAAACGATAACGGCAAGGCTTCCAGCTCCGAGTATACCGTTCTCCAGTTCAACTTCTCCAAGAACAACGGTGACCCCGGCTTCTACTACTCCACCTGGAACCCCAACACCATGTCCTTCGGCTCTGAGCTCACCGCTTATCCCAATGCAGTTCCCGAAACAGGCAAGTGGTACGACGTTGTTATCACGGTTAACGCCGCTGACGACGTTTACTCCTTCAACGTAAAGGATCTTGAGACCGGCGCTGACGTTGTTGCTTCCGGTGACCTCTCTCTTGCAGGTGCAAAGTCCGTATGGGGCTTCTACTGCTACGGTAAGTTCCTTAACACCAAGTCTGATGATAAGGACGCGACCAGAAAGTCCGCAGCACAGTTCTACCTTGACGATATGGAGATCTACGAGGGCTCTTACATCCGTTACCCCTCTCTCAAGGCTGAGGTAACCAGAACTCACCTTCAGGACCTTGACGTGCTTTACAACGCAGCTACCGATTACGAGAGCAAGCGTGAGATCGTAGAGGTTATCGATTATCTCTACAACGAGGCTGAGGGCTTCACCGTCGGTGACGCTATGCCCAACGCTCAGAAGTACATCAACGAAACCTATGCAAAGGCATTCAGCGATGCTGTTGCTAATGTTAATACTACCGCAAGCTACTACGATAGACTTGCATATCTCGATACCATCGCATACTTCGATGAGAGAATTCCTTCCGCCGCAGAGCTTAAGGGCGCAGCCGGCATTACCGCAGAGCTTGAGGCACTTGTTGTAGCAGGCAGAGCAGCATACGCAGCTGAGATCGAGGCGATTAACACTATCAAGGCTCAGTCCGATGCGTTCATCAGCCTTATGGCAGACTTTGACAATACCAACAAGTCCTACGTATACGTAAACGATTACATCGCTGAGGCAGGTGCTGATAAGTACGCAAAGCGTGACGCTTCCTACGAGGGCATCGCAGCAGCAGAAGAGATCTTTGCAGCTCTTAAGTTTAAGGCTGAGAGAATGGCAGCTGACGTTGAGGTATTTACTACCGCAGTTGATAAGATGGCAGCAGCACAGACCTTCGGTCCTCTCTTCAGCGCTTATACCGAGGCTTATGAGTCCTACACCAGATACGGTGTTGGCATTATCAACCCCGACCTTGACAACTCCACTAAGGCAGGTCTCCCTGAAAAGATCGAGTACTACGAGTCTAAGGTTGAAAGTGTTCTTGCAACCGCATTTATTTGTGACGAGTTCAACCGCATCATCAAGGAAGCTACTATTTCTTCCTACTACACCACTCTTGTAGGCGAGCTTGCAGAGGCTGCAGAGGTTCGCGCTCAGTTTGGTGAGTACGAGATGGATTACCCCGGCATCACTGAGTCCGTTGCAGTTTACGAGGCATTCGTAGCAGCAGTTAACGATACCAAGACCGCTGTTGAGGCTTACATCGCAGCAGTTAACGCAATCGCAACCAAGACCACCTTCGCTGATAAGAAGGCAGCAGTTGTTGCAGCTACCGCACTCAAGGCAGATGGCGACATCCTTGGCGCAGAGGGCGTAGTTGAGGCTAACATAGCTCTTACCGCAGCAGAGGCTGAGATCAACTTCCTTGAGGGAAACAGCACCACTCTTATCTCCCTTGTTGAGCAGCTCAAGGCAGCTGAAACTCTCGCAGAGAGAAGAGCACTCATCCACCTTGCTAACGCCGCTGCTGAAAATGCAGAGGATACCTACACCGGTGTAAGCGCAGCTAAGGCTGACCTTGCTACCGCTATCGCAGCATTCGAGGCTGACGTTGCAGCAGCTAACACCGTTCTCGAGAACGCGATCAAGAGCGCGCAGGCAATCGTTTCTTCCGTAAACGGCAGCGCGATCTTCGTAGAGGGCAAATAATTCTAAAAAATTCAAACAGGGCGATGAAAATCGCCCTGTTTTTTTGTTTTCTTATTGCATATATAATTAATATGTGATAAAATATATCAAACAGGAGGTGTCCTTATGGAAAACCAGGAGAAAAAAGAAAAGCTTGGCCGCGTGCTTCGCGATCTTGACTCCACGCTCGAATGGGAGTACCGCTATTTCCGTAACAGGTCGGTGATCATCCCCTCGCGCAAGGAGATAATAATCATAATAAAAAATCTTCAGCAGCTTATGTTCCCCGATTATTTTAAGCTCGATTTAAACACGGGCAAATCCCGTGAGGAAATAATCAGCGATACGTTCAGCCTTATGAAAAGGCAAATAACCGCCGCTTTTTCCTTTTCCGCTACCGAATCGAGCGTCGACACCGAAACGCTCGCCTACGATATTCTCGCTGAACTGCCCGATATAAAGAAAATGCTTATCAAGGACATTCAGGCACTCTACGAGGGTGACCCTGCCGCCCGCTCGGCAGAGGAGGTCATACTCTCATACCCCGGCTTTTACGCCGTGTCCATATACCGTATCGCCAACCGCTTCTACCGCAAGGGAATTCCGTACATCGCGCGCGTCATGACCGAATTCGCACACGAAAAAACGGGTATTGATATCCACGCCGGCGCTACTATCGGTGAGTATTTCTTTATCGACCACGGCACAGGTATCGTAATCGGTGAGACCACCACAATCGGCAACCACGTAAAGATATATCAGGGTGTCACCCTCGGTGCAAAAAGCTTCGAGCTTGACGAAAACGGCAATCCCATAAAGGGCACCAAGCGCCACCCCGACATCGGCAACAACTGCGTCATCTACGCCAACGCCACCATTCTCGGAGGCACGACCAAGGTCGGTGACAACTGTGTCATAGGTGCAAACGTATGGCTCACTCGCTCTGTCCCCAACGGTGAAATTGTATACTATAATATAAAACAGTGAGGAATAATAAAATGCTTGACAAATCGGTTTTCTGTTTTCCCGGCTGGCTTAAAAAGGCAGTCAGCTTTACCATCGACGACGGTAATCTCCCCCTTGACAAGAAATTTATCGAAACCGTAAAGCCCGGTGGAATAAAGGGCAGCTTCAACCTCTGCGGACTTGGCAGAATGGGCAAGCTCACACCCGAGGAATACCGCGAGTTTTACCGCGGCTTCGAGGTAACGAATCATTGTTCCGATCACCCTAAGGTCATTCTTCCCACTGACGATTACGTGATCGCCGACGAACCCTTTGACCCCAACACCTCCGACAGAACCAAGATCTACAAAACCGAAACCGAAGGTCTCTACCGCAAGTTTTATACTACCTGGTGGGGTCACGTTGCTACCACGGAAACCTATATAAAGCTCATCGACCAGGGTAAACGTGAGCTTGAAAGCGTGTTCGGTGAGGGAAGCGTAGTCGCATTCGTTTGGCCCTATTGCCGTCAGAACGACCCTCTTCTCTGGGAGCATCTTGAAAAGGCAGGCTACGCCTCGGTCAGACGCACCGGCCGCGCCGACTTCAACCTTCCCGAAAACCGTATGGATTGGTGCTATAACGCCAACCATACCAACCTCAATGAGCGCGCGGCAGAGTTCGACGCCCTTGCCGACGACGGCGAGCTTAAGTGGTTCTGCTTCGGCGTTCACTCCCACGACTTTGAAAACAATCATTGCTGGGATGTGCTTGAACGCTTCGTAGAGAATTACGGTAACCGCCCGAACGATTTCTGGTACGCAACGGTAAGAGAAATATTCGAGTATGAGGATGCCGTCAACGCCGCGACAGTCACCGATACCGAAATAATCAACAATTCCGATAAGCCGCTTTATGCAAAAATCGGCGGCGAAAAGATCGTTATCCCTGCCCACTCGGTATATAACGTATAAATTGAGTCATCGCAAAGAGCGAAAAAAAGATCAGGTTGGATTTTCCGACCTGATCTTTTCATTTTATAGCTTGTTTTTTAATTATTTGTTTTTAATCGCATCAACGGGCTTGCGTCTTGCTATGTTATATACTGGCAAGAAGCTTGCGATCAATGCTACTCCCACACTTATCACGAGCATAAGTGCGAATTGGCGTACACCGTACGTTAAAAGCGTGATGTTTATGCCGTTTTTATGCATCCATCTGTTCGCAAGTATAATGCCGGTGATTACCGCTGCCGTTGACAGTATAAAGTTTATCAATGCGATTACAAGAGCCTCGCTGAAGAATATCTTGAACACGTCGGATGAACGCGCACCTACTGCACGCAGTACTCCTATCTCGCGTTTCTTATACGAGATCGAGGTGGCTATAAAGTTCATCAGCAGCAATGCGGAAAATACCGCGAATACAATTCCGACGATAACGAATACCTTTGCGCACACCTCAATAAGCTCGTTGAAGGTTCCGAGAGTATCCATAATAGGATTCTTCAACTCAAACTTAAGGTCAACGCCGTCAGCATACGACATATCTACAAGCTTTTGTATAACGTTGCGATCTGTGCCCATAGGTGCCAGCGCAAACGCCCAAATGCCGTTGTCGTGCTCGGCGATATCCTCGCGGTACACGTAGGCGCCATCATTTTCTGCGTATATTTCATCGCTCCAGCTTAAATAATCCGACATAATGGTGTCGCTTACTACCATATCCGTGTAGTTCGCCTTTTCGGTGTTATACGTACCTACAATCTTGAGGTCGTACGTTTTAAGGTCGGTAGTGCTCTGAAATTCGTGGTTGAACTCCTCCGTCTTGAAGGTCAAGGATTGCAGCATCTCTTCAAGAGTAGTGCCGCTGAGTTTGAGTAGGGTTTCCTGAGTTATATTGTCTAAATCAGCACCGCTGTACGTTCCGAATTCGTTGGTATTATATCCGTAGTTGTAGTTGTTCAAATACCAATATACGTAGAAATCGCGCGCCCTGTACATTTTGTCAACGTCGCCCAGCTCGCTCCAGTTTTGCGACGTCATTCCAAATTCCTTGTAGCTTAACATCAGCTCAACAAAGTCGTCGTTTTCCCAAAGCTTGCCGTTTTGGAAATCCGCGTTGGCGTATATCGAGCGAATCAAGTCCAGAACCTGATACCTGTACACTGTATATTCGGGATTTTCCTCTCCCGTATCGTAGAAGATCTGGTAAAAGCTCCAAAGATCGTCAGACGTGATACCTTCGACATCCTCTATACCGTACATTTGCGCCACAAAGCCGAGCATATCCGCTCTGACAACGCTGTCGAATTCGCTTTTGTACTTGAAGCTGCCGTTGTTAACGGAAACGGGCGGCTCGTCGTTGCACTGTACAAACCAGAAATTCAACCAGAATTCCTTTGCCTCCTCAGCGCCGTTCAGCTCCTGACCTGAGTAGGACTGCGCGAATTGGGCTACGTTTGTCACCATCTCGTCATTCCAGTCTATCTCGGAAACGTATTTGCGCGCTGCCGCCTCCATAAGTCTGGTGAAATAATTGTCCGACGCGCTTGTGGATGCCCAGTTTTCCGCACCGTAAAGCCTTGCCGCTTCATCGGCAATCACCTGCGGATCGAGAGAAACGATCACTTCCTCACGCGTAAAGGAGTTGATAAGGCCTGACGGAACGACTATCTCGTTTGCCGCAAGCTTATCGCGTGAAACGCCGTCAAGCCAGGTAATCTCAAGCTTTCCGAGCACCGAGCTGTCTGCAACCTCATAATAGGTGAGCGCGTTCGTGTAATTATTCTCCAAATCGTTTGAGGGGATAGATATAACGAAGTGCATATTCAAATTCCACGCGCTCATATAAGTTCCAAGCTGCTCGTATTGGACGTTCATCGTGCTTGCAATGTCATCGATGTCCTCTCTGCACATAAATCCAAGTCCGTGGAAGCCGTATCCGAGCTCGCTGTATATCTCCATTTGAAGAACCATGTCCGCAATAGCGTTACCGTCCTGGATCGACATATCGTTCTCATCCTTGGGGAGAAATGCGCCGTACCTGTCATAATCGAACTGAGTGTCGACAACACCGACTATTTCATACGAGGTCGGCGCGTTGCCCCAATATCCATTCTGTACGCATATATGCTTTCCTATAATGGAGTTGGCCGTTCCGATCTCCATAGTCACGTTGCCGGCCTTTATGCTCTCGCCCTCCTCTGTGTTGACAAAGCCGAACTCGTTGAACTGACGGTACATAACCTCTGTAATCGCAATTTCACCCGAATTCTGCGGCAGACGTCCCACAACGGTAAAGCCTGAACGTGCAACCTCATCAGCACTTAGGTCAACCAGGCCGTGAATTCGTCCGGTGTAGATTATATTTGAAGAGAAGGACTGCATATACGAGTTGACCGCAAATCCGCTGTAGTACGGGTCGCTTGTGTTTCCGGTATAAACCGGCACGAAGTTCAGACCCGTTTGATTCTTGAGCCACTCGATGTCCCCGTCATTCATTTGCGCGGTGTTATAATACGTATAGCTTTCGTTGTCGCCGTACGTGGTCGTGTGCCTTACGCCGAGAACGACGGATGCGTTCTTTACGTTTGAGTCAATCAGTGACTCGGTAGTCGCCGTGTATTTGTTGTACGCCGCTATCGTGTCGGCAAAGCCGAACATTACGAATGCGATAAGCGAGAGGAATATAGTAATCACAAGTCGGAATTTCTTATGCTTCAAGCCGCTTGTGCCCATCTTAAGTGCGTTTTTGAGAGGGAGGCGTGAACGGATAAATTTGCTGTCCTTCTTTTCGTAGCTCTTAAGCTTTACGTCGTTTTCGGTATTCGTTCCCTCAAATACCGACATATTTCCGTGCTCGTTGATTCCCGATACCGAGCGCAGCTCGGTGTTCACTCTGCCGTCTCCGGACAGAATGACGTCCTCATCGCTGCTTGCAAGATATTCGTTTATCATCTTGAGGTCGGCATCGGTGAGCTTATATCCGCCCTTTATTTTGAAAATATTGTTGCTCAGCTTGTCAATACCTGCGCTGAGCTTCTCGCACTCCTGCTCGTGCTTCGTTACGTCGGAAATTATTTTTCCGTCGGACAGCTCGATTATTCTGTCAGCGTACTTCTCGGCAAAATCACGGTCGTGAGATACTATAAGCACCAGCTTTTCCTTGGAAAGCTCTCTCAGCGTGTCAAATATCTGCTTTCCCGTATTTGAATCAAGTGCGCCCGTGGGCTCGTCTGCCATAATTATCTGCGGCTCCTTAACGAGTGCGCGAGCAATGGCAACTCTTTGCTTCTGACCGCCCGAAAGCTCGTTTGGCTTGCGCTTTGCATAGTCTACCAGGTCAACCTGTGCAAGAATATTATTTATGCTCTCGTTCGTCGCCTTTTTTCCCTGCAGCTCAAGTGCAAGTGCGATATTCGCACCTACCGTAAAGTCGTCGAGCACGTTGTATTCCTGAAAGATAAAGCCTATAAACGTGTTTCTGTATGCGTCGAAGTCAGAGCCGCTGAAGCTGTTGGACGACTTACCCTTAATAATAAATTCACCGCTGTCATATCCGTCAAGTCCGCCTATAACGTTGAGTAGCGTGGATTTACCGCTTCCCGACTTACCTAGAATAAACACCATTCCGGACTCGGGGAAGGATACGCTCACGTCGTCAAGCGCGCAAACGGACTCACCTGTTTTGGAACGGTATATCTTCGTCAGGTTTTTTATTTCAAGCATACGTATTATCCTTTCTTCATAATGATTAATCTATCATCAGATCATATATCTCGGATTTTGGCACTCCGCGCTCCTTGGCAACCGCCTTGATCGCGTCCATCTTGCTCATTCCGCCCTCGATATATTTCTCCACGTGCTCACGCGGTGAAAGCTGAAGCATGGGATTTTCGCTTGCGCCTATCGGACATCCTGCCTCTTCAGCACCCTCAAGCACAAGCACGTATTCGCCCCTCGGCTCTTTCTCCGTGTATAATTTCACAGCACCGCCGAGTGTCGTTCTGATTATTTCCTCGTTAAGCTTGGTAAGCTCGCGGCATAAAGAGATCTTTCTCTCCTCACCAAAGGTGTCAAGCATATCACCAAGCGTTGCGCGAAGCTTGTGCGGCGCTTCGTAAAATATCATCGTGCGCCCCTCGCCCTTGACTGCATCAAGGCGTTTTTTTCTATCTCCCTTGACCGCCGGCAAAAATCCCTCGAACGCAAATCTCGAGGTCGCAAGTGCCGACAGCGCAAGCGCAGAGATCGCCGCCGAAGCACCGGGAATTACCGAAACCGTCACTCCGGCATCCGCCGCCAGACGAACTATATCCTCACCGGGATCGCTTATAGCAGGCATGCCCGCATCGGTCACAAGAGCACACGACTCACCCGCAAGCAAGCGCGCGATTATCCTCTCGCCACTCGATTTTTTGTTATGCTCGTAATAGCTGACCAGCTCCTTGTGTATTCCGAATACAGAGAGCAGCTTCATAGAGTTGCGCGTGTCCTCCGCCGCGATAAAATCGACCTCGGCGAGCACCTTTTTCGCTCGGTCGGACAGATCCTGCAGGTTTCCTATCGGCGTGCCGACAAGGTACAGCGTGGACCTTTCCACCTTGTTCTTTTCGTTATCCATATATCACCTTTTATACTCGGCGGGAAAAGAGCCGTTTTCCATTATATACTCCATATCCTCACCGTATTCCTTGTGATTTTTATCCTTATATATTATAAGCGGCTTCGTAAGCAAAAGTCCGCTCTTTCCGCCTCTCTTACCCTCGATCAGCACCATCGACGGCTCGCTGTCCGCATCCGCATGCACAAAGGTCATTCGCTTTGGCTCAAGCCCCTCGTCACGCATCGCCGCCACAAGATCAATAAGCCTGTCAGGGCGGTAAACGACCGCAAAGACGCCGCCGAATTTCAGCATTCGCGCTCCCGCATGGCAAAAATCGCGTATATCTCCGAATATCTCGTGTCTTGCGACCGTCTTTGCCGTGCGCTCGTTGTGCGCGCCCGAGGTCGATTTCATATACGGCGGATTTGTGAAAACAACGTCGCACTCCTCGCTCGGCTTGTACTCGCGTACGTCAGAGCATACGGGAATAAGCCTGTCCGCAAGGGAATTCAGCTCGGCGTTTCTGCCGATAAGCTCGGCATACTCCTCTTGTACCTCGATGCAGCGCACCGTGCCGACCTTCTCGCGCGCAAGGAGCAGCATCGATATTATTCCGCTGCCGCCGCCAATTTCAACGCCGCATCTGTGCTTTCCGTTTATGTATCCCGCAAGCAAAAGGGCGTCTGTGCCAAAGGTAAGACCGTCCACCTTTTGTATAAGTGAGAGCTTATCGTTTACGTAGTCGATACGCTCGTTAGTTTCAATATTCATAACAGCATCCATTCCGTGTTAAATAAAAAACGGAGCGTGACACTCCGTTTTTTATTTATGTTAGTGAAGATCAATTACTCTTCAACAGGAGCGCCAACAGGGCAGGTCTCTGCGCAAGAACCGCAGCTAACGCACTCGTCAGCATTGATAACGAACTTGCCATCACCCTCAGAGATGCAGCCGGTGGGGCAGCCATCAGCGCAAGCACCGCAAGAGATGCACTCGTCAGTAATCTTGTATGCCATTGGAAATTACCTCCGTGTATTTTGGTTACTTATATTGTATCATAAATATAGAAAAAATCAAGAGTCTTTTATAAAAAAGTCAGAAAAAAGCATTATTCGCTGATTTCCTCGTCCTCGATCTCGATCTTATCCTGCTTTCCGGGAGTTTTGATTATCTTAACGTCAGAGCACTTGTAGAACTTGGGTGCATCCTTGTCATTGTCGTTAAGCTTGACCTTAATCTGACCTGCAAGGGGTTTCGTTTCTATAACCACACCCACACCGTCGTTGGTCTTTACCACCGAGTTAACGGGGGGAGTAACCTTGATCGCTTCCTCGTATACCTCATGCTCATAGCGCAAGCAGCACATAAGACGTCCGCACGCGCCCGAAACCTTTGAGGAGTTAAGAGAGAAGTTCTGCTCCTTCGCCATCTTGATCGATACCTGTACAAAGTCGGTGAGGAAGCCCGCACAGCAGTACTTTCTGCCGCATACGCCAAGACCGCCCATCATCTTTGCCTCGTCGCGTATACCGATCTGACGAAGCTCGATACGCGTGCGGAAGGTAGATGCAAGATCCTTTACAAGCTCGCGGAAGTCAACGCGCGACTCGCAGGTAAAGTAGAATATCAGCTTCGAGTTGTCAAAGGTGTATTCAACTGCCACAAGGCTCATTTCAAGTCCGTGTGCCGCTATCTTCTTTTTACAGATTATAGCCGCATCCATCTCTGCCTGGTGATTCTTTATGTCCTTTTCAATGTCCTCCGCAGTCGCGGGGCGGATTATGTTTTTAAGTGGCGGCACTATCTCGGATACCGGCACGTTCTTGTTTGCCACCTTGACCGTGCCTATCTCAACACCGCGCGAGGTGTCTACTATAACGCGCTGTCCGACCTCAAGCTTGTACTGGCCGGGCGCAAAGTAGTATATCTTTCCCGCTTCGCGAAAGTTGATGCCTATTATCTCAACAAGCTCGTCCGCAGCCGGCTCTTTTTGCTCGTTTATCTTTGCTTCTTCGTTCATCTTTATCTCCATTTATATAAGCTTTATTTTTGCGCCGAGCGCTGTCGTCATCGCCGACACGTTTACGTTTCTTGCAAGGTCGTCGAGTGAGTCTGATATAATGTCGTATACTCGCATAAGCCTGCGCGCGCTCATACTGCTTGCAAGCTCCTGTGCCTTCGCCCTGTCGGGATAGAAAAGCAGGGGAGCAGAGCTGTCGTATTTCAGCAGCATCAAGTCGCGCAGCGCAACCGTAATGCTCTCAAGCGCATCGGCAAGCTCGTCCTTCTTTGTCGGAAGCGAGCGTATAGTCGTGTAAAGGGTAGAGTAGGGCGTGCTTTGCTTGAGTGCCGCGATAAAGCTCTCGGTCACCTCTCTTGCCGCGCGCGCTTCCTCTGCGCCACCCTCGATAAGCTCACGTGCGCGACCTATCCTGCCGTCAGCACACATTAAAAGCTCACGCAAAGCTCCCTCGTCGGTGACGGGCAGTCTTGTGCCGCGGCTCTTGAAATATTCCGCAAGTCCGTCCTCGTCAAAGCGCTCCATAGCCACGTACTGTGCGCGGCTCTTTATCGTTGTCAGTATCGCATCGTCCGACTCCGACAGCATAAATATGACCACGTTTGACGGCGGCTCTTCAAGCACCTTTAAGAGCGCATTCTGCGCATTCGGGGTCATTTTGTCCGCATTGTCGATTATATAGATCTTGTAGTCCGACTCGGTCGCTGAAAGGAACATATCCTCTCTGAACGTCCTGACCTCGCCAACGCCGATAGTCATCTTGTCCTTCGGCTTTTCAAGCCATTTAACGTCGATAAACGAGCCGTCCTTTATTCTACGGCAGGTGTTACACACGTGGCAGGGCAGCTCCGCGCCCTCTCGCCTCTCGCAGTTGAGTGCCGCGGCTATCTCCATAGCCAAGGTCGTCTTTCCCGACCCGTCGGGTCCCGAAACAAGAAAAGCGTGCGGAAGCGTGCCGCTTCTTATAGCTCTGCCAAGCCTGTCCTTGACAGCTTCATTTCCGTAAAGCGCGGAAAAATATTTACTCAAAGCGCACACCTCCTTGCCGTTATAGTATTACATACTATCTCAATTTAGTATTATACATCAAAATCCGTGAAAAGTCAATCTTTTTTCCCGTAAGGCGAAAAGTTAAATTTACCATCGCGCAAAATAAAATCGGCTCTCAATAAAAGAGAGCCGATCCTTGCGTTCAGATTAAGCTGCTTCCTATGAGGCGGAATCCTATGTCATATGCTCCGTCCTCGTTGAATGCAATAAACATTTCGAATCCTGTTTCTCCAATAGTCCACACGTACCATACGTCACCGTTTTCGAACGTATACTCCGCCTCCTTATCCATAAGCGCTGTGACGTATTGCATGCTCATTCCGTTATACACGTCAAGCTTTGGAATATGGTAGAAGGTCTTTACCGTAAGATCGTATTCGTTATAAACTACGTACAAATCAGTATCCGACGTTGTCGTCCATCTGTCAGCGAGGTACCTTCTATATGTGGGCTTACCCAAAATGAACTGAAGGTCATCTGCTGTTAGTCCGTATTTTATTGCAATGTTTTTTTCAAAGCTTATTTGCCTTGCAACCATATTTGAATCAAACCATACGTAAAGGTTTACGTCAAGTGAGGTTTTCCATTTGTATACCGTAGTTGTGGCAAGCCCTGCGTTCACACCCGATACACCTAAATTTCCATATAGCTGATCAAGTGTCAGTCCGACAGTAAATTTGTTGATGTTTGTGTCGAATTCCGTAAGCGTAAGCTCGCCGTTCATACCCTTTTCGAATCTGAATATACCAATACTGTTTTCCGATGTAGGCCAGGAGTATATGATCTCCCAACGGCTGACCTTTGTTCCTTGCTGGCCGTAAATATCCGTCATACGGTTATAGCTAATGCCTGCTTCGATTTTTATCTCATCGTCAATGTCTACAAAATTTTGTGCTTCGCCGTAATGAAAACGAACGTACAAATATCCGTTTCCGTCGCTGCTGGGCCACATATAAAGGTCAGGTACGTTCGGCACTCTTGTGCCGCCACCACCCATCTTGGCATTGAATTCTTGGAAGAACATTCCAAACCTTGCGCCGTTAGATATTATGTCAAAGCGCGTAAGCACCATTTTGTTTTGCTTTTCTTCAAACTTGAAGATTCCGGTTGTTTTTTCCGAAGTTTTCCAAGAATATAGGTTATGGGCAGAGTTTACTAACGTTCCCTTTACACCGTAGATCTCTGTCATACGGTCATAGGTTATACCCGGTTCGATCGCGATATTGCCGACGTCAATGATCTCGCTCACTCGGCCGTCTGCGATGCGCGCATACAAATACATACCGTTTCCGTCAAGGCGCCAGCCGTAAACGTCGGGAGTGTTAGGTACACGGGTGCCGCATTCTCCGATGATCGTATCAAAATCCTCAAGTGTTGCCCCGGTCTCAAGGTCATTCGACACTGCGGTAAAGCTTGTAAGGTTGAGTTGCTTGCCGTTATCGTAAAACTTAAAGATACCGACGGTATCTTCCGACAGCGGCCATGAATATACGGGATAATTGTTACTTAATTTCTTGCCATGTGTGTTGAATATCTTACTGATACGATAGTAGCTCATTCCTTCAGCAATGGTAATGGGACCATCCTCAAAAAACTCGTTCACCTTGCCGTTCTCAAAACGCACGTAATAGTATCTGTCTTTTTTGATAGTATCCCAACTGTAAAGTTCCGGAACGTTGGTTACGGGCGCACCTTCACGAAGGAAAAAATCCGTTACCTCTTCGTAAGACATACCGTTCTTGATTTCGGGAAGGTTGGAATAGGTGTATCGAACAAGCTTAAGATTTTGATCAAACCAAGCATAAAAGGATGCGCACTCCTTGTAATCCCACGTGTATATGCTTGCAGCGTTGTTTATTCGCACACCGCCCCTGCAAAGAAGCAGATTGAGCTCTGTAAGCGTCATTCCAACAGTAGGTGTAAGATCTTTTCTGCGTTCAATTCGTGCCACAGTCGAGCTTGCGTTCGAGGTGTATAGAGCATCGTTGAAAAATACGTACAGATCCTTTTCTTCGCCGGTATTCCAGATGAAAATATTAGGGGATATATTCGACATCGTGCCGTCGCTTCCCATAATTTTTACGACTTCTTCCCTTGTCATACCGACTTTTATACGCTCGTCAACAGGGCGGTTATCGGGCGACGCTTCGCCGCATCCCACCAAAAGCACGGTGCATAAAAGCATAGCCAAAATAAATAAAACAATCTTTTTCATAACGTTACTCCTTTCCTGAAAAATCAAAAAAGCACATAAAGAGCCTATCGCCCCTTACGTGCATGCTTATTTCAGTTTAATACAAAGGGGCTGAAAACCACTTTTTCTTTATTATAGCACAAAAAGATTTGAAAGTCAAGAAAAATCCATTTTTTTCCATATCAAAGAGCACGAGAACCCCACCGACGCCAAAAACGCCCCGGATTTATAATTTTCCATCTTTTTTGGAAAAAATATTGTAATCGGCAATAATATGTGCTAAAATATTATGTTAGTAATACGTGAGTTTCATTAGCGAGCGTAATATTGGAGGAAAATATGGAAAAGTTTTATATGACAACTGCGATAGCATACGCATCGCGCAAGCCCCACTTCGGCAATACCTATGAGATCATTATGGCTGACGCGTTTTCGCGTTTTCAGCGCAGAATGGGCAAGGACGTTTTCCTTTGCACAGGTACTGACGAGCACGGTCAGAAGATAGAGAATCTTGCCAAGGAGGCAGGCATCACCCCCCAGGCTTATGTCGACGGCGTGACCGGCGAGATCAAGCGTATCTGGGATCTTATGAACGTAAAGTACGAGCATTTCATTCGTACCACCGACGATTATCACGTAAAGACCGTTCAGAAGATATTTAAAAAGTTCTATGAGCAGGGCGATATATATAAGGGATTTTACGAGGGCTGGTATTGCACCCCCTGTGAGTCCTTCTTCACCGAAACACAGGTAGTAGACGGCAAGTGCCCCGACTGCGGCCGCCCCGTAGCGCAGGCGCGTGAGGAGGCATACTTCTTCAAGATGTCCAATTACGCCGACCGCCTTATCAAGCACATCGAGGACAACCCCGGCTTCATCGAGCCCGAAAGTCGCAAAAAGGAAATGGTAAACAACTTCCTTAAAGCAGGCCTTCAGGACCTTTGCGTTTCGAGAACCTCGTTCAAATGGGGTATTCCCGTTGACTTTGACGATAAGCACGTTGTATACGTATGGCTCGACGCGCTCGTAAACTACATCACCGCTATCGGCTACGACCCCGACAAGAGCTTTGATGAGCAGTGCGAGAAGTTCAAGAAGAATTGGCCCTGCGACGTTCACATCATAGGCAAGGACATTCTTCGCTTCCACACTATCTATTGGCCCATCTTCCTTATGGCGCTCGATCTTCCCCTGCCTAAAAAGATCTTCGGCCACCCCTGGTTCAACTTCGGCAACGATAAGATGTCAAAATCCAAGGGTAACGTGGTATTCGCGGACGAGCTTGCAGAGATATTCACCGTTGACGGCGTGCGCTACTACGCACTCTCCGAAATGCCTTACGGCTCCGACGGCTCTATAACCTACGAGAGCGTTATAAGCTCCTACAACAACGACCTTGCCAACAACCTTGGTAACCTCGTGAGCCGTACCCACGCGATGACAAAGAAGTATTTTGACGGCATCGTCCCCACCCCCGACGTTACCGAGCCTATCGACGACGAGCTTAAAGCAGTCGTAAAGGACGCTATCGCCGAGTCGGTCAAGCTTATGGGCGAGTATCACGTGGCAGACTCCCTGTCCGTGATCTTCTCCATGCTCCGCCGCGCAAACAAGTACATTGACGAAACTATGCCTTGGGCACTCGCAAAGGACGAGAGCAAAAAGGGCAGACTCGCTACCGTTATCTATAATCTTCTTGAGGTTATCCGTACCGGCGCGGTTCTCCTCGCTCCCTATATCCCCGCAACCGCGGACAACATCTTCTCCCAGCTCGAAACCGATAAGACCGAGTTTTCTACCGTTTCCGAGTTTGGTGCACTCGAGTGCGGCAAGCCTCTTGGTGAGGCGTTCACTCTCTTTGCAAGAATTGACGAAAAGAAGTTTCTTGAAGATATGGAAGCAAAGCGCATAGCTGCCGAGGCAGCAAACGCGCCTATTCCCGAGCCCGAGCACGAGGCAGAGATCGGTATAGATACCTTCGCAGCCGTTGAGATCAGAGTCGGTCAGGTCATCGCCGCCGAGCCTATCCCCAAGGCAAAGAAGCTTCTTAAGCTCCAGATCGACCTCGGCTACGAAAAGCGTCAGGTAGTGTCGGGAATTGCAAAGTTCTACACCCCCGATCAGCTCATCGGCAAAAAGGTTCCCGTTATCGTTAACCTTAAGCCCTGCAAGCTTTGCGGAGTTGACAGCTTCGGTATGATCTTGGCATCGGGCGAAGAGGACGTTAAGGTCGTATTTATCGACGACTCTGTGAAGAACGGAGAGCGTATCCACTAATGAAATACTTTGATTCTCACGCACATTATTACGACGGGAGATTCAATAGTGACGAATATAACGGGAGCGTCGATGATCTTATCGGCGCTCTCCTTTCGTCAGAGATAGACGGCATCGTCAACGTAGGCACGTCCCCCGATACCTGCCGTCAGGCGATCGAGCAGGCGCGCCGCTATCCCGAGATGTATACCGCCCTCGGTGTTCACCCCTCCGATGCGCAAGAGCTTGATATGCCCATAGATCACGCACTTTCGGATATTGAATCCCTCATAAAAAATCCCGAGAGCAAGTGTGTTGCCCTCGGTGAGATAGGTCTTGACTATCATTGGCAGCCTGTAAACAGGGAATTGCAAATGAGATATTTTGATGCGCAGATGCAACTCGCGCGTGAGCTTGATCTGCCCGTCGTTATCCACGACCGCGAGTCGCACGAGGACGTCCTCGAAATGATAAAAAGGCATAAAGGCGTGCGCGGCGTTCTCCATAGCTTCTCCGGCTCTTGTGAGATGGCAAAGGAGGTCGTAAAGTGCGGATATATGATATCCTTCTCCGGCACTCTCACCTTTACCAACGCGCGCAAGCCGCGTGAGGTCGCCGCTATTCTTCCGCACGATATGGTCTTGATAGAAACCGATTGCCCCTACCTCGCACCCCACCCTAAGCGCGGCACTCTTAACCACTCGGGCAATCTCGTTTACACAAACGCCACCCTCGCTGAAATATTCGGTATGTCACAGGAGGAGTGCGCGGCACTCACCCGAGATAACGCAAGGAGGTTTTTCGGCATTGATAACTAAAGCAATGACTGTAACATACGAGGTCGACACCGGCCTCTATATCAACGTCACCAACCGATGCACCAACCGTTGCGAGTTCTGCATTCGTAATAACGGTGACGGCGCATACGGCTCCGACAGCCTCTGGCTTCTGCGCGAGCCCACCGTGGACGAGGTGCTTTCTGACGTATTTTCACACGATCTTACCAAGTATTCCGAGATAGTTTTCTGCGGCTACGGCGAGCCGACCGTCAGACTTCACGATATTCGCGAGATCGCCCTTGGTATCAAAAAACGTTACCCGTCTATCAAAATTCGCGTCAATACCAACGGTCACTCCGACCTCATATTCGGCACGGATACAGCCCCGTTATATAAGGATGCGTTCGACGTTGTTTCTATCAGCCTCAATACTCCAAATGCCGATAAATATGTCGATATGTGCCACCCCGTGTATCATAAAGCGGCGTTTGACGCACTTTTAACCTTTGCGAAAAATGTAAATAATTATGTGCAAAAAACGCTTTTATCCGTTGTAAGACAGACTCTTAGCGAGGAAGAGCTTGAAAAATGCGGGGAAATTGCCGACAACCTCGGTGTCACCCTCAAGGTGCGCGACTATATATCGAAGGACGAAAGCATATAATCAGCACCGCACGCAAAGCTCGTGCTTATCATCATCAGATGCTCGATAGGCACTCTCATAATATCAAAGCTTATTCCCATAAAGCCAAGCTCACCCGCAAGATCGAGCTTGGCTTTTATATTTTCCATGGCCTCGTATCTTACCGTCGTGCGCCCTCGCTCGCCCCGCCCGAAGCTCGCATAGTCAAAGGTGCATATCATTCTTTCGGGGTCGTATTCGATCCTCGATTTCATCTTGTAGGCTATGTCGTCTGCCTCTCTTTTTGTGATGCATCTTCCGCCGGCATACGCAAATGGCGACAGGTCGAGAAACGCCTTTGAGCTGTCCTGACGGGCGGCAAACTCGGTGTAGAATTTTCTCTCTCCCTCGTCAAAGGTAGGTATCTCGTCAAGCGCGCATTTCTCGTATATCAGCACGCATCCGTCCGCGATCTCGCATCCGTCCTCGCACCCCTCGCCGTCATACTCGTAAAACAGGTGCAGCCCCTCGGCTAAAAGATCCTTCTTTAAAAGAAACATAAAATTCTTGAAGAGGGGATTTTTCGCCGCCCGATAAGCTCCCAGCGCTACTCCTGCGTAGCCCCTTTCCTTCGCGGTCTTAACGATGCTTGCGCGGTATTCGCCCTCGCTTTCATACACCTCGCACCACTGGCGCGGATCGTACACTCGCATTATTGCCGCCCTTCCGCCGTCACGCACTGCCCGAACGACCTCACCGTCGTCAAAAACGCGCTCAAGTCTGCCGCCCTTTGCCGCGCGATACGCCGATACCGTAACAAGACTGCAATGCGCCAGGGCAAGCATCAGCCTATCCATAGGACAGCCGTCGTAGTAGTATCCGTTCAGCACCGCCGCGCCGTGTATCGGCTGATCGTGCTTTATTGCCAGCACCTCTTCGGGATAGATCGCATCAGTTCCCGATAAGTACGGGTTTGCCCTTTGAATGCACCTTTCCTTTACTCCAAAGCGCCGCGAGATCTTTTCAAGCGTATCGCCGCCCCTTACCGTGTACGTCCTCGTCGGTGTAAGGATCAACAGCTTTTGTCCGACCGATATTCTGTCGGGATTTACAAGTCCGTTATTTTCGATTATCTTTGCAGGGCTGACACCGTATTTTCTTGCTATGTGAAAGACCGTCTCGCCCTCTTTGACAGTATGTATATTCATATAACCCTCCGCTCTCGGTTTTTGATTTCAGTATATCGATTTTCGCGTTTCGGGTTACAGTTTATCACAAACTCGGCAAATATTAAGTCGAAAGGGGCGTATATTTTTAAAATATACTTGAAATAAAGTGGAGTATGTGATAAAATAATTACAATAATATCCGGAGGTCGTTATGAAGATTAAAAACGGTTTCGTAATTGAAAAGGTCGGCACCAGCTATCTTGCCGTAGCGGTAGGTAAGCGCGCGGCTGAATTCTCAAATATGGTAAGACTCAATTCCACGGGCGCTTTCCTTTGGAACTGCCTCTCCGAGTCAGACCTTACCCGTGAGGAGCTGCTTGATAAGGTGCTCGCGACCTATGACGTCGCACGCGAGGCGGCACTTGCCGACATCATCGCGTTTGAGAAGACTCTTTCCGATAACGGAATACTCGAGTGATGCAGACCGTCGACTCGACCTTCGTACAAGAGCAGGGAGTAATAGAAAGCGAGCTTGAAAAGCACGGCAGCTACGCCTCCGTGACTCGCGGTATCAGCATGCGCCCCCTATTCAAGACCAGTCGCGATATGGTCATAATCACTCCGCCGCCGTCAGAATTTAAAAAGTATGACGTAGTGCTTTATACAGGTGCCGGCAACAAATATACCATGCACCGCATCATCGGCTTTGACGGTGACGTGCTCATTATAAGAGGTGACAACACCTACCGCCGCGAGCGCGTTCCTGTGTCAAACGTCATAGGCATACTCACCGAATTCAACCGTCGCGGCAAGCATCACACGGTTGAAGAGCGTGGATACAAAATTTACTCGCGAATTTGGCATTACCTATACCCCGTGCGACATTTTCTCCATCTTTTGCGCCGTTTGGCGAGCAAGATCAAGCACGCGATAATTAAATGAGAGCTTCACCGTCGAGGCTCTCTTTTTTCATATGCGTAGTATGAATTTGCGTGTCAAAGCCTCTTTTGTACGAGTATGAGAGGCTGTTTTTGTTCATAACGGCGGTATAACGCATATAATGTGCCGCGCCACCCTCACCGATTATGACCTCGCACGGCGGCGCAACCGCCCCGAGCAGCGTGAACGCCGCGCCGACACCCTCGCCATCACCGTATTTTATATATCTGTTCAGCCACGCCGCACGCACGAATCTCGATGGGGAAGTGTAGTCGCCGGGAATGCCTCGCCCCATCACCCCATTGCAGAATATATCTTCCCCAAGAGCCCCCGAGTCCTGCGCGCTCTTGTTAGTTGAGTTGAGGTATAAGGTGCAGTTATCGCGGTGAAAGGGAAACGGCGGATTGTTTGCAAGCACGCCATAGCGATTTTCGTATACGCTCATACCGTTCTTTGTCGACTCGATGACGAGCGAGCCGCTCTCGTCCGCCACGTGCCAATGCAGTGCCGAGTTCGGCACCTCGTCGCTGAACGGTACGTCAACTATGCTGATCTCTTTAAGCTTTTTTCTCACCTCATCAAGACTCTCGCATACCCCAAGCAGATAGGGAATAACCTCAAACGGCGCGATCCCCCTTTTGCTGCTCGCGGGCACACCGGGGTAGTATGCGTTTGATGAAAATTCGAGTGCCGCAATGCACACCCCAGCCTCGTTCATTCCGTCCGCGTAAAGCGCGTGACCGTCTATAACGGCAGCCATTCCGATAAATGCAAGATGCCGCCTTATCACCTCACCGCACCTCAACGTCATCACGTAATTTCTGGGCGTTATAACCGCCCGATCGCCAAAATCGCGGTCAAGATCCAACGTCCGACCGAAACAAAATTCCCCACTTGTAAGAGCAATACTCGTGCACATAATATACCTGCCGTTTTTTCTTTTATTCTTTCTACAGCAGGGCAAAAATATACGGGGCAGCACCGATCAAAATGATCTAAGTGCTGCCCCGTGTCGCATTAATTTACAAATCCTATCTTTCTTCTGACCTTGCTCATGGTCTTTCTTGCGTAGTATGCCGCCTCTTCCGAGCCTGCCTTCATAACAGCCTCAAGGTGCGCCTTGTCCGCAATGAGCTTTGCAAACTCGTCGCGTACACCCGCAAGGCCGTCTGCGCACGCCTCGCCGACCGCCAGCTTGAAGTCGCCGTAGCCGCGTCCGTCAAACTCGCGCTCGATCTGCTCGATGCTCTTGCCGGTAAACGCGCGGTATATAGTCATAAGGTTGGATATACCGGGCTTGTCGTCCGCATATCTGATCTCGTTTCCCGAGTCGGTCACCGCTCTCTTGAACTTGCGGATAATATCATCCTTTGAGTCAAGGATATAAACGACCGCGTTCTGATTTTCGTCCGACTTCGACATCTTTGCCGTCGGCTCGGCAAGTGACATTATCTTCATCGTGTCGGTAGGGATATATCCCTCGGGAATAGCGAACGTATCGGAATAGATCTGGTTAAAGCGCAGGGCAATATCGCGCGCTAATTCAAGGTGCTGCTTCTGGTCGATTCCCACGGGCACAAGGTCGGTCTGATAGAGAAGTATGTCCGCCGCCATAAGCGTGGGGTAGGTAAACAGACCTGCATTGATATTCTGCGAGTGCTTTGCGCTCTTGTCCTTAAACTGCGTCATTCTCGACAGCTCACCGAACATCGTGTAGCAGTCAAGCATCCAGCCAAGCTCCGCGTGCTGAGGCACGTGCGACTGAACGAACAGCGTGTTCTTCTTCTCGTCAAGACCGCACGCCATATAAAGCGCCAGCGTCTCGTATGTTCTTCTGCGCAATTCCGCAGGCACCTGTCTTACAGTTATCGAGTGCAGATCGACAACGCAGTAAAATGTTTTGTATTCCTCGCTGAATCGCGAGAAATTCTTGATTGCTCCGAGATAATTTCCGATCGTAAGATTTCCCGACGGCTGCACGCCCGAGAAAACAACCTTCTTGTCACCTAACATATCACTAACTCCTTATCTTATACCGTATTTTTCAATAATATAGTCCATATCCTTATCGCCTCTGCCCGAGAGGTTGATAAGAACCGAGCCCTTGCCCATAGTCTTTGCCAGCTTTATGCCGTAAGCAACCGCGTGCGCGCTTTCAATAGCCGGAATGATACCCTCAAGTCTCGAAAGAGTGTAGAACGCATCGACGGTTTCCTCGTCGCCAACCACGTCGTATTTGACTCTGCCGATATCGTGCAAAAACGCATGCTCAGGTCCTGATGAGGGGTAGTCAAGTCCGCTCGCTACCGAGTAAACGGGTGCGGGATCTCCGTTCTCGTCCTTCAGCATAATGCTGTTGAAGCCGTGCATAACGCCCTCTGTGCCGTATTGCAGACTCGCCGCGTGATCGCCGAGCGCCGTACCTCTGCCAAGCGGCTCTATGCCGTATATATCGACCGGGTCGTTTAAGAATCCTGCGAACATTCCCGCAGCATTCGATCCGCCGCCAACACACGCAACCACCGCGTCGGGCAATTCACCCGTCATACCGATAAATTGCTCTCTTGCCTCAATTCCCACAACGCTCTGAAAATCACGCACCATAAGAGGAAAAGGGTGCGGACCTACGACCGAGCCTATGCAGTATATCGCGTCCTTGTATTCCTTTGCATAAGCCGCAAACGCCGCATCGACAGCCTCTTTTAGCGTCGCAAGCCCCTCGGTGACCTCGATGACCCTCGCGCCGAGTATCTTCATTCTCGCTACGTTTGGCGCTTGCTTCTTTATGTCTACCGAGCCCATATAGATGTCACATTCAAGACCGAAATATGCCGCCGCCGTCGCTAGTGCAACACCGTGCTGACCTGCGCCGGTCTCTGCAATGACCTTCTTTTTGCCCATATACTTTGCCAAAAGAGCCTCACCCATACAGTGATTTAGCTTGTGCGCGCCCGTATGGTTCAGATCCTCACGCTTGACGTACAGCTGCACTCCCGTGCCAATGCTGTTTGAGAGCCTTTCAAGGTACGAGATAGGCGTAGGCCTGCCTTGAAACTCCTTGCGTATCCTGCGCAGCTCGGCTATGAACTTCGAGGACTTGCATATCGTGTGATACGCCGCAGAGATCTCCTGCATCGCCGCCTGCAATTCGGGCGCAATATACGCACCGCCATACTTGCCGAAATATCCGTTTTTGTCGGGATAGTTCTTGAAATAAGTGTCAAAATTAATGCCGTTGTGATCCATTTTCGCCTCTCCTTTTTTGTTTTGATTAGGGGCGTAAAAAAACAAAAAACGCCCCGACAGAACTGTAACTCTGTCAAGGACGAATAAACGACTTATCCGCGGTGCCACCTTGCTTCGCTTCCCGAAAAAAACGAGTCGCGCTCTTTTAAGGATACAACCTATATCCCCGACCACTTACGCGTGTCACACGTTGCAGAATACTCGGCAAAAAAACGCCTTTGACTGCACCCTCCGCGGTCCATTTGCCAAACAGTGTCTAACCCGATTCACAGCATCGCGGGCTCTCTGTGTAGTCTTAGATGGCTTTATCTCCGCATCAACGGTTTTGATGAAAGTAGTATATCACCCATCAGCGCGTTTGTCAATAGTTTTTTCAAGAAAGTTGATGTGGGGGCAGATATTGCCCCCACATCAAGCATACTATTTGTGTCTGTTACGCATCTTCGCCGGACTCAGCTTCAGCCTTCTTGCATTTTTCGTTCAGCACGTTGCACGCCACAACAATGCCCGCATTAGCAATAAAGGACATAATGCACGCGCGGAAGGTGTAATACGTTACGTAGTTCATGCTTGCAAGGGAAGCGATGATACCTGTATAATATCTTCCGTCCGTTTTATATCTTAAAACATAAAAAATAACGAATGACATAATAAACAGGACTGCGCAAGCCACGGAAATGATAATGTTGACACTTTTTTTGCTCAATTTTATTTTTCCAAACAGACTAAGAAGCATCAAAGCAACAGCAGATGCGCTTATAAGGAAAGCGACTATATAAAACAAGAACGAATAGGTGTAATACGGTAGCTCCGAGCTCATAGTATTTTCGTTATAAACTTGTACGCGGTAAAGCTGTGCAATGTTCAAAAACTCGCTCAAAATACCGATACACGATATGATAGCCCCCACAAGAGCAATGGCGTAAACGAAATTGAAAATTGATTTTTTGTTAAGCATTTTTTCCTCCGTAAAGCAATGTGTTGCGCATATATGATAGCACAACGAACGCGTTTTGTCAAGATAAGGTCGCCACCTCGAGCCACAGTAAAACAAAAAAAAGAGCACCACCGTGAAGGCAGGTTCTCATAAGGAAGTTTAATTTCTCCTTGTAGGGACAGGCGTCCTCGACTGTCCGCAAAGGTATAAATGCAACGCAGAAGACAAAGATTAACCCCGACAGATTTTATACGTCTGTCGGGGGGTTCTATTCGATAAATTGGAATTTAGCAAATAGATCGTTTTTGTTCATCCAACCAAGAATAAACAAATTTCATTCTCTTGATAATAAGATTACATAGATCTAAATATGTTGAATCTTTGTATTTCCTGATTTTGAAACCTAATGGTTTGCTATGGCTATTGTGTGCCACACCGACAATTCCTCTTCCTATAGCAATATATACATCTCCATAGTGAAATTCGTCGCCAAAATGACCTTTCAAATAATATTTTTTGATGCAGTCACTAACAACAATCTTATTATAATCACCATTATTGAACTCGTTGAACCATTTAAAATTTATATTTGCTTTTTCTTCAGTGGTATTCAAAAAAGCAATCGAAGCAGAAACAGTAATATAAGATTCGTATTTATCTTTTGCCCATTGAATTATTTCAATACAATCCTCATGTTTCTTGTGATAAACAGCATATTTGCGAGTGGTATCGGCAATACTAAATCCTTTTTCTGTTAATTCTTTGCCGACTTTATCTAGCAATAATTCTCTTATGTCCTTATTCATTGTTTGCACTCCAATCTATGCAGCAAATTCTTATTTATCGTTCTGTTTTATGTCACGCTACGCGTGCCACCTCCCTCTTGGAGGGAGGCTTTTTTGTTAGCTCCATTATAACACAAATCGGCAGAGGAAACAAGTTCTCTGCCGAAAATTATGTGTGTCCGTAGGGGCGATTCATGAATCGCCCGTTTTTGTTTTGCGTATTTCAGCGGGCGATTCGTGAATCGCCCCTACAAAATACAAACATCCTTATGAGAACAAGCCTAAACCGACGGTCTTTTCTTTTAATTTTTACCACGCGAGGAATTCGTCCCCGAGGAGCTTAAGTATAGCCTCGGTGTAGAAGAAATCTGCGTAGATTATAGATTTGTGGATACCGCTGTTCTCCACGGTATAAGGGGGTGCGGGATAGCGGACGGTGCCGTAGCCGATCATATCGTCGGTCGCGGGGTCGAAGTTTGCGAACTTTTCGCCCATTGCCTTAAGGATATTGATAGCGCCGTGGGCGTACATTCCACCCTCGTTTTCGGGAAGGCGTTTTGCAAGCTCGAGCATACCGCAAGCGGCGCAAGCACCTGCTGTGGAGTCGTAGTATACCGGCTCGGAGGGAGCGCGGAAATCGACTCTCGGAAGCCAATCGTCAGAGCAGTTTGCGATGAAGTAATTGGCTATCTGCTTTGCGGCGTTAAGGTATCTTTCTTCTCCCGTATGGATATAAGAAAGCACAAAACCGTAAAGGCCCCAAGCCTGACCGCGTGACCAGGACGAGCCAACGGCTATTCCCTGTCCGCCGTAGGTGCAGACGACCTCGCCCGTTTCTCTGTCGTGCTCAACTATGTGAGCCACCGAGCCGTCGGCACGAAGATGTGCACGAAGCGCCATATCTGCGTGTGCCATAGCGATCCTCTTGAATCTATCGTCGCCTGTCTGCTCGCTTGCCCAATAGAGAATGGGGAGGTTCATAAGGCAGTCGATGATCGACCAGTTATGTGCCGTTTCGTCACCGGGAGTCCAGGGATTCCACGCTCTTATGAAGTTTGCACCCATAACGAAGCGAGAGGAAAGGGTTGCGGCGGCGAAGAGATTGCGAGTTCTTGAATCGCTGTTGCCGGTAAGCTTATAAAGCGAGCCGCAGAGGATGTGATAGATAAATCCGACGTCGTGATCAAGGCGGGGATAGTTGGCAAGCGCCTTATCGAGAAGCGCCTGTGAGGACTCGGCAGTCTTGAGGTATTCCTCGTTCTTCGTATACTCGTAGAGGATACAGTTGAGCGCGCCCCAAAAGCCGTTAGTCCAGCCGTTCTTGTTTTTTATCATCTGATCGATATGTACACCGTCAGCGTCAACTCCGTCGGGGAGCTTACATCTTGAGCGGAGAGTTACCGCGGACATTTTGGTGTCTATCTTTTTAAAGGTATCCTCTGCCCAAGCTCGATTCTCGGCTACAAGCTGTTTATAATTCTTCATTATATCTACCTCGTTTCAGCAAATAACTTTACACGGGATATGACTTACCAAGCGAAATACTCGGAGCCGAGGAGCTTAAGGATACCCTCGGTGAAGAAGTAATCGCCGTAGATGATGCTGATGTGAACGCCCGCCTGCTTCTCGGTGTATACACCGGGAATGGGGTAACGAACGGTGCCGTGGGTGATCATAGCATCGTTTGAGGGATCGTAATCAGCAAAGCGCTCGTTAAGGGTGCGAAGCATCTTAACAGCGGCGTGAGCGTACATACCGCCCTCGTTCTCAGGAAGGATCTTTGCAAGCTCGAGAAGTCCGCAAGCGGTACAGCCTGCAGCGGTGGTATCGTAGTATACAGGCTCACTCGGAGCGCGGAAGTCTACTCTGGGAACCCACTCGTCACATACGTTAGCGATGAAGTAGTTTGCAACCTGCTTTGCAGCGTCGAGATATCTCTGCTCTCCGGTGTGAATGTAGGAGATAACGAAGCCGTAAACAGCCCAAGCCTGACCGCGTGACCAAGAGGAGTCGGGAGCGATGCCCTGACCTGCGTAGCTCTTTACGAACTCGCCGGTCTCTCTGTCGTGCTCACAGATATGGTTAACAGAGCCGTCGGGACGAAGGTGAGTACGGATAGCTGTGTCGGCGTGAGCCATAGCTATTCTCTTATATCTGTCGTCACCGATCTGCTCGCTTGCCCAGTAAAGAAGAGGAAGATTCATAAGGCAGTCGATGATAGACCAGCTGTATGCGGGCTCGGTGTTCCATGCCTTGATGAAGTCAGCGCCCTTTACAAAGCGGGCGGAGAGGGTGGTTGCAGCGAAGAGAGAACGGGTTCTGGAATCAGCATCACCGGTGAGCTTATGAAGGCCGCTCGAGGTGAGGTGCCACATAAAGCCAACGTCGTGGTGAATTCTGTCGAACATTTTAAGGCCGGTATCAAGAAGCTTCTCGGAGGACTTTGCGGTGGTGAGGTACTCCTCGTTCTTGGTATAGTCATAGAGCATACAGTTAAGGCCGCCCCAGAAGCCGTTAGTCCACCAGGTAGGGTTGGTCTGCATACGGTCAAGGTGAATACCGTTCTCGTCAACTCCGTCGGGGAGCTTGTTTCTTGAACGGAGAGTCATAGCAGACATCTTGGTATCGATCTTTGCGAACACTTCCTTTGCCCACTCGCGATTTTCAGCAATTATTTCTTTGTAATTCTTCATTGTAATTTTCCTCATTTACAGCAAATAGGCGACACGGGGTTCGCCTATTTGCGTTTTTTATTCAATTTATAGATCAGGAGGGCTGCTTGCCGAAGTATGCCTGGATACCGCCGTCAACGTAAAGGATCTGACCGTTTACGAAGTCGGATGCGGAGGAAGAAAGGAATACTGCGGGACCTGCAAGATCCTCGGGATCGCCCCAACGGCCTGCGGGAGTCTTGGTGTCGGTGATAAAGCTGTCGAAGGGGTGCTTCGAGCCGTCAGCCTGCTTCTCACGAAGGGGAGCGGTCTGGGGAGTAGCGATATAACCGGGGCCGATACCGTTGCACTGAATGTTGTACTGACCGTACTCGGATGCGATGTTTCTGGTAAGCATCTTAAGGCCGCCCTTTGCAGCTGCGTAAGCGGAAACGGTCTCACGGCCGAACTCACTCATCATAGAGCAGATGTTGATGATCTTACCTGCGCCCTTCTTGATCATAGAGGGGATAACTGCCTTGGATACGATAAAGGGAGCGTTGAGGTCAACGTCGATAACCTGTCTGAACTCGGAAGCCTTCATCTCGATCATGGGAATTCTCTTGATGATGCCGGCGTTGTTAACGAGAATATCGATAACACCAACCTCAGCCTCGATCTTTGCAACAAGCTCGTTTACAGCGTCCTCATCGGTAACGTCGCATACATAGCCCTTTGCATCGATGCCTGCCTCCTTGTAGTTAGCAAGACCCTTGTCTACAAACTCCTGCTTAATATCGTTGAAAACGATGGTTGCACCTGCTGCTGCAAGTCCCTTTGCGATAGCGAAGCCGATACCGTAGGATGCACCGGTGATAAGAGCAACCTTGCCCTTAAGACAGAAAATGTTGTTTGCCATTTTATGTATTCTCCTTTTAAAAAATTATCTGAGTTCTTTGGTTTCGATATGGTCCATATCGGTGAATTCCTGGTTCTCACCGCACATAGCCCAGATGAACGAATAGTTCTTTGTGCCTACGCCGGAGTGGATAGACCAAGAGGGAGGGATAACTGCCTCCTCGTTGTGCATAACGATATGGCGGGTCTCCTTGGGCTCGCCCATCATATGAAATACTGCATCGTTTGCGCCCATATCGAGATAGAGGTAAACCTCCATACGTCTGTCGTGAGTATGGGAAGGCATGGTGTTCCAGTTAGAGCCAACCTCAAGCTGAGTAAGACCCATAGCGAGCTGGCAGGACTGCATTACCTCGGGGTGTATGTACTGATTAATAACTCTCTTGTTGCAATCCTCAACGGAGCCACAGGGTACCTTACGAGCCTTGGTGATGTCGATCTTAACGGTGGGATAAGTGGTGTGTGCGGGGCAAGAGGTGATATAGAACTTTGCGGGATTGGTCTCATCAATGCTCTTGAAGCGAAGATCCTTGTTGCCCTTACCGATATATATACCGTCACGGGGATTCATTTCGTATACGGTGCCGTCAACGGTGATAACACCGGGGCCGCCTATGTTGATGCATCCAAGCTCACGGCGCTGAAGGAAATACTCGGCAGCAAGCTCCTTACCTGCTTCAAGCTTAAGCTCAAGCTTGATGGGCATCATTCCGATAACGATGATTCTGTCAGTATGGCTGTAAACCATTCTGATGTTGTCCTTGGTGAAGAGGTTCGCGATATGGAACTCCTCTCTAAGTCTGTCAGTAGTATAATATCTGACGTCTTTGGCGTTAGAAGCGTCTCTTACTTCCATTCCTTCATTCTCCTTTTTGATGTATTTTCCGTAAATTGAAAACTGTGAAAGTGCAGCAAACGAGAGCGAGCCGTCGGCAAGTCTTTGCTGTTTAAGTCCGGTCATGCGCACGAACTCGGTCTTCTTCGGCTCGAACTCGAAGCTCTGACCGTCGGCGATGCCCTCAAGGTTTATATGTACTCTCGAATTATCGGAGAATTCGAGATCCGCTTCCTTCCAATACGTATCGTGCGGGAAATCGGCGCGCAGATGTATTACCGCGCGACTGACCTCGACCTCCATACCGAAGTGAACCTCAAACTCAAGGTCCTCACGCAGTCCTCCACCCCAAGAGTGAAAGGGATACTGACCGTGACCGAGGTTGTCGCTTACGCCGTCTATGGCGTTGCGCTCGAAGAAGCAGGGATCCTCACGGGTTACGAAATTCGCAACTGCGTGGGGGAAATATTTTGGAACGTTGTGCATATCGTGCGAGTTGAGAGAGATCAGTCTGTCGGAGTAGATCTCCGCCTCGGTGGGCTCTGAAACGGTGACTCTGTGACTGTCGCCGGTAAAAGCCTCCTTACCGTAGCAAGCCGATCTGTGATAGTCAAACGGGATTGGGAACTCAAAAACGCCGTCGGGGATATAGATGATGGATTCAGCAAGAGTGGGGTCGAGCTTGATCTTAACAAAATCGCAATAGGTAAGCTCAAGTCTCCACTTGTCGCCGGGCTCGTATACACCCTCATAGCGAACGTCGATGTCCTCACCGTACGCTTTGAATTTCACGTCGCCGTTTGCGGCTAAAAGTTTTAAATTAAGTATAGTAATCACCCCTTTTCGTCCATATTAACATATTAAATCAAATAAGTCAAGCGATTTATGGAAATTAACTGCCAAACTCGTATTTCAAGCTCCGCGCAAACAGCGCGTTCATCTCATTCCTGACGTCAGCCGAGCAGTACGCCACGTTGTACACGGCGCGGCAGATAGGAAGGTCCACGTTATAACGCTCACCGAGTCCGATCAGCGCCTTTACCGTGTAGTATCCCTCTGCCAAGCCTCCAAACGGCGCACCCGTAACAAGCGATTCGCCAAAGGCACGGTTATGGCTGTATTTAGAAAAAACGGTAGCCTCATAGTCACCGAGGTGGCAAAGGCCGTAAACCGATACAGGGTCTCCGCCCATTTTTTCAACGAGGCGGGAAATTTCACGCGGTGCTCTTGCCATAAGTGCGCCCTTAAGAGAGGACAAACCGAGGCCGTCAAGAGCTCCTGCGGCTATGCCGACGACGTTTTTCGCAGCAGCGCCTATTTCGTTACCGATAAGGTCGGTTCCGTAATAAAAACGGATAAGGCTACTTGAGAACGCATCGACAAGGCGATGCTTTACGTTATCGTCGGTTGAATCGATAACCATACAATTAGGTCTGCCTATGGAAAATTCCTCAACGTGACCGGGACCGAGCCATACCGCGACCGAGTTTGTGGGCAAAACGGCATCCGCGACGATCTCGGACAGGCGGCGCCCGGTGGATATTTCTATACCCTTCATACAAAGCACGAAGGTCTTATCCTCGGGACAGAATGCCGCGACGTCCTTCATAAGCGCAGATAGCGACTGTGAGCCCACGGAAACGACCACCGTATCGCACTTTTTGAGACCGTCGAGCTCCGTTGTGAGCTTTATTGAGTCGGGCAGAGAGAGCACGCCGCTCTTGCGCTCGGCTATGATTTTTTGCATTTTTTCGGATGTTGTTCTGCCGTAAAGGGTTACATCGTGTCCTATCGAATCAAGGTACCACGCGATAAACGAGCCCCAGCGGCCGCATCCGATGACAAATATTTTCAATTTTATAATACTCCCGTGCAATCAATCAAACAAAAGTAGCTTAAGGTCATCGACCGAGCGAAGATAGTAATCACAATGCTCGCGCATAAAGGATTCTATTTCGGGAACGTTGTACGCCCAGCCCGCAGCGGCAAAATCAACGCCTGCACCGCGAGCCATATCGTAGCCGGGCTTCAAGTCGTCGACCACCAAAACTTCACACGGGTCAAGGTTAAAGCGCTTTATGGCATCGAGAACTGTGTAGGGACTCGGCTTTCTTTGCTCTTTTGGGATATCCCAGCTGTATATGTGATCGGGGGTGGGAAGGTCGTTTGCGCGAATGTCGCGCTCGATGTAGCGAAGAAGGGAGTGAGAGTCGATGACGACCACGCCGCCCTCGGCGCGAAAGCGCTCCATTATCTCCTTCATTCCCTCGTAGGCAACGGGAGTCTTGCTCTCTACGAAGCGAGCCCAATACTCCTCCTCGTGCTGCATCTCCTCCTCCGAGAGTCCGACCTCGTCACGAAGCAGAGATATGATGCCGGGGTCAAAGTTTTTTACGATAAAGGACTCAAACGTGTAATTGTCCTTAAGCTCGGGGCGATAGTCGCGCAGGTACTCGACAAACGAGGGATAATGTATCGTTGCCGAGCTGTTGACGATAGTATCGTCATGGTCAAGGATCAGGCACTTATATTTCATCTTTCAAATCCAAAAAGGTTATTTTCGGCGTATAGACCGTCATATCGCTGCGAAGCACGGTAACGGTCTTGCCGTGGGCCATAAGCTCCCACGCCTCCTTCGAGCCGCCGAAGGAGATATCTGTAAGCGAGTCACAGGATGCAAAGACGTCCTCGTCCTCAAGCTCACGCACACCCTTGGGAATAGCGATGCGCGAGAGTGCCGAGCATTCGGCAAAGGCGTCGAGGCCTATCTCCTTTACACCGTGCGGAAGAATGAGGGATCTAAGCGAGGTGCAGCCCTTAAAGGCGCGTCTGCCTATGCGAGTCAGCTTTACGGGCATATCGACGATTGAAAGAGAGCGGCAGCCCTCAAATGTGGACTCGTCGATAAGTCCCATATTGTCCGAGAGCTTGACCGATTCAAGACCGAAGCAGGACGCAAAGGCGTTGAACTCGACAAGGATACAGCTGTCGGGAATCACGACGTCGCGCAGGTTGAAGCAGAATGCAAATGCCGACGCGCCTATCATCATAACCGACTCGGACAGTTTGATTTTAGAGAGTGAAGCGCAGCCCTCAAACGCGCCCTCGCCTATTCTTTTAACGCTGTCGGGAATTGTGACAGAGGAAAGCGAGGGACAGGATGAAAACGCTTCGTCAAGTATTTCTTCAAGGCCGAAATTCATATCCACGCTGACAAGGCTTTTACAGCCGGCAAAGGCGCAAGCGGACACGATCTTGAGGCTCTTCGGGAAATGGATGGCACGGAGATTTTGGAAGTCGCGGAACGCGTTTTCGGCGATCTCGACAATTCCCTCCTCTATCCATATTTCCGCATTTTCGGGTGTGTCCTCATAGCTGCCCGAGAAGACGACGGCGATCTTCTCCTCGGGGGCTGTGGGATCTTGTTTATCTGTAAATTTGAAATCCATCGGATTTTCCTTTTTGTAAAGTTTACTTTACCTTAACCGAGCTTTGCAAGAGCGGCGGTAAGCGCCTCGCGAGTTTCGAGATACTTGTTTAATTTCGCACGCTCCCCGTCTATTACAGCTGCGGGTGCTTTGGAAACGAAGCCCTCGTTAGAAAGCTTCTTTTCAATTCTCTCGATCTCGGAATCGTTCTTCTTCATCTCGGCGGTAAGTCTTGCACGCTCCTTTTCGAAGTCGATAACCTCGGAAAGAGGAATGTAAAGAGAGCCGGAATCGGTAGCGATCATAACGGCATCGTCGCTCTCGTACTTATCGGTAACGATGACCTCGGATGCAGAGGCGAGCTTCATAAGGATCTTTTCGGTCTTTTTGAAGGTATCCTCGTACTTTGTAACGACGTAGAGCTTTGCCTTCTTTGAGGGGGGAACGTTCATTTCCGCGCGTCTTGCTCTGATAGCAACGATGCAGTTAACGATTCTGTTTACGCTGTCCTCTTCGGTAGCAAAGTCAAGGGTCTGGTCATACTTGGGATATGCGGAGATCATTACCGACTCGTCGGTGTGAGGAAGAGCCTGATATATCTCTTCGGTGATAAAGGGCATATAGGGGTGAAGGAGCTTTACGATACCGGTGAGGACGTAAACGAGCACGCGCTTTGCGGTGAGGGCGGCGGGAGTGCCTGCCTCGAAGGTACGGCTCTTTGCCATTTCTATATACCAGTCGCAGAAGTAGTCCCATGCAAACGAGTAGATCTCGGCAAGGGCGATACCTACCTCGTAGTTTTCGATGTTATCGTTTACGGTCTTAACAAGGCGGTTGAACTTGGAGAGTATCCACTTATCCTCAACGGCAAGCTCGTCCTCGGTGGGCATTTTAAGAAGCTCGTCATCCTCTTCGGTGAGGTTCATAAGAACGAAGCGAGATGCGTTCCAGAGCTTGTTAGCGAAGTTTCTTGCCGACTCTATCTTCTCGTCGGAGAATCTCATATCGTTGCCGGGTGCGTTACCGGTAGCAAGGGCGAAGCGGAGTGCGTCTGCGCCGTAGTCCTCGATAACCTTAAGGGGATCGATACCGTTGCCGAGGGATTTGGACATCTTTCTACCCTGCGCGTCTCTTACAAGACCGTGGATAAATACGGTGGAGAAGGGCTTTTCTCCCATATGCTCCATACCGGAGAAGATCATTCTGGAAACCCAGAAGAAGATTATATCGTAGCCGGTTACGAGCACGTTTGTGGGATAGTAGCGTGCGAGGTCCTCGGTCTTGTCCGGCCAACCCATAGTTGAGAAGGGCCAGAGCGCAGAGGAGAACCAGGTATCAAGAACGTCCTCTTCCTGTCTTACTGCGCCGCCGCACTTGTGGCAGGTGTCGATATCGGTCTTGGAGACCTCCATATGACCGCACTCGTCGCAGTAGAATGCAGGGATACGGTGACCCCACCAGAGCTGACGTGAGATGCACCAGTCGTGGCAGTTTTCCATCCAGTTGGTATAGGTTTTTGTGAAACGTTCGGGCTCAAACTTGACCTCGCCGCTCTTGACTATATCAAGTGCAGGCTTTGCGAGGGGCTCCATTTTTACGAACCACTGGTCAGAGGTGAGAGGCTCAACGGTAGTCTTACAACGGTAGCAGGTGCCAACATTGTGGGCGCAGGGCTCGACCTTTACAAGATAGCCGAGAGCATCAAGATCGGCAACGAGTGCACGTCTCGCCTCGTATCTGTCCATACCTGCGTACTTGCCGCCGAACTCGGCGTTGATGGTAGCATCGTCATTCATAACCTTGATTATCTCGAGGTTATGTCTCTTTCCGACCTCGAAGTCGTTGGGGTCGTGTGCGGGGGTGATCTTAACGCAGCCTGTACCGAAGCCGATCTCAACGTAGTCGTCAGCGATGACGGGGATCTCTCTGCCAACGATGGGCAATACGAGAGTCTTGCCGATAAGGTGCTTGGTGTTCTCGTCCTCGGGGTTAACGGCAACGGCGGTATCGCCGAGCATAGTCTCGGGACGGGTGGTAGCGATGGTAACGAACTCGTCAGTGCCCTTTACGGGGTACTTGATGTGCCAGAACGAGCCGGGCTGTTCAGCATACTCTACCTCCGCATCGGAAAGCGCGGTAAGGCAACGGGGACACCAGTTGATTATTCTGTAACCGCGGTAGATAAGGCCCTTGTTGTAGAGGTTTACGAACACCTCGCGCACAGCCCTCGAGCAGCCCTCGTCCATAGTGAAGCGCTCGCGCGACCAGTCGCAAGATGCGCCGAGCTTTTTAAGCTGATTGATAATTCTGCCGCCGTACTGATTTTTCCAATCCCATACGCGCTCGAGGACCTTCTCACGGCCGAGGTCGTATCTTGTAAGACCCTCGTTTACGCGAAGGTTCTCCTCAACCTTGATCTGCGTAGCGATACCCGCGTGGTCGGTGCCGGGCACCCAGAGCGTAGAGTAGCCCTGCATACGCTTGGTACGGACGAGTATGTCCTGGAGGGTCTCGTCAAGCGCGTGACCCATATGAAGCTGTCCGGTTACGTTAGGCGGGGGGATAACGATGGAAAACGGCTTTTTCTTTTTGTCGGGGTCGGGCTTGAAATAGCCCTTCTCACACCAGTCGGTGTAGATCCTGTCCTCAAAGGACTTCGGATCATAGTTTTTTGCAAGTTCTTTTCTCATTTTTCTATCTTCCTTAAATTTGATTTCAAATACAATAACTAGATTAGCCTGACAGCCACGCATCTGTTACGTTAACGCCAGAAAAGTGGGATTAAACCAAAGCCTCCCTCTGTGTAAGGGGAGGTGGCGCGGCAACGCCGTGACGGAGGGGTTGTTAAAAGATAGTTTTCAGCAAAGACAATCCCTCACCGCCTTTGGCGGAGCTCCCTTTGCACAAGGGAGCCTTAAATGCAAATCAGGTATATAAAAAGCCCCGAAGCGAGCTTTTGTCGCTTCGGGGCGAATTAACGCGATACCACCCGAATTCAGAAATGCCTATGACACTTCCCTTCGTTGAGCTTTAACGCAGCCGATACGTCGGAGTCTAATGAGGGCAAGCAAAAGAGATTCAAAGCGTTAGCCCCGTTCTTTCCGATAAACCGAAGGCGACCTTCACACCACACCGCCAAAGACTCGCACCAACCGTCTTTTCTCTGCGCGCGGGGAGCTGCTACTCCTCCTTCTTTTAAATATTTTAGCACAACGTTTTGGATTTGTCAACAATAAATTGATTGATTTGCAGAATCGAAGCGAAGAAAATTCAACCCCATTTTTGTACAAAAAGGTGTAAATTGGAAAAAACGCCTTGACGGGGATCATGCTTGTGTGATATAATCAAGTTGAAAGCAATATGCACATAATTTTTCGTATATTGCTTTTGCAATTGTTAAAAATCAACAAAATTAATTTCATCAATTTTAGGAGTCAAGTGATGATGAAAGCGAGTAAGATGCTTCTGTTCTCTGTTGTCGGATTAGGGTGGTGAATATGACAATATTATGTTTTGGTGATAGGGGGATTTCTCTGCGAAAAAGGCTAGCATAATTGTTTTATCGATTGCTTTGTCGCTATTGATTGCTCTAATTGTAGGTATTGTAGCGTTCTTTGCTATAATGTTTTTTACAAATGACGAAAACATTGAGTATGCGGAGTCTAGTCAGTGGAATTGTGATAATCAAAGTTTTGATACAGCATACGTTGACTTTTACAAAAACAAGGTAAGTGAGATAAAAGAAAAGTATAGTTTGAATTGCGAGGAAGAGTGGTATAAAGAATCTCACGATGGCGACAGTATAATAACCGCGTATTTGTATAACGATCAATACACTATTTATATTCTTTTTGCAAATCGCGGTATATACGGCGACTTCACTGTGAAGATGTTTTACTATGGCGATGGCAAAGAAGCACAGAAAGATGATGGAGTGCAGAGTTCTCTTATTTCATTTGTTCACGATTTGACAAAAAGTGTCGCGTTCGATTCAAAAACCGATGATAAGAACCAATTTGAGCAACTATATAACGAGTGCCTTGAAGAAAATAAATCTGCAGCAAGTTATATTTATCATTTTGACGATCTTGTTAATTATGTAGGATATACAGTAGGTTTGTCGAAAGATAATTATGGGTATTATTACAAAATGCAGAAGGATAGCGACGTGAAAATACTAGCAAATGTTTTTACATTTCAGGGAATCTTAAAACCCATTTATTAACTCAAGGTTAAAAAATAAAAAGAGCCCGGCAACACCGTAAGGTGTTTGATGCTGCGTACAATAAAATCATGAGGTGGTAACTATGAAAAAATGCATAGAAGTTATAACTATCTTGTTCTTGCTCGCTATGCTCGTTTGCCTTCCTGTTTTTGCAGACTCGGAAACTCCCGAATTGACGACAGTAGAGTTGTCCGAGGAGAGGAAAACGCAGCTTATAGAAAGGCTTGATTTTAGCGCTATAACAGAGCCTGAGAACAAATATTATATTCATTACTATGACGTGGATGAAAATGGTCGCGTAGCATTGGGATTCCAATCTGGCGGCACTACAAACTATATTTGTGTATATGACTCGGATTTTAATTTCCAATATGGCTGTGAATTTAATTCTTATGGAAGCTTTTACTTGGAATGGGCCGATGGTTGTCTGCATGTACACATTCAAAGATCAAGCGCGGTAGTTTATCTGTCGGAAGATATGGCAGTAAAAGATGTTCGAGGAGTAGAAAATACGTATGAAAACGGCATATACGAAGACAATTTGCGTTCTAGAGAAAGACAGATAGGAAACGAAACGTACCGTGTTGAGGGAGGATTTGCTCAAGGAAGATATTCTCGCCTCGTTAAGTATTGCGGTGATGAATCAACAGTCTTGTACGATGCAGATTCAAGCAGCATTAAAATGTGGGTTATTATAATAGCGTTTTCGGCAGGAATAGTTTTGTTCCTGATATTTTTCGTAAAAAACATTAGAAAGCGCATACAGGAAAACCGCAATAAACAAAGCCAATGATCTTAGGTAGGATAATATATGACAAATAAAGAATTCGTTTTAGATTGTTTAATTCAAGATGATGAAGCTTTTACTCAAATAGTGGAGTACTTTGAATTAGTTGCCAAAGTTGATGCATCTCCTTTAGAAATTGAAATTTTATTAGAAGAAATGTTAGCTGAGGGATATGTTTATATTAACTATGATTGGAAAAATGAACATAATGAATTTCCCTACTCGCTAACTCAAAAAGGGAGGGACGCTTGGGAAAAAATAACAGATGAGGATATTTTTAATTCAACAGATTGAATGCTTAAGTTTATTGATAAGCAGAGCCCGGCGTTATGCCGGGCTCTTGTGTTATTTCACGCTGCAGGTGCGGTTAACGATATTCGGGGAAAATAAGCTTGACCTCGGTGGTCATGGTGGCGTACGCCTCGTCGAGAAGCGCCTCGACGTCGAGCTTTGCAAGCTCTGCCATTACCTGCTCGAGCTTGGGCTGGGTCTTGGGGTGCTTGGGGGTGAAGACGGTGCAGCAGTCCTCGTAGGGCAGGATCGAGGTATCGAACGTGCCGTAGTGGCGTGCCTGAATGACTATCTCGTTTTTGTCAAGGCCGATGCAGGGGCGGAATACTGGGATATTTACGACCGAGTCGGTAACGCCGATGGCGGCGAGGGTCTGCGACGCTACCTGTCCGAGCGACTCACCCGTGATGAGCGCGCCACACTTGTACTCGCGAGCGCAACGCTCCGCAAGGCGCATCATAAAGATACGGAGAAGCAGGGTGAAGAAGTCCTCCTGACATTTGTCGCGGATCTCCTCTTGGATATGAGTGAGGGAGATAACGTGGACGTGCATTTTGGAGCAGAACTCGCACATTTCCTGCGCAAGATCCATAACCTTCTCACGCGCTCTGTCGGACGTATAGGGGAATGAATCGAAGTGAAGCGCCTCGATCTCCATACCGCGCTTTGCCATCATACAGCCTGCGACGGGAGAGTCGATACCGCCGGAGAGAAGCAGAAGTCCTCTGCCCGCTGTGCGAAGAGGAAGTCCGCCTGCGCCTGCCTCTTGCCCTGCTCTGATGTAGGCGTGCTCGTCGCGCACCTCAACGGTTACGGTAACGTCGGGGTTGTGGACGTCTACCTTGATGCCGCGGACGGTGGAGAGAATAACGCCGCCGATCTCGGCAGAGATCTCGGGGGATTTGAGGGGGAATTTTTTGTCGGAGCGCTTGGCGTCTACCTTGAAGGTGCGCTTGCCTGCGAGCTTCTCGGGAAGGTACTCACGCGCGGTTGCGACTATGCTATCCATATTCTTCTCGCAGACGGCGGCGCGGTTAACACCGACTATGCCGAATACCTTACGCGCTGCCTGATACATTCCGTCCATATCGCAATACTCGCTCTGCGGCTCGACGTAGAGAGTGGACTGCTTGAAATAGATCTTGAAGGTGCCGTAAGGCGATGCGCGGCGGCGCAGCTCCTTTACGAGAGTGGATTCGAAATTCTGACGGTTTGCGCCCTTGAGGACGATCTCACCGTATTTACAAAGTATTACTTCACTTATCATTTTTTCATTCCTTAACTGAATTGAGAGTTATAGAGTGTGCTGTAAAATCCGCCGAGGCGCATAAGCTCGTCGTGATTGCCCTGCTCGGTAATTCTACCGTCGCGGACTACCAGAATGACGTCGGCGTTTTGTATCGTGGAGAGGCGATGGGCTATGATAAAGCAGGTACGTCCCTTCATAAGCTCGGCCATTGCCTCTTGAATTTGTATCTCGGTGCGCGAGTCTACGTTAGAGGTCGCCTCGTCGAGTATGAGCATCGGGGCATCGGAGAGAAGCGCACGTGCTATGGTTATCAGCTGGCGCTGTCCTTTTGAGATATTTACACCGTCGTCGGACAGCACTGTATCGTATCCGTCCGGCAAGGTATCGATGTAAGTATCTATTCTTGCGGCTTTAGCGGCAGCCTCAACCTCACCCCGTGTCGCATTTTCCTTGCCGTAGACTATGTTGTCGTATATCGTGCCGTGGAAAAGCCAGGTATCCTGAAGCACCATAGTATAGGCGCGGCGCAGATCGGCGCGCTTGATTGCGAGGGCGGGCAAGCCATCAAGACGGATCTCGCCCGAGATGGGATCGTAGAAGCGCATCAAGAGATTGATAATAGTGGTTTTGCCGGCACCGGTAGGGCCTACGATAGCTACCGTCTTGCCGGGGGTTGCGGTGACGGAAACGTTTTTAAGTATGGTGCGCTCGGGGACGTAGCCAAAGGTAACGTCTTCGATCTCAACAAGGCCGCTGACCTCGGGGAGCGATGCCGCATCGGGCACGTCAAGCGGCTCGGGATCTTCGTCAAGCACGCGGAAGACGCGCTCTGCGGCGGAGAAGGCCGACTGAAACTCGTGGAGAATGTTGGCAAACTCGTTTATAGGTCCTGCGAACTTACGGGAATAAAGGACGAACTGCGCAACACCGCCGAGGGTGATAAACAGCATTGCACCCTCTTCGACCGCGCCGCTTTGAGAAAGCATATAGAGCACGCCGCCGAAGATCGCGATCAGGGAGATCGAGAAATTGTTTATAAAGTTAATTGATGGGAAAAGGGCGGCTGCGTAGTACTCCGCCTTGTAGTAGGCATCCATCGTTTCCTCATTGCGTTTAGCAAATCTGCCGGAGATAACGCCCTGACGTCCGTATGCGGAGATCGAGCGCATGCCCGTGAGCATTTCCTCGGCGTAGCCGTTAAGCTCACCGTATTTTTTCGACCTTGCGCGGAAGAGAGGACGCACCTTTTTGGAGCGATAACGGGTAAAAAGAATTGACACGGGTACGGTGATAGCGAAAATCAGTATCATCGGCTTTGATATTCGCCACATAAATATGAGCGAGCCTATGACCGTGTAAACGCTGGTCATTACCTGCACCAAGTCGTGCGAGAGAGTGGCGTTTATAGTATCGATATCATAGGAAAGATGGCTGATGATGTCGCCTGTTGCATGCGTGTCAAAATAGCCGACGGGCAGAGTGTTGAGCTTTTCAAACACCTGCTTACGCATACGGTAGACTATGCGCTGTGACATATGCACCATGATTACCGCCAAGACGTAGGAGAGGATGGCAGAGGTAGCATAGCAGATGATCATCATTATGACGTTTTCCCAAACTGTCGGGAAATCTACGCCGCCTGCAAGCTCTATGGCATCGATCGCCGCGCCGGAATAGCTCGGACCGAGCAGAGAGAGCTGGTTTGACAGGAGAGTGAAGATGACCGCGGGAATAAAGAGCGGCCACTGCGCGAGTACGTACTTTGAAAGGCGGAAAATTACACTGCCCGTTTTGCGTTTTGTCGGCTTTTCGCCCGACTGCTTATGGGAGTCTTGCTTAAAGCTACTCTTATTCAACGAAAGCACCTCCCATCTGCGAATCGCTTATATCCTTATACTCGGAACAGCTCACCATAAGCTCCTCGTGTTTACCACTGCCAATTATAACGCCGTCCTCAATGACGAGTATAAGGTCACAGTTTTTGACAGAGCTGACTCTTTGCGCGACGGTTATGACCGTTGAATCGGGAAACGACTCGGAGAGCGCGCGGCGCAGATTTGCGTCGGTCTTGTAGTCAAGTGCCGAGGACGAATCATCAAGTATAAGTATCTCGGGGCTTCCCGCTATCGCGCGAGAGATAAGCACACGCTGACGCTGACCTCCCGAGAGGTTAGTTCCTCCCGCGGACACCGCGTGATCATAGCCGTCGGAAAACGAGGTTATAAAATCGTGCGCCTGTGCGATTTTTGCCGCCTTTACGATGTCCTCGCTTGAGATGTCACGCCCGAAGCGGATATTTTCTTCTATAGAATCGGCATAAAGAAAGTCATTCTGGAATACTACGCCGAACATTGAGGTAAGAGTCTCGCGGGAATATGAGCGCACGTCCTTGCCATTGATGCGGATAGTGCCAGAGTCGGTGTCATAAAAGCGCATAAGAAGACGCAAAAGCGTTGATTTTCCGCTTCCCGTTGCGCCTATTATGCCAAGCGTCTCACCTTTTTTCAAGGAGAAGGAGACGTCCTTTACATTGTTCTTTTTTCCAAGATAGGAAAAGCTGACCTTCTCAAAGGAAACGTGGAGAGTATCATCTCCCTTGCCGTCATCCTCGCATATATCAAGCTCACTTTTACTCTCCATTACGAGTGATATACGCTTGGCTGACGCGGCGCACTTTGTGTACATAACGAACATTCTCGAGAGCGACATCATAGCCATTGATATGAGTGTGAAATACTGCATAAACGCGATAACGGTCGCCACAGAGGAGGTCTCGTTTGCCACGAAATATGCACTGACCGCAATAACCGCAACGATACCCATATTCATAAGCATAGTCATTATGGGATTTACCACTCCCATTATGATCCCCGCCTTGGTCTCGTCTTTTCTGAGCTTCATATTCGCCCTGTCGTAACGGGCGTTTTCATAATCGACCTTCGAGAGCGCCTTGATAACGCGGATCCCCTGCGCGTCCTCACGGACGACTCTTACCATTCCGTCAACAGATTGCTGGACCTTTGAGTAAAGCGGCACTCCCTTTCGCGAAATACTGTACACAACAACAAAGATCAGAGGCAAGGTGGCTATCATAACCAGCGCCAGCTTTCTGTCCATTATCATAGTGATTATCGTTCCGCCAAGCAGAAGGATAGGCGCGCGTATTCCCATTCTTTGCATCATTCCGATAAAATTCTGCACGTTATAGGTATCTGACGTAATTCTTGCTTCAAGCGACGGAATGGTAAACGAATCCCTGTTCCTTGCCGACAGATGAAGAGTTTTTGAGAAGAGATCTCTTCTCATTCTTGACGAAAAGTGCATCGTTGTCTTAGCCGCCATTCTGTTGGCTATTATATTGCCAAGGCAAGCGATAACGGCGCAGACCGCCATAAGCGCCCCAAAGAATAATATCTTTTTTACGTCGTTTGTATCTATTACCTTCTCAAGTATGTATGAGAGCAAAAAAGGGATCATCAGCTCTGCGAGCGTGCCGATAATCTTTATTGAAGTACCTATCGTTATCCTTGCGCGCAACGGCTTTAAATATGTCAAAACCCACTTCATTTGTTTTCCTCTTGCTTCTCAATTATCTCTCTTGCGCGTGTCTGCATACGCGAGAGCACAGAATCGAATATCTCGAGCTCCTCTTCTTGTATTCCCTCGGACAGAAGAGCCATCCATTCGCTTGACGCCGCCTTTATCTCGGGAAGAACGGCAAGCATTTTTTCGGTAGGATAAACCGAAAACTGACGCTTGTCATTCGGCAGTGGAGCTCTTGAGATATATCCTTTTTCCTCAAGGCAGTTAAGATTTCTCGCGACGGTGCTTTTGTTGATACAAAGCTCTCGCGCAAGCTCCTCCTGTGAGCGCCCCGGCTCGCGACATATGGCCAACACAAAGGCGTAATGCCCCGTTTGCAGATCGGGCGCAGATATTCTACTGTGCCTGTATATCGCTTGGGAGCGGCTGATATTGTTCAGCATTTTCATAAATTTTGACATCTTATACCTCTTAAACAATAATAGTTGCACTTGCAACAGTTTCATGTGCAACTATTATAGCAGGGATAGTAATAAAAGTCAAGATAAAAGCCTTGAAAAGATTATCTTTTCAAGGCTTTTTTCAATTCAAGCACTAAATACTCAATGTTCTAAAAAATTTCTCATTTGCTTCAGTTTCCGCCGGGACCGTCTCTGCGTTCGCGAGTGTCGGGAACTTCGATCTTGCCCTTGATGTCACCGGGCTTTGTGAGAGGCTTTTTTTCTTTCCCCTCTTGCTCTTTTTTCATATCCTTGTTTTCAGCCATATCCATCACTCCTTTCCACTATTCAGTTTTCACAAATTCAAATCAATTCATACAAGTCATTGGTTGGCGGCAGACAACTGTGCCCTCGGCAAACGTAATAGGTGGTTCTGTCATTTTTTAGAGGATATTCCTTTGTAGGACCAGACAAAAGAATTATGATCGCATCAGATGGCAATTCAAGGGGCAAGGAACTTTTATCCATTTTCTCATCGAGTACGACCGTTATTTTAATTGGCGGTTTCTCGTACTCCAAGAGGGATGTCAAAAACATAGCGTGGTTTGTGGGATATTGTAGTGCGCTTGTTCCGAAAAAATCAAGCTGACACTGTGCCGCTCTTTTGTATCTCTCCTCATCGCTAAGAAAACAGAGACGAACAAGGTTATACGCCATAAGTGAATTTCCGCTTGGGATCGCACCGTCATAAGTCTCCTTTGGGCGCAGGATCAGCTCCTCGTGTTCTTTGCTATACAGATAAAATCCCCCTGTATTGTCGCCAAAATCCGCTACAACCTTATCGCAGAATCTTTTTGCCACACTCAAATAATTGTTCTCCAACGTGGCGCGATACAACCAAAGCTGAGCAAAAATATATGCGGCATAATCATCGAGAAAACCCCTCACGCCCCGTTTTTCTCTATGAAAGCTGACGTGGAGCGTATCACCGTCGCACAGATATTTCTGTATAAAGCTATCGGCATTTTTCGCGGCTGATAGATATATTCCATTTTGGCTTACAAGATACAGCTCGCACATAGCGGCGATCATCAGAGAGTTCCACGATGTTAAGATCTTTTCGTCACGGTGTAGGGTGTGCCGCTTTTTACGGTAATCGTAAAGCGGCGAGATAAAAGCTTGTAGTGTTTTATCGTGAGGGTCGCTTTTTAATAGATTCGGGATGTTCATTCCTTCAAAATTGCCTTCTCCCGTAATGTCAAAATGACGACTGAAACGCGCTCCATCCTCCCCGCCGAGCACATTTGTGATCTCGCTCGGAGTGAACAGATAATATCTGCCTTCCTCGCCTTCGCTGTCGGCGTCCTGTGAGCTGTAAAATCCCCCTTCGTGCGAGGTCATTTCCCGAAGGATATAACCTGCCGTTTTTTCCGCAACGTCAAGGTATATCTCCTTTTTCGTTACCGTATACGCTTTGCAATAGGCGAGAATAAGAAGCGCATTGTCATATAGCATCTTCTCAAAATGCGGAACGAGAAATTTTTTGTCGGTGGAATAGCGGCAAAAGCCAAAGCCTATGTGATCGAATATTCCGCCGCGGTACATCTGTGTGAGTGTGTGTTCCGCCATATGCAGACACGAGGCGTTTTTGTAACGCTCGTAATAATCAAGTAAAAATAGCAGATTATGCGGTGTCGGGAACTTGGGCGCACGTCCGAAGCCGCCGTGCTTCTCATCATATATGCGTTCGTATTGAGATATGGCTAGATGAGTCAGATCAATATCTGCGGTATTCGACATAACCTCCGACCTATTGAGATGCTTTATGATCTCGTCCGAGTCTCGTAAAAGCATCTCACGGTCTGATGCCCATTTTTCGTGTATGACAAGCAATAGCTCCCGAAAGCCTATCATACCGCCTCGGGCGGTTTTTGGGAAATACGTTCCCGCAAAGAAGGGGCGCTGATCAGCCGTCATAAAAATACTTGTAGGCCAGCCCCCGCCTCCCGTAAATGCTTGGCAGACCGCCATATAGACGCTGCCGATGTCGGGGCGCTCTTCCTTGTCCACCTTGATAGATATAAAATATTTGTTTAGCAGCTCGGCAATTTCCTCATCCTCAAAGCTCTCGTGAGCGAGCACGTGACACCAATGACACGCGCTGTACCCGATGCTCAAAAAGATGGGCTTATCCTCTCTTTCTGCTCTCTCGAATGCTTCGTCTGACCAAGGATACCAATCAACAGGATTATCCTTGTGCTGAAGCAAATAGGGGCTCGTTTCATTTGCTAATCGATTGCTCATATCTTCACCTCCGTTATCCCTTTTATTTTTTGCATAGCACAAGGGATCTATACGATAATTTGACAGGTATGTGCGGTTATAAAAATACAAATAATATTCATATTACAAGTTGGAGGTAAAAAGATGGAGAAAGACGAAATGCCGATCGGCTTTGCGATGGCGCTCGCGATGAATCCCGAGGCTATGCAGAAATTCGCGGCGCTCAGTGAGGCGCAAAAGCAACAGATCATAGAAGGAACACATTCTATCAGATCAAAAAATGAGATGCACCGATATGTAAACGATCTTGTATCACATAAGGAGAATGGTATTTAGGGGAAAGTTATGCCAAAAAAGCATATCCCCACTTCAAACGGTAAACACTAACCGTGAATACAAAAAACGGAGGTAGGTATGTTCAAACACGAAAAGCAGTTATTTCATCCCGTAGAGGTCGAAAGACCCAATCCGCAGTATGCGGTTCTCCTTCAGGAACAGCTTGGCGGTGGCAACGGAGAGCTAAAGGCGGCGATGCAGTATATGTCACAGAGCTTCAGGATCAAAGATCCCGAGATCAAGGATCTCTTTCTTGATATTGCCGCCGAGGAGCTCTCTCATATGGAAATGGTGGCACAGACTATCAATTTGCTCAACGGTCACGACGTTGATGCCACCAAGATCCAGGCAGGTGAGGTGCAGACACACGTTCTGCTCGGTCTCAATCCCGGGCTCATCAATTCCTCGGGATACTCCTGGACGGCGGATTACGTTACCGTTACAGGCGATCTTTGCGCCGATCTGCTTTCCAATATCGCGTCCGAACAGAGAGCCAAGGTAGTTTACGAGTATCTGTACCGTCAGATCGAGGATAAGAAGGTCAGAGCGACTATTGATTTTCTTCTCAACCGCGAGGAAGCTCATAATCAGATGTTCCGCGATGCCTTCAATAAGGTACAACAGACCGGCTCAAACCGCGATTTTGGCACTACTCGGGCGGCTAAGATGTATTTCTCTATGTCCGATCCAGGCCCGAACGCCTTTGCAACGGGAGAAACTCACGCGCCGTCCTTTAAGTAAAAACATTTTGATCACTGTTTAAAAAGCAAGATCAACAAAATAATAAAGCCTCGGTAGAAAAACTACCGAGGCTTTATTTATTATAAAATCTAAGATATTCGAACAAAAAGCAATCTGAGTCCTACCCTGACATATAGTCGGTGACAAGATCAGTTCTTTTTCTTCGGCTTTTTGATGCGGTTGAGCTGTCTGTTCATCTTAAGAAGCTCTTCCTTTGTGAAGGAAATGTTCATCATTCCCATCATACTCGTAAGACGGAGCACGGTAAAGCCGCCGAGCATCTGCATAATGCCGCTATCGCTGCCTCCCTTGAGGTCGATGTCAAAGCCGCCCGACTTTTTCTCGCCCTTCTTGCCCTTCTTATTAGCGTCCATCTTCTTTTTGAGCTTGAGTCCTACACCGACGAACCACATCTTTCCGCGCTTTGATTCCATAATGTCGGACATCTTGTCATTAAGGGAGAAGCGTCCCTCGGGGGCACTTATATCAAACCAGTTTAGCACCGCGCCCTTTTCTACAAGGACGTAATCCATATTCATCTCGTCGACCTTGCGTATGCGGCTCTCGTCGGTGCACTCCCCTGCCTTTGCAACGATAGTGCTCTCTCCAACGTTCTTAACATCAAAGTAGAAGAAATGGTCGTCAGCCGTCTTTTTGCCAATGCTCTCGCCGTTTACAAAGAGCTCAACCTCGGGGAGATTGGAATAAACGGTTATCTTTGTTACGTCCTCAACTCTGTCGTTATATCTCTTGCCGCAGAGATGAACGAAGGGATCTGTCTCGGGAGAAACGAGCCAAGCCTTGTATGCATAGAAGGAATCCTTCTTATACTTTCTGTCCATTGTGACAAGACCCTTGTGGTTCTGTCCGTTCTCGCCGCCCTCGGCTCTTGCATCCGCGCCGAAGTCGAACATATTCCAAACGTGAGTTGCCCACAGATATTTTCTTGTGAAGAGCTGCTTTATAAGCTCCTCGTGGTAATACGCCTGATATTCCTCAGTGTAGTCACCCTGCTTGGGATCGCTTGTGTGCCAATTAAGAGCCTCACAACCGTACTCAGAGCAACCTATCGGGATCGTGGGGTGGGTTTCGTGGAACTTATCGAACCAAGGTCCGTTCATCGAGGTATCTCCGCCGTACCAACCAAAATAATGGTTGTAGGAAACGACGTCGGGGATCAGCAGATAGGGGTCATCCATCTTACACATCGAAACGGCGGCGATCGTCGTCAGACGAGTCTTATCCATTTCGTGAACGAGGTCGTTCAAGATACGGTGATTTTCAAGCAGATCCTCGTCAGATCCACCGATGGATATCTCATTGGAAAGTCCCCAAACAACGATAGAGGGGTGGTTGTAATTCTGAGCTACAAGCTCCTTCATCTGAGATATGGTGTTCTCGCGTCCTGTGGACATATGCTTGGAGATATAAGGTATCTCCGCCCAGATGACGAGTCCTCGCTCGTCGCAAAGATCATAGAAATACTGATCGTGCTGATAATGCGCAAGTCTTATCGTCGTTGCGCCGACCTCACAAATAAGGTCAATATCTTCCTCGTGGTGCTCAGGAAGCAGCGCGTTTCCAACG
>JAZNGE010000001.1:0-32784 GCA_045576315.1 Eubacteriales bacterium | reverse complement strand
GAGTTGAGTTGCCAATTTGTCTTCCTAAGACCGCTTGGCCTCCGACTTACCAGATGGTGAAGCTTGAGGTAATACATTATACCAACGGTTACGGGGTTATCGAAGGGATCTCCCGTACGTCCGTCGTAAAGCGTTACCTTACCGTCAATAACCTTAAGAGTTTCGGTCTTCATAAGCTTATGAAGCTTTTCGTCGTTGTCAACGATTTCCTGATCAACTCTCTGAAGGTCGGGCTTGCCGTCCTCGCGAATGACCTCCATAAATACCGCCTTACCTCTTACACTCTCGTCAGGGCGAACGTCACGGGTGTAACGCGCCTCGCGGAGAAGCTCGAGAATGTCGGTCTCCTTAGCACCGTCGAATACGGGGGTCATGATCTTGATGCCGAGCTTGCGGCAAGCAATGCCGAGGTGGACCTCAAGGACCTGACCGATATTCATTCGGGAAGGAACGCCAAGGGGGTTAAGAACTATATCAAGGGGAGTACCGTCAGCAAGGAAAGGCATATCCTCGGGAGGAAGAATCCTTGAAACGACACCCTTGTTACCGTGACGGCCCGCCATCTTATCTCCTACGGAGATCTTTCTCTTCTGAGCGATGTAGACGTGAACTACCTTGCTTACGCCGGGAGCGAGGTCGTCAGAGTTGTTTCTGTCATAAACTTTGATATCAACTACTATACCGTAGCCGCCGTGAGGCATTCTGAGGGAGGAGTCCTTAACCTCGCGCGCCTTCTCACCGAAGATCGCACGGAGAAGTCTTTCCTCGGGGGTAAGCTCGGTCTCACCCTTGGGCGTTACCTTACCTACGAGAATGTCACCTGCACGCACCTCGGTACCGATTCTGATGATACCGTCCTGGTCAAGATCCTTGAGCGCATCCTCGGATACGTTGGGGATCTCACGGGTGATCTCCTGCACGCCGAGCTTGGTGTCGCGTGCTTCGATGGTGTAGCAATCGATGTGAATAGATGTATACATATCCTCGCGAACGAGCTTCTCGTTAAGGAGAACCGCGTCCTCGTAGTTGTAACCCTCCCAGGTCATGAAGCCGATAAGGGCGTTCTTACCGAGAGAGATCTCACCCTTGGAGGTTGCGGGACCGTCCGCGATAACCTGGCCTGCCTCAACTCTCTTACCCTCGTCTACTACGGGGCGCTGGTTAACGCAAGTACCCTGGTTGGATCTCTTGAACTTAATGAGGTGATAGGTGTCCTTTCTGCCGGAGTCGGTCAGAATGACTATCTCGGAGCCTGCGGCACGCTCAACGATACCGCCCTCCTTAGCTACGACAACCGCGCCGGAGTCAACTGCAGCCTTGTATTCCATACCGGTTGCAACGATAGGCGAGTCAGTCATCATAAGCGGAACTGCCTGCTTCTGCATGTTCGATCCCATGAGCGCACGAGTGTTGTCATCGTTCTCAAGGAAGGGGATACAGCCTGCGGCAACGGAAACTGCCATCTGGGGACAAGCATCCATAAGATCAACGTCGGTAGGCTCAACCTCGATGAACTCGGTGTTAAGTCTTGCAATAACCTTCTTGTTAAGGAAGTAGCCGTTTTCGTCAAGGCGCTCGTTAGCCTGAGCAACTACGTTGTTGTCCTCCTCGTCAGCGGTGAGGTAACGAACCTCGTCGGTAACGCGGCCGGTGGTCTTGTCAACCACTCTGTAAGGAGCCTTGAGGAAGCCGTACTCGCTGATTCTTGCGTAGGATGCAAGGTAGGAGATAAGACCGATGTTAGGACCCTCGGGCGTTTCTACGGGACAGATTCTACCGTAGTGAGTATAGTGAACGTCACGAACCTCGAAGGAAGCTCTGTCTCTGGAAAGACCGCCGGGACCAAGTGCCGAAAGACGACGCTTGTGGGTGAGCTCTGCGAGGGGGTTGTTCTGATCCATGAACTGAGAAAGGGGAGATGAGCCGAAGAACTCGCGGATAGCGGTAGCAACGGGACGGGTATTGATGATCGCCTCGGGGCGAAGGTCGTCAACGTCATGAACCGACATTCTCTCCTTGATGATCTTGTCCATTCTGGACATACCGATTCTCATCTGGTTCTGAAGAAGCTCGCCGACGCAACGCAGACGACGGTTGCCGAGGTGGTCGATGTCGTCGGTGCATCCGATGCCGTGAACAAGACCGAAGAGGTAGTTAACGGATGCGAATATATCTTCCTTGGTGATGTGCTTGGGAGCAAGAATGGCTATCTTTTCCTTGACACGATTCTTAATAAAGTCGACCTTTGCATCACCTGCAAGTCCTGCAAGCTCTGCATCGGCAATGATTTCCTTAAGCTCGGAGAATCTTACCTTCTCGCCTGCCTTAACGCCGCAATCGGAAAGGTCGTAGCCGAGAACAAGCTCGGGACGAACGGTGCCGTTGGAGAATACCTTTACGGTCTTGCCGCTCTCTACGGTTACGAGAACCTCGTTAACAAGGCTGTCCTCGATGGCGTTGGCGATTTCACGGGTAATGAGCACGCCCTCCTCCGCAACTATCTCACCGCTGAGGGGATTAACTACGGTAGATGCAAGGGTGTGTCCCTCGATTCTTCTTGCAAGCGCGAGCTTCTTGTTGTACTTGTATCTTCCGACGGATGCAAGATCGTATCTCTTGGGGTCAAAGAAGAGGTTGTTTACAAGCTGCTCGGAGGACTCAACGATAGGAGGCTCGCCGGGACGGAGCTTCTTGTAGATCTCCTTAAGTGCTTCATCACGGAAGGCAGTCTGGTTCTCAAGCGCGATAGTAACGCTCTCGTCCTTTGCCATGGTGGTGATAAGAGCATCCTCCTCACCGAACATTTCGATAAGAGCCTCATCAGAGTCCTGACCCACGGGGCAAAGCGCACGCACGAGGGTGGATATGGGGAGCTTGCGGGTCTTGTCGATCTTTACGTAGAATACGCCTGCGGCGTCAGTCTCGTACTCAAGCCATGCTCCTCTGTAAGGAATGACGGTAGCGGTAAAGTTATGCTTGCCCTGCTTGTCAACCTCATCACCGTAGTAGATGCCGGGAGAACGCACGAGCTGCGATACTATTACTCTCTCCGCACCGTTGATAACGAAGGTACCGTTGTCGGTCATAAGCGGGAAGTCGCACATGTAGATCTGCGCGGTCTTGAGCTCGCCTGTTGCCTTGTTAACGAGGCGTACACCCACCTTCATGTGAGCGTCGTAGGTCACGGTTCTGTCCTTGCACTCCTCTACCGAATATCTCGGGTTGGGGTCAATGGTATAATCCGTGAACTCGATGGAAAGATTACCTGTGTAGTCCACGATGGGAGATACGTCACGAAGAACCTCGTTAAGTCCCTCCTCAAGAAACCACTTGTAGGAATCCTTCTGAACCTCGATAAGGTTCGGCATTTCGGTTGCTGCTTCAATCTTCGAAAAGCTCTGTCTGACGTTGGTTCCAAGCTTTTTGGGTTTAAGCATCATAAATAGAATCACTCCATTCCTGAAAATTTACAAATACGGGTTGCTATGTAAAAACATTCCATTGTACAAAAGCAACAAAATTTAGTCCACTATTTAGGCATTTTAACAATGTTTTCCTCAAAAAAGGGCAAAATACCCCCATAGTAAAAGCCATTATAATGCAGTATACTATTATAACACAAAAAACATAGATGTCAAGGGGTTTTTAAAAAGTTTTTCAAAAAGTTTTTCGGCGTATCGGCGGCAAAATTGAGTTGCATATAATAATAATGTAGAAAATGCAAAATTGTGAACACGGAAAAATCAAGGCAGAGCGAGAAAAAACAGAGCAACGCGGATATTTTCCGCAGTTGCTCTGCTAAATAAAATTGTTGAATAAGATCGAAATTACTGCTCAATTTTGCAACATTCGTTGCCTGCGATGATGTAATGAGCAAGCAGACGTCGGTCTGCCGACTGAAAAAGCTTGTCTACTCGCACCGTTGTGTCGACGTCATCGCTTGACGGTCTTGCCACGCCGCCTGGGTGATTGTGAGCTAGGATCGCGTCGCGGCAATTCTTCTTTATCATAAGCTCCATAAGCTTGCGCGGCAGTATGTTCGTCGCGTTTACGGTTCCCTCGCAGACGAACTCGGATGAGATCAGCCGCCCCTTATCGTCGAAAAGGAGCAGATACACCGTTTCGTTAGCGAGTGAGAAGAAGAGGGATTTTAAGTAAGCGACTATCTCCTCCTCGGTATGCTTACGTCCAAGCTTTAACGAATCGACGCCGCTCCTTGAACGAAGTGACATAACGAGGCGCAAAAGGTGCGCGCCCTTCTCGCCGACGTATTCAAGTCTTGCAAGCTCGTCCGGGTCTGCTACGGCAAGCGAATAAATATCGGGGTAACGGTTTGCTATCTCTTTTGCGGCTTTTTCGGGCTCTTTTAGCTCAAATGACAGTATTTTTGCAATACGTTCTGTGTTTTTTGCGTCCATAATTACCTCCCTCTATCTCTGCTGCGAAGGAATCTGTCAAGCTCGGGTGACTGACGGAACGCATATTGAAGGTGCTTCATAGTGCCAACGAACGACTCGCCCGAGACCACGTAATGCTCCGCAAGAGTGACACTTGCATCAAAGAGCGCGTTGGCTATGAGATTGTTTGTAGCTATATCACCCGTAGTCGGAAACAGCGGCCCAAATGGGTGAAGATGAGCGATTATGGCTATCGATGCCCTGTTTTCAAGGGCGTATTCGATGAACGGCTCGGGGCGTATCGCGCCCGAAGCATAATCAAGCTCGTAAAGATTTTTGATACCGATGAAATTCATATTGTTGCTGAGCAAGAGCATAGCAACCGTGGGTGTCTTAACACCCTCAAAGTGATGCACGAAGAATTCTCCGACCGCGGTGTAGTCGTCAAGCGGCGAGACGGACTCCGTGACGTTGTCGTCACCGTTTATAAATTCGCCAACCGAAATTATAAGATCCGCCGCAGCCGTGCCGATGCCCTCAACGGCAAGCAATTCTTCCCTTTCTGCGTGAAAAACTCCGTCAAGCGAGCCGAAGCGCGCAAGCAGATTTTTTGACACGGGGTTGGTGTCTTTGCACGGAATGACGTGATAAAGCAGCATTTCGAGCAGCTCGTAGCTGTCAAAGGTGCGAGCGCCGTGCGCCTCCAGCTTTCGCCTCATTCGCTCCCTGTGTCCTTTATGTATCTCCCCGTTTCCGAGAGTCATCTGTACATTACCTTTCTGTTTCTTGAAAGCTCCTCGGGTATCTCAACGGAGAATCCCTCAGGCTTTACTACCTCAAGCATATTTATCTTCATTCCCTGCTCCGAGAATGCGGTTTCGTACTCGGTCATAACGTTGCCCTCATTCCACTCGGACGAGTGAAGGTCGCGGGTAACTATATTGCATTTGAGCCCAAGCGCCTCTATCTCTTCAAGAGAGAAATCAAAAAGACCTACGTTATCGGTTTTAAAGCGAAGAATGCCGCCGTCGCGAAGAAGATTGAAATAGAGCGCAAGGTAACGTCTGTGAGTAAGTCTGCGCTTTACGTAGCCCTTTTTGCTCCAGGGGTCAGAGAAGTTGAGGAATATGCGGTCAACCGTTCCGCACTCAAAAATGTAAGCGAGGTTGTCCGCGGTATCAACGATAAAGCGCAGGTTTTCACCGCGCTCTTCAGCGGTTGCCTTTGCCTTTTCGGCAGCGAGAACAACGCAGTCGCTGACGCGCTCCATAGCAAAATAACAAGCCTCGGGATTTCTTTTTGCCATCTCGCAGGCAAAGCCGCCCTTTCCTGCGCCGATCTCAAGAAATACGGGCGCTCCCGGCTTGCCAAAAACGGTCGCGGGATCAGAATAAGGTGACACGGGGGTGGATGTTATGAACTCGGAGCAGGCTTCAAGACGTGCCTCTCCGTTCTTCTTTTTTCTCATTCTCATAGCGTTGATTCAACTCCGTAAAATAACTTAGTCAGGTAAATAAAGGAACATTTCAGGACCCGTATCGCGCATCAAGGCGCGGTCGTTCTTGAATTTCGTGCCAAACAGCAGCGCGATGTACAGGTCGCCTGTGCATCCACCAAGATGTAAGCCGAAAACAGTGGCATTTGCGACGAATGAAACAGCCGCGAACAGTATAGCGGCATCAGACGTTGCGCACATATACACCGCAAACAATCCTGCGCCGACAAGGATCATGGCTGCGCTAAAAAAGACAAACGGTGCAAGCACGGCAAAAAGAGCGGTCCTGCGATATGTGTAGATATTCGGCACTCCGCAATAAGCACAGCTCCAGCTGAAACCGAACGTGAGCTTCTGTCCCGTCGCTTTCTTGTACGCCCAGCCGTGTACAAGCTCGTGAAGTACAATATAAACAAGGGAGATCATAATGCCGAGAAACGCGCCTGAGCTGATTATAAGCGAAAAATCATCGGCAACGTCGTTTCTTAGGGTAAGCATAAGGGATAGCGGCAAAGCAACTGCCACAAAGATCACGAGCGCCAAAAGATTCATCACAAGTCCGAATCCAAAGCTCTTTGCATTAACGTGCTTTTTCTCCGAATAACCCTCAGGAAGTTCTCTTTCAAATGTCTTGTGCTCCATTTTTTCGATACCGTCCTTCAAAAAATCAATCCTCGTTGCAACTGAACTCCTCAAGCTCAAGCTGGGGGTTGTCCTCAAGCACCCAACGGATAGACCACTCGCTCGTGAATATCAGAAGGTTGTTGCCTCTGAAATCCTGCACCCACTTGGTATCGTGAGAGAGCTTCAATGTCTTGGGGTCAAGGTCCTTGTTCTTTATCCATCTTATCTGCTGATAAGGAAGAGTTGCACGGCGCAAATCGCAGCCGTACTCGTTTTTAAGTCTGTATTCAAGCACCTCGAACTGAAGCACACCGACAACGCCGACGATAACGCGTTCAAGACCCGAGTTAGGCTCGAAGAATATCTGTATCGCACCCTCTTGTGCTATCTGGTTCATACCCTTTGCAAACTGCTTACGCTTCATTGAGTCGACCTGCTCGACCATAGCGAAATGCTCGGGAGCGAAGGTGGGAATACCCTCAAACTTGATCTTCATTCCCTTCTCACAAACGGTGTCACCGATGGAGAAGATGCCGGGATCGAATACGCCGATAATATCACCTGCATAAGCCTCGTCGATGACCTCACGCTCGGATGCCATCATCTGCTGGGGCTGGGAAAGTCTGAACGCCTTTGCGCCCTGGACGTGATAATAGTCCTTGCCACGCTCGAATTTACCCGAGCAGATACGCATAAACGCGATTCTGTCGCGGTGAGCCTTGTTCATATTCGCCTGTATCTTGAATACGAACGCGGAGAAGCCTTCATCAAACGGATCTATCACCTTGCCCTCTGCGACTCTGGGCAGGGGGGAGGTAGTCATTTTAAGGAAATGCTCAAGGAAAGGCTCGATACCGAAATTGTTAAGCGCTGAGCCGAAGAAGACGGGAGAGAGCTTGCCGTGTCTTACCGCCTCGAGATCAAAGTCAAAGCTAGCGCCGTCAAGCAGCTCAACCTGCTCGCAAAGCTCCTCGCGCATTCTCTCGCCAATGAGAGAATCGAGCTTTTCGGTGTCGGTGATCTCGCAGTCGATGCCGTGGATCTTCTCGCGTCCGCGGTGGGAGTCGTCAAAGGAAAGTATTGAGCGCGCCTCGCGGTCGTAAACACCCTTGAATTTCTGTCCGCAGCCAATGGGCCAGTTCATAGGATAAGTGCCTATGCCGAACTCGCGCTCAAGCTCATCGAGAAGGTCAAACGGATCGCGCGCCTCGCGGTCGAGCTTGTTGATAAAGGTGAAGATCGGAATGTCACGCATAGCGCAGACCTTAAAGAGCTTTCTTGTCTGCGGCTCGATACCCTTTGCTGCGTCGATAACCATTACCGCGCTGTCGGCAGCCATAAGGGTACGGTAGGTATCCTCGGAGAAGTCCTGGTGTCCGGGGGTATCAAGTATATTTATGCAATAACCGTCGTACTCAAACTGCAAGACCGAGGAGGTTATCGAGATACCTCTCTGCTTCTCAAGCTCCATCCAGTCGGACACCGCATGCTTATCAGACTGCTTGCCCTTTACCGAGCCTGCGGACTGTATAGCGCCGCCGTAGAGAAGAAATTTTTCTGTAAGGGTAGTCTTACCTGCGTCGGGGTGCGAGATTATCGCAAAGGTTCTTCTTCTTTTGATTTCACTTGCAAACTCTGCCATTTTTAGCTCCAATCAGTATAGTGCTTCATATTTTCCGCCGGGAATAAATTCTCTGATAAGTGAATCGTCGGGCACAAGCTCTATATTCATAGGCTCGACCTCGCGCGCCGCATTAAGCACGGTCGCGGCATAGGAGTTCTTTTCTGCAAGCTCGTCGGATATAAGCGACTCGACAAACGGGCGCATTACGGCAAGCTCAAAGGGGTGAAAGGTGTTAAAGGAAACGTCTGCGTATTTTCTGGTGGGATAAAGATACTTATCCTCGCCAAACAGCACTCCGTCCCAAAATGCAAGCGTACGCTCCGCCGTCGCGTTGCGATACAAATTGTCACGTATCATACGGCGCATAAATCTTATCTTGCGGCCGGAGAGAATGCGCCTGTCACCCTTGTTTATGTTCGTTGACACGCTGATAAATATTCGGAGCATCTTATCCTCGGGCAGCGATCCGAACACAAGCGGATTGAGCGCGTGAAGTCCTTCGATGATCACACAGCCGTGGATCATAGCGGGATACGAGCGCATCTCGGTGCGCCCGCCAACCTTGAAATCATATTTAGGTACGGTGAAGGGCTGCGAGTCAGCTATTGCCGCAAGCGTTTTTGCAAGCTCGGGAAGATCGAGAGCCTCGACCGCCTCAAAATTGCGCTCACCGTTTTCAAATCTTGGATATTCCGGATCGTCGGGATTGCGGTAAAAATCGTCAAGAGATACGACCATCGAGTCAAGCCCGCGTTCCTTTATGTAATCGGAAAGGAGGTTGGCACTCGTGGTCTTGCCTGATCCGGACGGTCCTGCGAGAAGTATTACCTTTATGCCCCCATCAGCGCAAACGCGAGTGGCGAGCGCCGAAACCATACCGTGATACGAATCCTCGCACTCGGCGACAAACTTGATGGGAGATTCCTTTATCTTTCGGTTAATATCGTTTATAAGCATTTCAGCCATAGCTATACTACCTCCTTATGCAAATAAAAGTTTACTTTTTTTGATATACCGTACTCCGATAAATTCACACGGGTGTGTATCAATATCCACTTATCGGCAGATCCTCGTTATCCTTGCCCGGCTCTAATGCCACGATGCGCACAAAGTAACTCATGCGCTCGTTGACGTTTACCTGCACCCTGTCGCCGACCTTGTGACCGAGTATAGCGCCGCCGAGCGGTGACTCCTTGCTTACGTAGCCCTCAAGGGCATTCTGACGAAGGGTGGTGACTATCTGTATCTTCTTTTCTGTGTCGGTACGCTCGTTGTGAATGGTCACAATGTCGAAAAGTCCGACTGTACCGTCCTGCTTTTTGACCTCTATGACCTTTGCAGTGCGTATCATGTTCATAAGGTATCTTATGCGCCCCTCGTTACGACGCTTCTCGCGCTTCGCTTCCTTATACTCGGCATTTTCCGAGAGGTCGCCATATTCACGCGTGCGTGCCATCTCTGCGCGCAGCTTGGGCGCTAAAACTGAGGAACGGTATTCGATTTCCTCTTCCATTTTCTTTATGTCGACTTCAGTAAGCTCGTCATACATAGCCTTGTTCTCCTCTTAAAATACAGGGTGCGGAAGCTTGAATATCAGTATGCAGCATATAGACACTATGATACCCAGCAGAGCGCCGCAGAACACCTGAAGGGGCGTATGACCAACGAGCAGCTTAAGCTTCTCGGTCTTGATCTCCTTGTCCTTCTCAACAAAAAGCTCGTTGACAAGATCAGCAAGCTCCTTGATCGATGCGGCGTGCTTGCCTGCCTCAAGTCGCACACCCGAAGCATCGTTCATAACTATTATCGCAAGTATCATAGCTATTGCGAAATATACGGAATTAAACCCGGTCGTCCACCCGACAAGCACAGCGAGCGAGGTAACGGTTGCCGAGTGTCCGCTGGGCATTCCTCCATCGCCGAATATTCTGTCGGGGCGGAATCTTTTCTCGGTTACGAGCGCGATAATTATTTTTATTATCTGAGCGATTACCCAGGAGAGTCCTGAAAAAACAAGCACTTTATTTTCAACAAGCTCCATTAAAACGTTCATAATATTCTCCGATCTTTTCACTTTCGTGAGTGATGTAAAATGCTTTATCATATTATTTTAGCATTTTTAAAAAGATTTTGCAAGTATAATTCTCATTATACGGCAAATTTTATTGTATCGTTACAAATGTTGCGCCTTTTATACTTGATTTTTTAGATGGCGTGTGGTATACTGTATAAAATCACAGTTCTCTTTTTGGAGGAATCATGCGTATTCAGGAATCCGGCGAGATGTATCTCGAAACTATATTAATACTTTCAAAGCAGCAACAGCACGTAAGATCCATCGACGTTGGCGAGCATATGGGCTTTTCAAAGCCGAGCGTAAGCCGAGCGGTCGGACTCTTAAAGGCGGGCGGATATATATCTGTTGACGAGGCGGGATACCTCACCTTGACCGAGCTTGGACTCGAGCTTGCGACCAAGATATACGAGCGCCACAATATACTCACAAGTTTCCTCACCTCGATAGGCGTTGACAGAGAGACCGCGGCACAGGACGCGTGCAGAATAGAGCACGTATTAAGCGACGAGTCGCTCGAGGCGATCAAGAGATATACCACGAAATAAAACGCTTTTCCGGCTATAAACCGACCGTTTTTGCGGTCGGTTTTTGTTTTGCGAAAAATTCTTTACAAGAAGCGATAAAACTTTCAAAAAAGCTATTGCAACGCGCAAAAAAATGTGATAGAATAGTTGTAGATATTTTATGGCAGAATTTTTCTGCCCTTACATAAGCCGAATATACGACAACGGAGGTCCACTATGCTTAATCTTGCCGTACGAAATACAGGAAAGCTCATAAGAGATAAGTCCAAGAGCGACAATATACGCCTTGGCCGCCTTTTTACAAAGAAAGATACCGCCAGACTTATGGCGGACATGATAGTTATTGATAAAAAGAAGTCGGCATACACCCTTCTCGACCCCGGCGCAGGCACAGGTATTCTCTCTGCCGCAGCTATCGAGAAGATATGCACATCATCTCCCGCCTGCAAGCAGATATTCCTTACCTGCTACGAGAACGATCCGATGTATCTTCCCATGCTCGAAGACAACCTTGAGCGCATACGCAAAAAGTGCCGTCACGATTACGACGTCAAGCTTTTTGTAACAATATATCCCGAAAATTACCTTACCGATGCAAAGAAGCACTACACCGTTACATTCTTTGACGTTGTTGAGGACAAATACGATATCGTCATCTGCAATCCCCCGACAGAGCTGTGCGAGAAGCACTCCGAGGAGGCAGAGGCAGTCGGCGGAATCGGTCAGGTAAAGATGAGCAAGGCATTCCTCTTTGCAAAGATGGCTTCGACACACGTTGAGGACGGCGGTCAGCTTATTATGATCATGCCCACAACTTACTCCTCAGCATCTGCACTTGCGCCCATCAGAAAAGAGATCAACGAGCGCCTTTCGGTTTCAGGAATACATCTCTTTGTCGGCAAGCAGAAGAATGTGAGCCGCGCCGTGCCCCTCAAAAAGAATTTTATTATCTCGTATTCGAAAATGGACAAGCCCGAAAAGCTTCGCATCACCACCTCTCTTGACAACGGTCGCGAGCTTACCGCCCTGCCCCCTCTTGATTACGGCTTTGTCGTAGACGAAAATGACGGCATGCTCACCCTGCCCAAGAACGTTGAGGACACGAGGATCGTGCAGTACATCTCCGATTTTCCCGAAACGCTCACAAGCCTCGGGCTTAAAATGTCCACGGGACTTATCATCGACTCCAAGTGCGAGGGTCTGCTCTTTACCGAGCCGGTCAACGGCACTGTACCCCTTATCCGCCCTGCTACGATGAAAAACGGCGTTGTAAGCTTCCCTCAGCCGATCAAAAGACAGTACATCGCTCCCGTCAGCCCCTCTCTTGTACAGCGCAACAAGAATATGATCATTCTCAAGCGCGTACCCGCAAAGAGCGACGCGAGATTCGTCAACGCTGCTATATACCTTGCATCTCAGCTTCCCAACTACAAATACATCAGCACACACAACAAGATCAACTTCATCGATACGAAGAACAAGCAGGACGAGATGTCCGCAAGACTCGTGTTCGGAATATTCGCGCTTCTTAACTCGACCATATACGACAGATACATCTCTATCGTATCGAAGTCCAAGCAGCTCAACTCCAAGGAAATGCGCGAGCTTCCCCTGCCCCCTCGTAATATCATCGAAAACATGGGAATGCGCCTCATGGCGTCAAGACAGACAAGCACCAAGGCGTGCGACGCGATAGTCAACCCCACCCTTCACATCATTGAAAAGTAACTGACAAACGGGTGCTCGCACAAAAAGGCGAGCGCCCGTTTTTACAAGGAAACAGGAATGAAAAATCTCGTAATCGGAATTCTCGCTCACGTCGACGCGGGAAAAACTACTCTTTCCGAGGGACTGCTTTTTGCCTCAGGGGCAATAGAAAAGCAAGGACGTGTCGATAAAAAGAGTTCCTTTCTAGATACCTACTCACTCGAACGCGAGCGCGGAATAACCATATTCTCAAAGCAAGCGACAATAAGCGTCGGTGACAGCTTTATCACCCTCGTTGATACCCCGGGACACATAGATTTCTCCTGTGAGGCAGAGCGCGCACTTGCCGTACAGGACTACGCGATACTTGTCGTAAACGCGCAGGACGGCGTGCAGTCGCACACAAAAACGCTTTGGAGTCTACTCGCATCACGCAAAATACCAACGTTTATTTTTGTAAACAAGACCGATATATCCGAGCGCACGCGAATCGAGCTTATGACCGAGCTTCGCCAAACGTTATCTCCCGCCTGCGCCGACTTCACAACAGAGAGCGCAACTCTTGAAGATGTGGCAGGCGCTGACGAGCGCTTGATGGCGGAATATTTTGACACGGGTGCCATCTCGGAGCGCTCGATGGTCGATGCGATACACTCCCGCCGACTCTTCCCCTGCTTTTTCGGCTCGGCACTCAAAATGACGGGAGTGAAGGATTTTCTTTATGCTCTCGACCGTCTGACGAAGTCCCCGACGTATCCCGAAAAGCTTTTTGGCGGCGTGGTGTACAAGATCGCGCGCGACAAAAACGGTCGCCGCCTTACTTACACCAAAATAACCGGCGGTCGCCTTGCGGCAAAGGATATGATCCGCGTAAAGTGCCGCGACGGCAGCGTGTACGAGGAGAAGGTCGAGGAGATAAGGCTTTACTCCGGTGACAAGTTCAAGCCACTAAAAGAGGCGAAGCCGGGTATGATATGCGCCCTGCTCGGACCGGAGCATACGGAGGCGGGTATAGGACTCGGTGTGGAGCGCTCAAGCGACCCCACCCTGTCACCCGTGTTAGATTATCGCATGATATTGCCCGACGGAGTCAGCGTGTTTGAGGCATATTTAAGACTCGTTACACTCTCCGAGGAAGACCCAAGCCTTGCCCTTTCATACGACGAGAGAGCCAAGGAGATACGAGTCAGGCTTATGGGCGAGATACAGCTCGAGGTGCTGAAAAGAATGATATCCGAGCGCTTTGGACTTGAGGTTACGTTCGGCGAGGGCAGTATACTTTATAAGGAAACTATCGCAGAGGGCGTAATGGGTGCCGGACATTTCGAGCCGCTGCGCCACTATGCCGAGGTGCATCTGTCCATCGAGCCGTTGCCCGAGGGAAGCGGAATCGTCACCGACACCGATTGCTCCACCGACCTTTTGGCTACGAATTGGCAAAGGCTGATAATAACACACGTTGAAGAGCGCGTGCATAAGGGTGTGCTTACCGGCTCGCCTCTGACCGACGTGAAGATAACTCTCGTCGCAGGTCGCGCGCATCAGAAGCATACCGAGGGCGGAGATTTCCGCCAGGCGACCTACCGCGCGATAAGACAAGGACTTATGAAAGCGAGATCGGTGCTTCTTGAGCCTACCTTTGATTTCAGAATAGAGCTTCCGACCGAAAATCTCGGCAAGGCGATGACGGATATAGACGAAATGGGTGGTGTTACGAACGCGCCCGAGATATACGAATCGACCGCCGTGCTTACGGGAAACTGCCCTGTTGCGACCATGCGCTCTTATGCGACACGTCTGCGTGCCTTTACCAAGGGCGAGGGGCGTATCACAATGCAGATAGGACCGTACAAGCCCTGTCATAACGCGGACGAGGTAATTGCAGAGCGCGGATATTCACCCGAGCTTGACGAGCGCAACACGCCGAACTCGGTGTTCTGCAAAAACGGATCGGGCTACGTAGTGCCGTGGAATGAGGCAGACGAGATGATGCACGTCAAGTCTGACGAGGGCTGCGAGGAGGTCGTTATGACCGAGCGCGCCTACCGACCTATCAAGGTAGACTACCGCGGCACAGTCGAGGAGGACAAGGAGCTGATGCGCATTTTCGAGTCCACCTATGGCAAGATAAAGCCGCGAAAGGTATCCGAAAAGGTAGAGAATTCTGCACCCGAAACCAAAGAAAAGGCACGAAAAATCCGCCCACGTGGTGAAGATTATGTGATCATCGACGGATATAATATGATTTTTGCGTGGGAGTTTTTACGCCGATATGCAGAGATGGATATATCCCTTGCACGCGACATTCTCATACGTATAATGTGCAGCTACTCCGCATTCAGAAAGTGCAAGTGCATAATCGTTTTCGATGCCTACAAAAGACTTGGCGGCGAAGGAAGCGAGGAGGAAATAAACGGAGTGCTGGTCGTTTACACAAGGGAAAACGAAACGGCTGATGCCTACGTTGAAAAAACGACAAGCTCCCTTGCCGGAAAGCACACCGTAAGAGTAGTTACCAGCGACCTTGAGGAGCAAAGAATAGTTCTCGGAAGCGGCGGACTCAGAGTCAGCACGCGCGAGTTTGCCCTGGAGCTTGAAAGGCTTGACGAGGATATACGCGAAATAATAGAATCTATACGCTAAAATAAAGCGCGGCTCACCTAGGTGAGTCGCGTTTTTGTTATTCTGATCGCAGGGTGAGCTTGACGGAATACGTCTCGCCGTCGCCGCCGAATTCAAAGCCGGCATTTATTTGCTCGGCAAGCTTTTTGCAGGTGCGAAGACCGATACCGTTGCTCTCAACCTTTTCTCCGTCGTGGCGAATATGATTGGAAATTTCAACGATAATGTCACACGCCTCCGCCCTTATAGATATTTTAATGGGATTTTGCTTGTCCGCATACTTATAAAGATTGGAGAACGCATTGTCGAATATACGCACAAGACTCTGCGGATCGGTGACGATCTTTTTGCCTACGATGGAGTTATAATCTGTTGCCGAGGCGTCTATATTGTATCCGCTCTCGCTTATAAGAAGCATATGCTCCGAAAGCATCTGACCTATCAGGGTATCGGCATTGTATTCTTCAAGCACGGGCTGTGAATTTGAGTTGCCGAACACGAGAAGATATCCAAACATATCGTCGGAAAGTCTTTTCAGTCGAAGTGCGGTTGACTCTGCCGCTTTGATATACGCCTGCATCTCCTCGTTGCCCTCGGATGATGCACGCATAATATCGAGGTATCCGAGAAGAACGGTAAGGGGGGTACGTATGTCATGCGACATAGAGGTGATAAGCTCGCTGTTTGCATTCAGCGCCGCCTTCTCCTTTTCGTAATTCTCCACCATCGAGCTTCTCATATTTTCAACGTTCGCAGCAAGGGTAGCTATCTCATCCTTGCCGTTTATAGCAATAACGCTGGACGTGTTACCCGCCGCGACGGCGTTAACGTCCTCACCGAGATCGAGGATACGTCCCGTCACTCGCCTGATGTACATAAGCATAACGAACATAACGAACATAAACGCCAAAACCAGCGTTGCTATATTCGCTACGTCATAATAAAGATACTCGGTAAACTCGGCAAACGAAGCAGCCGCAAAACCGTCGGTAAGCTCTATGGGGTGCATATCGTTAGCCTTTGCGTATTCGAGAAGCTGATCACGCGAGGGGTAGGTAACGGTAATACCGCCGTTGCCGTCCTTATCGTCCTCTGCCTCACCGCCCTCCAAGCCGCCGCTGCCATCGGGATTTTCGGGAGCTTTGCCATCCTCTTCAATGGCATCGTCAGAGGTGAAGAATATCTCGCCTTCCTTTGAGATCAAAAGGTAAACGTATTTGTTCTCTCTTACCCAATCGGATATTTTCGACGTGTCGGTAAGCGAGACCTTGTTTTCCCTTATGAAATCGTTAAGATCCTTAAGGTAGTTTCTCTCGCGCTCCTTTTTGTTTTCCTCGCTCGTGTAGACGGTGTCTATATAGGCTATCGCCGTGGCGTGAAGGGTGAAATAAATTCCCGCGCCGATAAGCGCCGCAAAAAAGAACACGACAAGAAAACGGAAACGAAGGGACGCGAGCCTCTTTGCAACCTTTAAAAGTGCGCGCTTAATCAATCTGGTATCCCCTTCCCCACACAGTTCTTATCAGCTTTGGCTGTGCGGAATCGTCCTCCAGCTTGCGACGAAGGTTGAGTATATGCACGGTTACGGTATTGTTGGACGATGGCAGCGGTATCTCGCCCCATACGCTTTCGTATATTTTCTCCGCGCTTACCACGCTTCCGCGATTTCTTATAAGACAAAGGAGAACCTCGTACTCCTTGTCACGAATATCTATGGTCTCGCCGTTTTTGACTACCTCTCTGCGCGAGGGAGTGACGATAATGCCATACGGCAGTCTTACCGCATCGACGTCGGTCTGCTTATGGTTGTAGATGTTGTAGCGCCTTGTGAGCGCCTCGACCTTCAAAAGAAGCTCGCGAGGTGAAAAGGGCTTGACTATATAGTCGTCGCCACCGCTCGAATATGCGCGCATCTTGTCGGCATCGAGGGACTTTGCGGTGAGGAAAAGCACCGGCATGTCGGAAAAGCGGCGAATATGCGCCGTAGCCTCCACGCCCGACATCACGGGCATCATTATATCCATAACGCAGAGGTCTATATCTTTATTTTCGTTTGCGGCCTTGACTGCGTCCTGACCGTTTGCAGCCTCGAGGACCTCGTAGCCCTTATTTTCAAGCATTATGCGAAGTACGTTGCGAATCTCCGACTCGTCGTCGGCAATAAGTATTTTCATTTGAGCTTGACTCCTTATTTTAATTCTACATAAAGTATATCACAGTAAAGTGATTTTTTCAAGTGGAAGCGTCAAGTAATATTTTAGTAATGCAGCTATTGACTTTTGTCAAAAAATAGAGTAAAATGATGGGTGGTAAACTAATTTTATAATAAGAAAGGTAGAACTATGAAAAAGCTTCTCTTGATACTCCTTTCGCTGACTCTCGTCCTTTCGTTCGCCGCATGCTCCGACAATCCGCCGGAAACTGTCTGCGAGCACGTGGACTTAGACGGCGACTTTAAGTGCGAATTCTGCGGTCAGCAGGTTCCCTGCGGAGATAACCACATCGACGCAAACGCCGACAAAAAGTGTGACAGATGCGATGCGGATATGCCCATTGAGACCATCACCATCGCAGAGGCGATCACCATCTGCAACCAGGCGGGTGAGAACACCACTACCGAAAGATACTATATCAAGGCTACCGTTAAGTCGGTAACCAACGCCGCTTACGGCGCAATGATCATCGAGGATGCTACCGGTACTCTCTCGGTATACGGCAGCTACGGCGCAGACGGCGTTGACGGCTACGCAGCTCTCGCTGACAAGCCCTATGCAGGCGACGAGGTTCTTCTTTACTGTACTCTTCAGGCCTTTAAGGGCGAGCCCGAGATCAAGAGCGCTTGGATCATCGAGTTCAAACACATAGAGGCTGACATCAGCCAATACACCGAGGCTACCATCGCAGAGGCAAGAGCCGCCGAAACCGGCGCGCTTCTTAAGATCGACGGTGTTGTAGCAGCGATCACCTACGCAAACGGCAAGATCCCCGCGGGCGTTATCCTCGTTGACGAGACCTCCTCTATCTACGTTTACGACGGCGACGTTGCCGCACGTGTTGCAGTAGGTAACAAGATCACCGTTGCAGGTGCGAAGACCTATTGGATACTTGATACCGAAAAGAACAACGCACAGAAGTTCGATTACAAGGGCTGCAACCAGCTCGAAAACGCTACTCTCGTTGATAACGACAACGGCAACAACGAGTTTGACAAGACCTGGATAACCGAGTCTACCGTAAAGGCAATTATGGATACCCCCGTAACCGAGGATATCACCACTCTCGTTTACAAGGTTACCGCTCTTGTTAGCAAGGTTCCCGGAAGCGGATTTGTTAACTACTACATCAACGACCTCGACGGTGTAACCGGCTCGTACGTATACACCCAGTGCAACGGTAGCGACTTTGCATGGCTTGATCAGTACGACGGCAAGATCTGCACCGTATATCTCACCGCACTTAATGCGAAGTCCACCACCTCTGACTGCCTGTTCCGCTTTTTCCCCGTTAAGGTAGAGGACAACAACTACACCTTTGACACCACCAAGGCTGCAGAATTCGCAGTTAAGTACTACGGTGTAGGCCAGTTCCTTAACACCTACACCGGCAACCCCGCACTTAATCTTGTAACCTCGGTCGACTCCGAGCTTCTCGGCTTCACCGGCGCTACTCTTACCTATTCTTCTTCCAATACCAATGTAGTAAGCTTCACCAACGATAACGGCACCGTAACCTTCAACTGCGTAGGTCTCGGCACTGCTACCGTCACCATCACTGGCTCGTACAACGGCACCACGTATGAAGAAACTGTTGAAATTCTCGTAAGAGAGCCCAGCGCAGCAGACTCCGTTACCGTATCCGAGGCGATCAATACCGAGGCAGGAACCGAGGTAATCGTTAAGGGTATCGTAGGTCCTTCTATCGTACATTCAAATGTAGCAGGCTTCTACCTCGTAGACGAGACCGGCGTGATCGCTGTATACGGCGTAGCAGACATATTCAAGCAGGTTACCATCGGCAACGAGATCGTTATCAAGGGTATCAGAACCCTTCGTGAGTCTACCCAGGTCTGCATCACCGAGGTTGAGGTTCTTGTTAACAACTACGGCGCACACACCCTTCCCACCGATACCGTAGTAACCGACAAGACCCTTGACGAGGCTATTGCAGCAGCAGATACCACCAAGATCTACACCGTAACCGGAACTGTTGAATTTGTATCCGGCGGCTATTCCAAAAACTACAAACTCACCTGCGGATCTACCACCGTAACCCTTTACGGCCCCGGTGGCGAGGGAGATTACTCCTTCCTTAAGAACTATGTTGGCCAGGAGATCACCGTTGATATAGTTATCTGCAACTGGAACGGCAAGGCTTACAAAGTAAGCATCGTAGCTGTACACACCGATGACGGCGTAATATACAACGAATACGGATGGAATAAGTACAACAAGTAATTTATTCTTCCAAATCAAAAAGCCCCGTGTAATTTCACACGGGGCTTTACTTATGCCGTTTTTGCGGCGTTTTTTGTTTTAGGTTATCAGTTAGGAAATTTTTAGGCATAAGCGTCGTTCTTTTTGCCGAAGGCGTAGTTACCTACGCCGAGCCTGCGAAAAAACGGCGGTTAGGACCAAAATTTACAATCAATAATTTTCCTTGCGAACTTCGAAGAATGACTGCGGATGCGCACATACAGGGCATACAGCGGGTGCTTTGTTGCCCATTACGAGATGACCGCAGTTGCGGCATTCCCACATGGTCATTTCGCCCTTTTCGAATACCTGCTGCATCTCTACGTTCTTAAGAAGCGCGCGGTATCTTTCCTCGTGTGCCTTCTCGATAGCGGCAACTGCTCTGAACTGGAATGCAAGAGCCTTGAAGCCCTCTTCCTCTGCTTCCTTAGCGAAGGTGTCGTACATATCGGTCCACTCGTAGTTCTCGCCCTCTGCAGCTGCTGCAAGGTTAGCAGCGGTATCGCCGAGGCCACCAAGAGCCTTAAACCAGAGCTTAGCATGCTCCTTCTCGTTATCAGCGGTCTGCTGGAAGATCGCTGCGATCTGCTCGTAGCCTTCCTTCTTTGCTACGGATGCGAAATAGGTGTACTTGTTTCTTGCCTGAGACTCGCCTGCGAACGCAGTCATAAGATTCTGTTCAGTTTTAGTTCCCTTGAGTTCCTTCATTGTTTGATTCTCCTTAAAAATAAGTTTTGTTTTTTTTAGTTTTATTGTGTTTAATTAGTATTGCTTATTAATTATAAGTCGTACCCGTGTGAATTATTCGCTTGATTTTTGGCACTCCTTGCAGATACCGCGTATTTTTAACTCGTAGGAGTCTACAATGCACTCTGCCCTCTCGCCGAGGACCTCGGCAAAGCCGGGTATGGTAAAATCGGTTATCTGTCCGCAAGATGAGCAGTACAAGTGTCCGTGCGGGATAAAGGAGCTGTCGTATCTTGAGCTGCCATCCTCTGCGGTAAGCCTGCGTATCATCTGTTCCTCTTCAAGCGCGTGAAGATTGTTGTACACAGTTGCGCGTGAAATTGTCGGAAGTGTTTGCTTAGCCAGCTCGAAGATCTCCTCTGCCGTGTAGTGACGGCATCTGTCAGAACGAATAACCTCAAGGATCGCTGCTCTTTGTTTTGTCATAGCTTTTTTCCTTTAGGTTTTTTAGAATGATTATTAGTTTTTTGGAATCATTCTATAAGCATTATACACTACCGATTTTAATTTGTCAATAGGTTTTTTGAAATTTTTTAGAATTTTTCTAATTTTTTTGAAATTGTTCTAAAAACACGGCTTGAAGTGTTATCCAAGCCGTATTTTTATTTAATATAATTAGCTTATTACTTATTATCTTTTAAGCTTCTTATTAAGAAAAGGAATTACAGCAAGCATTAAAAGTGTTATAAGCGAGCCTGCAAGGAATATTTCCGGAGCGGGCATATACGCGGTCGTCATAGCATCCGCGCTTGTTGAGTCGATGGGAATATTGCGCGCGCTGTTAATGGCATTGCCGATCATAGGGCCTATTATCATAGGGATAAGCACGGAAAATACCATTCTTACGCCCTGCAGTTTACCTACGGCATCGGTCGGGGTCGCATCACGCAGAGTCGAGCCGACGAGCGCGCAGACGAATATGTAGCCGCATATCATCACAAGGCCGGATATACCAAAGAGGATGAGATCGGCGGTTTTGCCCATATCGCGCGACATATACATCGCGAAAAGTCCGAGCGCCATTACCACGGTCGCAACGTAAAGCAGCTTTACCTTGTCCATCTTGTCAGAAAGGCGACCGAGGAAGAGGTTGATCACGGCACCGAGGAGTATTGCTATACCGAACACGACGCTGTATTCAACTACGCTGAAGCCGAGATAAGTCTTCATATATATTATCATATAGGGCATAAACACCTGGCAGGCAATGCCGTATATAAGAATAATGATAAGACAAATGTAAAAGGCGGGGTTGTGCTTTATTACCGAGGGCTTAAATCCGTAGAAGATGTCCTTCATGCTGCCCGAGGGGCGAAGATCCGGGCTGTCCTTAATGATGAACAGACCTGCCGCGCCGCACGCGGTAATAACGATACCGAGAATGAGAAAGAGCACCGAATATCCGAGTGCCGAAACAAGCATACCGAAGCCGCCGGCAACTATCAGCATTGCGATAAGAGGAAGTATGGAAATTACGCCCTCTATTGCGCCGCGGTTTTTGGTAGTGGTGTTATCGGTGACCCAAGCATTAAATGCGGCATCGTTTGCCGTTGAGCCGAAAAGTGTCATAACGCAGTCGCCGACAATTACGGTTGCAAGCGCGATTTCTATGGCTTTTGCCGCACCCGTGTTAAATAAAACATCGATCGTGTCGGGTGAGATAAAGCCGAAGAGCGCGACTGTGATACCCCAGATGAGATATCCGACGGAGATGAATTTGCGGCGCATGCCCGCCCTGTCGGAGAGAGTGCCGGCAACGAGAGTCACCACCGTTGCGGTGATGCCGCTAAGCTGTACCATAAGGGTTATCGCCTCGAGGTCGGGAGCAATAGTATCAAAAACGAAGAGGTTAAAGTACATATTCTCAACCGACCAGGCGATCTGTCCTATCGCGCCAAAAAGCAGAAGTATAAGCCAATGGCGACGTGAAAAGTTCTTTGAATTTTCCATTTTATCAGTCAATAGTCATATCAAGCTTGAAGCGCATGATCTTACGAAGGGTGTTCTTGGGGAACTCCTCATCGCGCACCTTAACGATAGCGATCTTCTTATAAGGAACTGCGCCGCGGTTGTAGGCGTCGATATAGGGCTGAAGATGCTTCTTTACGTCCTCGATGCCGTTCTTTTCGATATATTCCTTATCGGGATAGATCTCGGCAACGATGGCATTATGCTCTATACCTCTCTTGGACTGACCCTCGTAGACGATGATGTCAAGCACGCCGGGTGTGGTGTTAAGCTCGTTTTCGATCTCCTCGGGGTAAACATTCTTACCGTTGGAGAGAATGATAAGGTTCTTTTTACGTCCGGTGATATAAAGCTCGCCCTGAGGACCGAACTTACCGTAGTCACCGGTCTTAAAGTAGCCCTCCTCGTCAAAGGCATCCTTTGTAGCCTCGGGATCTTTAAAGTACCCGAGCATAACGTTTGAGCCCTTTACGCAGATCTCACCCTCGTTGTCCTCGTTAGGCTCGGAGATCTTGACTGTGTCGATATCAAGAGGAATACCGATACTGCCCTTGATGTTGCGCTTGGTGTGGTTTACGGAGATGATGGGCGCACATTCGGTAATGCCGTAGCCGTTAAGGGTGGAGATGCCGACTCCGTTAAAGAAATCAACCATTTCGGAGTTGAGAGCCGCGCCGCCGGAAATGATCATCTTGATCTCGCCGCCGAACGCCGCAAGAATAGACTTGAACAGCTTTCTGCGCACGTCTATACCGATCTTGCGAAGGAAATTGGATATCTTCATCATTCTGGGCACGAGCTTTTCCTTGCCCTGCGATTTGATGTTGGAGAGTATCTTACGGTAGAAGGTTTCAAGATAAAGGGGAACAAGAACCATATGCTCGGGCTTCTCCTCTTTAAGCTCCTTTGCAACGTATCTGATGCCGCTGGAAATATAGATCTCTGTACCGATCATCATATGACCGACTATCATTACGCTCGAACCGAAGGTGTGGTGGGGCGGGAGAACGCCGACGGTCTTACTACCAAAGTCAACGTAAGGGATAACGTCAGAAAGGTCGGAGAGAACGTTGCCGGTGGTGAGCATAACGCCCTTGCCCTTACCGGTAGTGCCCGAGGTGAATACGAGTATCTGCATCTTGTCGGGATCAAGCTTTGTGCCAAAGTAAGCCTCGGAGCTTTCGGCAAATTTAGGCTTGCCTGCCTCGACCAAAGCACCGACGGAATTCTCACCCTCGGGGGCGAGCGTGTAAATGTCGTTGATGCCGCATCTTTCCTTGATGACAGCGGTCTTCTCGGCGATGTCGGGGTCGCAGATAAGCACCTCGCACTCTGCCTTAAGAACCGTCTCGGAAAGGTCGTTTGCAAGCCAATCGCGGTCGAGGGGAACTATAACGGCATCCGCGGAGAGAAGAGAGAGGTAGCAAAGGTACCACTCGTAAGAGTTTTTGCCTATGATGGCGCAGTGCTTGCCCTGATATCCGCGAGAGAGGAATTCGGTGGTAAGCGCGCGCACGTCGTCGCGAACCTTGTCAAAGGTTATCTCAACCTTTTCCTTATCGCTTGCTTTTTTGCGGAAGGAGTATGCTATTCTGTCGCTGTATCTCTCGCCGGAATCCTCAACGAGATGGCGCATATCGGTATATTCTCTTTTGGGGTGTATAAGGTCTGTTTTCATATCAAATTTTCCTTTTCTGAATTTTCAAGTTTTTCAAAGTTAGAGCATATTTTTTCGAGGGTGTTATAGAAGACTATAAGATCGCTCTCGTCAACGCCATCACCTATCAATCTTTGTGCCTCGTAGCCTATCTTGGCGATCCTGTCGGCAAGCTCCCTTCCCTTTTCAGTCAGCTTTATACGGGAGTTGTAGCCCCTCTTCTTACCCTGTGAATCAATGGTTATATAACCGTCAGAGGCGAGAGTTGTAAGCTCGCGGGATATGAGTGAGCGGTCAATATTATTCTCTGCTGCAAGCTCAGAAGCGGTCAGACCGTCCGGATTTTTAAGGAGCTTGTACAGCCACATGGTATGCACGCCCTTTACCGAAGTATCGGCAGCAACATCCTGCTTAACGCGGCTGATTCCCTTGTGTGCTGCGACGATAAGATTAACAAACTTTTCGAATCTGTCGCCATTTTCAAGAATGTCTTTTATTTTTTCAGTCCTCCTCGAAATGTTATTTCACCTTCATTATAGCACATAAATGTTGACTTGTCAACATCAAAATAAAAATAAAGGGGTATATAATAATATACCCACTTTACGTGATCTATATGAATATGCGTGCGACGTTTGCGACGATTGCGCAAAGCGCGAGTCCGACAAGGGTCGGAATGGCAAAGGCGATGGCGGTGTCGCGCAGGCTTTTCGTTTCCTTATACACCGTTATAAGCGAGGTGGAGCAGGGCCAATGGAAGAGGGCGAATATCGCCGTGCAGATGACCGTCACGCAGTCCCAGCCCTGATCAAGAAAGATCGCGCTCATATACTCGGCGCTCATCTCGGTGCCGAGCGAGGATGCCGAGGAATATATCGCCGTCAGTATCGGTATGACTATTTCGTTTGCCGGTATGCCGAGCATAAACGCGAGCAAAACAGCGCCATCCATACCGAAAAATCTGCCGATTGGCTCTAAAAAACCCGATACGTGTGCAAGAATACTGATCCCACCGGGTTTTATTGCCGCCATAAGCCATATCAGCGCGCCCATAGGCAACGCGACCAAGACGGCGCGCAGAAGCACCGATACGCACTTGTCGGTCAGGGCGTGATATACGGTTTGAAAAAAGCGGGGGCGGCGGTAGGGCGGCTGCTCTATCGTAAAGGCGGATCTCTCGCCGCGAAGAATGGTGGACGAGAGAATACGGCTCACGAGCAGCGTGACAAGCACGGATAATACTATCATAAACGAGAGCGTCAGCGCGACAAGCCACGAGCCGCCGCCGTCAAAGCAAAACATATACAGCACCGTTATCAAGGTGAGCAGCATTGGCAGCCTGCCGTTACAGGGCATAAGGCTGTTTGTGAGTATGGCAAGTCTGCGCTCACGCGGAGAGTCGATTATGCGGCAGCCGACTATGCCGACGGCGTTGCAGCCGAGCCCCATACACATAGTGAGCGACTGCTTGCCGCACGCACCGCATGCACAAAACGGACGGTCTAGGTTATACGCCACGCGCGGTAGGTATCCCGAATCCTCTAACAAGGAAAACATTGGGAAAAATATGACCATTGGCGGCAGCATTACCGCCACTACCTGCCCGAGCGTACGATACATTCCCTCAAGCAATAGTCCGCGCACCCAATCGGGAGCTGAAAGATACTCAAAAAGTCGGGTCAAAAGTGTTTCGCCATAAGCAAAAAGAGCGGACAGCCAGGCGGATGGGTAGCTCGCGAGCGAGAGTGTGATAAACAGCACCGCGGTGAGCAATAGCAGCATAGCGGGATACGCAAGAAAGCGGCCGGTAAGTATCTTATCTATCCGCCTTGTGCGCTTATATACCCCGTCAGCGCCACGTGTGACAGAGTCGGCGATGCCGCCGGCTGTATCAACTATTGCACAGGTTATAATATCCGTATATCCGTCAAGGGTTATTCCGACGTCAAAAAGGTCGGCCACGACCCCCTCAACAGCGTGAAAAACTTCACACGCCCCCCTATCATCCACTCCGAGATAGTCTATTATGCTCTTTCTCATATCCTCGTCGGAGTCCACAAGGCGCAGGGCTAAAAAGCGGGCGCGCCGCTCGTTTTTCTCATACCTTGAAATCAGCTTATAAAGCGGAGATACTGCCGCTTCTACGGCATCGGGATACCGCACAAGCGTACCTGTGCCGCCAGCTGACGTGCATACTGCATCAACGAGCTTTGACAGTGTTGCCCTCTTGTGTGCGACAGTGCCGACGACGGGCACTCCGAGTGCGCGCGAAAGCGCATCAAGCCTTACCTCGACGCCCATTCTTTTCGCCTCGTCCATCATATTGACGGCAACGACGGTTGATGTGCCCGTTTCTATTATCTGAAGCACGAGGTTTAAGTTGTGCGCAAGGGCGCAGGCATCGCAAACGACGACCGTAACGTCAGCACCGCCGAACACTATATAGTCACGCGCTATTCTCTCCTCGTCCGAGTGAGAAAGCAAGGAGTACGTGCCGGGTATGTCAACAAAGGTAATGCCGCCACACGAGGATGCGCTCTCCACCTCGACGGTCTTCCCCGCCCAGTTGCCCGTATGCACGCGCATACCTGTCAAGGAATTGAAAACCGTGCTTTTGCCAACGTTCGGATTGCCAGCGAGGGCAACCGTAAGCCCGCATTTTTCGCAAGAAGACGTTACACGCCCCCCGGTGTTTGACTTTTTACTCCCTCTCGATCTACCCAACCGATCACCCCCGAATAACAACACTCACAGCATCGCGCGATCTTATCGCGATCATCTTGCCGCGCACAAGATAGGTGCGCGGATCGCCAAGCGGACTCACCCCAAGGCACGCGACCGCAGTGCCGGGTATAAGACCTATATCAAGCAATCTGCGCCGCATGGCGGAGTCCTCGCAAACGCGCTCTACCGTACCCTGCTCCCCGGGCTTAAGCTGCGAGAGGAGCATCGTTTCTTCATTCATATTTTTTGAGGTCGGCAATCCCTCTCTATTATCCTATGACCGATACGAATTTGTGTTAACGAAAAAATGCGGACACGATATACCGCGTCCGCACTTTGATCTTATTTGATTTTAAGCTTTTTGGACTCGTCAAGCATCTTTATAAACAGACCGCCCTGCACCGTCCTGTGAATGAAGCCGATGTAGTTGCCGGATACGGTGTCGTACCAGTCGGACATCGGGATGCGGTCGGGAGTTTCGTTGTAGAAGCGCCAAAGCGGCTCAACAAATCGCTCGAAGGTGTCCTTATCCTCTGCCATCGTTGCCGTCCAGACGAGCCAATCCGACTTTGTCTGATCGCATCTTGAATCAAGCGGCATGCCGTAAGCATTAAAGCGGGTGAAATTCGAGTCGATCTCGTCTTTATAAACCCCGTCCAAGAACAATCCCGTGCCCCATATCTTGTCCCATACCATATTATACTTCATAGAGTACGAGCCGTCCTTGTCAAAGGCAAGGCGATACGAGCCGTCGGAGTTTCTCGCGCGCTCACACCAGCCCTTTGCCTTCTCTCTTGCGATAGATTCATAATTCTCGGAACTTTCAATGTCACCGAGGAGCTTGCAAATTATGGACATACCCATAATACCGACTATCGCTTTAAGCGAAAGATTGCAGTTGTGAGCAAGGTGACCGGCAAAGTCGTCCGTGCAAAGCTGATTTTCGGGGTCGTCGCCATACTTGATAAGGTACTCGCACCAGCCCTTAAGCACGTCGATATGCTCACGCGCGAAATCTGCGTTGCCGTCCGCGATAGCTACGTTGGCTTCCATAACTATCATATTGCCGCACTCCTCAACCGGCATCTGACTTTCAAATTTCAGCTCGCCCGTCGCGCGATCAAGACCGTATACCTGACCGGTAACAAGCGGATACTGTCCTACGTCATGCGGTGCGAAATCGTACTTCCAAGCATCTGTTGCGGCAAATTTGTATACCGGACGGAGCATTCCCTTTATAAGCTCGGTGTTGTAGAAAAGATACATAGGTATCGAGGGATAGGAAACGTCAACGGTAGCCGCACAGCCGTTGGAGAAGCACTCCTTGGAGATGTAGAGAAGCTCGCCATCGTTTACCGCAAGCTTGTGCGCGGCAACGACCTGTCTGTACGCAAGGGAAACAAGCTCGGCATATTTCTCGCCGCCTGCTGCCTCTGCCCTTTGCCAAAGGTCGCGCGAGAAAGCGGCACAGCGCGATTTGAGCAATTCGTAATCGGCGGCAGCCTCTGCTATCGCCTGCTCTATTTTCTTGCCGTCCTTATTCCAATAGGACGGAAGTGTCTTGCCGAAATAATTGATGGAAGCCCCGAGGTCGTCGTATGCGACCATAAAGAGCTGCTCCTTGCCTGCGGCAAGATCTGCCTCGACCGAGATATGCTTTATCCAAAGCACCTTTGTGGTTTCGCATATTGCCTTGCCGACAGCGCCAACGTAGGCGTAGCCCCAATCGATACGAAGATCGTCGCCGCTTCTGTTAAGAGGTGACTGCTGCTCGTTGCCTATTCTGATTGCGGAAACACCCTCGATGTCGACCTGCTCGGTCACGGTAGGCTTCTCTGCCCTTCTGTTAAGGCAAAGGGAGTCGCCTATAAGCAGCTTGACGGACACCGTCTTTACCGACTCGTCCTTTTTCTCATACGTTACGCCCATATAGGACACGGGACGGGTAAAAAGATCGAGATCGTCGGGAAGCAGAGGTGTCATAAAATTGACGTTAAGCTTTATTCTGTCATTCTCAAACACGCACCTTGTGGAAAGGGCGTCTATATCGATAGACACCTGCGGTATCTTCTTCATATTTCTGTCGTAGCCGAGAAAGGAATAGGACTCGCCGTCGATCACGACAACGCCGTGGACGTCGTTCTTTGCCCCTGTCCAATGCTGTAATTCCTTAAAATTGACTTTTTCGCTCGGTGACCATACCGAAAAATAAGGATCGACCGTAAAGATCGGTACTGACGGTGCTCTTAATTTCATATGCCAAAAATCCTCCTTTAGATGCATTATATATCAACATTAGTATAAAACAAGCGCCGCTACAAAATCAATACTTAATATCAATATAAATGTGTATAATATTGATGTTTTCTTCAAAATGATCAACAAAAAGCCCCCGGTCAAACCGGGGGTATTTCAGTTTCGGGTAAAACCCTAAATGTTACTGGCTACGCACAAGTGCGTCGTGTATTGGCCTGCCAGCCATGCAATTGTTACTTGCTACCCGTAAACGGGCTTCACCATAAGCCTCCCTTGTGTAAAGGGAGGTGGCATTTTCGCAAGAAAATGACGGAGGGATTGTTACTTACTTCCTCTTCCCCTTTTTTGTTATTTCCGTAGCATTTGACAATCCCTCAGTCAGCTTCGCTGACAGCTCCCTTTACACAAGGGAGCCTTTGACACAAAAATATTCTGCCCTTGCTTTTTATTTGCTTTCTGTTCATCGGCAGAGCCTCTTTTGAACCACGCGACTATCGCGTGGTTTTCGTTATACAAGAAAAAGGAGTGATAAAAACCACTCCTTTTTCGTATTTTGTGCTTAAAACCAAAATTCCAGCCTGATAAGATCGGTGTTTTCCTCGGAATATTCAAGCTCCTCGGATATAATTCGCGCTACACGGGTGGCGGGTAATACCTCTTTTATGCCCTCTTTGTTGATAATCGAGGCAAAGAGCCTCTCAAGAAAAAGCGCAAGGCCCAAAGACGCGCGAAAGTCGGCTTCATCAGATGCCGACACACAATGACGGTATACAAAATACGCAAGCGCGCGTTCAACAAGCTTGTCCGCATCGCCCGTGGATGCTACGTCTGACGAGTATGAGGAAAACAGCTTTTTATCTTCTTGGTCGAGGTATTCAAGCCCCGAGAGCAGCTCTCGCCATTCCGCGTCAGTCAGCGCAGCGGGAGATACACCGTACATTTCATATATAAGCGCAAGTCGCTCGGAATAAACCGCACCGCCGGAGAGTATGTCAAATATTTTCTCGACCTCGCCAAGCGCGTCAAACTCCGCACAGGGAGCATCACTCTCCCCTTGGCCTACGACAACAAAATCGCGGTAAGAATCCGACGAAAGAATTATTCTCGCCGCTTCTTCACACGCCATTCCGAGCCCGACCTCAACACCTCTTGATGAGCGGTTATAAAACCTTGGATGCTCGCGGCAGATGTCCGACAGATATTCCTCGCCCTCGTTGGAAATAATCCTGCACAGTCCGTTAGAGTCAAGATGCGGACAACGCCCGTCAGCGCACATACGAAACCGCGGCTCGTCATCCCCCTTTATGCTCTCCATTATCCTCTTTGAATACTCGGTGTCAAGAGCGCGATACTTATCCATAGTCAACGCATCTATGTAAACGTCCCACCCAACGCAGCAGCTATGCTGACATTTGTCGGCAATGCAGGAGAACTCGCCGTAATAAAGCGGCGCGTAAATGTTGACTTTTTCGCTCATTTGGCACTCCTTTTCCGATAACGTTATTTAAAAAACTCGACCACCGCAGTATGAGGCCTGTGATCCGATGCGATCATCTCGGGTATATCCGCCTCTATAATTTTAACATCACGCGAGGTAAAAATGTAATCTATTTTCCGAGTGGGAGCATCTGACGGAAAGCTCATTTTCTCCCCGTCGAATTTCACCGCGGTATCATTCATTTGCTCATAGATCGGGCGCAAGGTCGGATCGCTTGGCTTCATATTAAAATCGCCCATAAGCACGCACCGCTCGCCCTCAATATTCTGAAGTGCCGTTTGAACCGCGTTTTCTCGCTCGTCGGGCATAAGGCCCATATGCGTTACAAGAACGGTAATGTCACCCTCTAATTTCGCCTTCAAAATGCAACGGGTTTCATAGTATCCGTTGCTTTTCTTTTCAGCGGGATCGGGAATCAAAACCGTTTCGACGTTGACGAATGGGATCTTCGATAAAATTCCGTTGCCGTAAGGCCCTTTTTCGCCCACGTCTATCGCCTTTGCGAAGTAAAAATACTTCATTCCGGTAAGCTCGGAAAGCTTTTCCATCTGCGCTTCGTATTCGGGATCATTTCCCTCGCCGCGCATCTCATTAAGACCGACCACGTCGGCATCGAGCTTTAAAATGGCGTCCGCAAACGCCTGAAAATCGATCTTTCCGCTAATATAATTTTCGCAATGCTGCGTGTTAAAGCTTGCAATTTTCACGGATCTTACCGCCTTTTTTAGTTTTGTTCAATCTCGTTTGACTTGTTCTGTCTTTTGATCTGAATCTCGTGCTTTACGATCGCCACCACCGTAACGACAAGCTGTATTATCAAATAATGCTTTTTACTTAAAAAACAACTCAACGAGTACAAGGCAAGCGCCAAGGTACTCATAATAAAGGCTAACTGTGTCATAGCAACCCTATCCCCAAGCTTTAATTTATTCTCAAATATAATATCACGCACCGCGAAAAATGTCAATATTTATCGAATAAATATCACACGGGGTAGGACTTCGCCTTTAGTTAACGTTCAACCAGCTGTAAAGTCTCCATTTCTGATCGCGGTATTCAAAGACCGCAACGGCACAGTTGCCACAGTACACGCTACCTTGCGGAACGCTCACGCCAAGCACGAGGTTCAAGAACACCTTAAGCACGCCCGCGTGCGAAAAGGCGGCAATATTCTCGCATTTTTCAGACTCAAGCATCTTCATAAACGTCAAGACCCTATCGCGAAACTCCTGATTGCTCTCGCCGCCAAACACCGCGTATCCGTCCTTATTCATGCGGACGCCATCGCTGTTTTTCACCACGCCGAGCGGCTTTCCTGCTATGTTTCCAACGTTCACCTCGCGAAGCAAGGTGGTCACCTCGTATTCACATCCGGGTATAGCTATCTCGGCAGTCATCCTCGCTCTTTCAAGATCACTTGAATATATTTTATCAAAATCAACACCGGCAAGCGCCCTTTGCGCAGAGAGCGCGTCCGCCCTGCCCTTTTCTGTAAGCGGCGCATCAAGCCAGCCTGTCCACAGGCCGTTTACATTCGTTTCACTCTCCCCGTGTCGAATTATCCACACCTTCATTTGTTTTCTCCCTTGGGTATTCTTTATCAACCTCGATATACACTAACTTTATGGTCGTTAACGCGCATCTTCCATACAAGCTCTTTTTGCAATATTTCTTTTGGCTTCTTCTAATTAGCTACATTCGCACCATCAATCATCTCAAAAGTTTTCTTTTTTTCATTATACCATAACTTTTTGTATAAGTAAAGCATAAAAAACCTGCTTTTGGCAAGTGTTGCTTGGCAAATTATATGTAGCCAAGCTACAATATCTTTGCAAAGGCGTTTTACAAACGCGCAAATTCAGAGGCCTTTACTCCACCGCTCCCCTCAAAATCTCACACAGAGATTTTGACCCTGGACCCTTGCATATTGCGAAGCAATATCTTGCGTAATTCGTCGTGTCGTCCGACGAATAGCAAATTAAGAGGCAGTTTCTACGCGTACGAAGTACGCATTGGTAGAGCAAGGGCTCTTAACAGTGGGTGTGTTGCAAAAAATAAAACAGACCACACTAGGTGGTCTGTTTTATTTTGGTGCACCTCCAGGGACTCGAACCCTGGACCCACTGATTAAGAGTCAGTTGCTCTACCAACTGAGCTAGAGGTGCTTTTTGTTTTATAGGATTTTTACATATTTAGCTTAGTAAATACCCATTAAAAACCGAATTAGTATGATGAAAAACGAAGCTCTGCATTTGCTTGCCGAACTGCTATTTGTAGAAAGCAGTTCAAGCCCTCGGTCAATTAGTATCGCTCAACTGAATACATTACTGCACTTACATCTGCGACCTATCAAGCTCGTAGTCTACGAGCGACCTTACTCATTTAAAATGAT